>JBJXGQ010000001.1:0-17644 GCA_046160525.1 Burkholderiales bacterium
TCCCTTAACACGTTGGCGAGATTGAACAGTCCATCCTTGTGACTGGCTTGCAACACCAACGTTTGCCGGTAGGCCTGTTCCGCGGCACCGAGGTTGCGCAATGCATGGAGCGCCGTCCCAAGATCGCACCAGAAATCGGCGTTTTCAGGATTTAGCTGAACGGCTTTTTCCAGGAACACGGCCGCTTGTGCCGGTTGCTGGGCGGCCAGGGCCACGGCGCCGGCCAAATGAATGGCCGCGGCATCGTCAGGATTGCGGTTCAATATTCTTTCGAGCACACGCGCCGCATCATCTAACTCTCCGGCGGTCCAGGCGGCGCGGGCCCGCTCGATGGGTTCTTGCGCCGCGATACGGGGATGCTTTCTCATAGAGCCATCCTTAGCTGGCGAGACTCACACTCGCTCCACTCCTGGCGCGCCAGTCTCAGGGATTCGGGCGTGCCGATGTCCCGCAGATAGGTATCGGGGTCATACCATGTTTGCATACGCCCGCAATAATGCGGAAGCACCTGCGTACTGAGGTCCGCCGAATCACCGGATATACCCCGGATGAAACCGATGACCGAGGGCTCCATGATGTAGACAGCGCCGTTCGCCCGGCGGCTGGGAGGATGGGCGGATTTTTCGTGGAATGCCGTGACCACGCCCAGCGCATTTTCCTCCACCACGCCGCATGCCGAGGGATTATCGGTGTCGAAGGCCAGCATGGTGATCTCGACTTCTTTGGCGCGCTGCCGGTGGCGCTTGCGAAATTGCGGTAGGTCGATCCGCGCAAGATTGTCGGCATGGGCACATAGAAAGCTTTCATTACCAATGGCACTGGCGAGCGCCAGCAATGTACCCGCGGTGCCCAACAATTTCGGTTCATGAAACAGCTCCAGTTGGCCCCGGTTCGAGTGGTTTTGCACAAAGTCCCTTACCACTTCGGGAAGATAATGCGTGTTGATCAAGATCTTCTCGCATCCGTCCTCCAGCAACATATCGATCCAAATTCCCAGGAGAGGCCGGCCCCCGATGGGCACCATGCATTTGGGCAACCGGTCCGTGAGAGGGCGCAGGCGCGTGCCGAAGCCTGCCGCCAAAAGAACTGCTTTCATAGGTTGGTCCTTGAGCAAGCGCTCCTATTGCTCACTAAGCTTGTAACTCCATGGACAATTCCGCGGCGGTAAGTGGCACATTTCCCATGCGTCCCACCTGGCAAGCCGCCGCGAGCGATCCCAAGTACGCGCTTTGCCAAATGTCGGCCTGGGCAGCCATGGCCATGGACGTCGCAATAAGCATCGAATCCCCGGCACCAGACACATCTTTCGGAGAAGTGTTCAGGGCGGGGATGCGATCCGTGAGCGCCTGTTCGGAGCCCTGCTTGGGTTGGACGAGAACGCCCTCCGAGCCCAGTTTCACGAGGACGTCTCCAGCATTGCATTTGTCCTGAAGCGCCTGTGCGAGTACCACCAATCCCGAATTGAAATCCCGTAACGCCAGGCGCGCCTCTCGCTCCGTGGGTGTCAGCAAGCACATCCCCGCGAAGCGCGACACATCTCCCACTTGCGAGGACGACTGGCTGTCGGCCACCATCATGATCCGCCGCTCTGTGCACGCGGAAACGATCCTGTCCACGAGAGGCTGCGGCAGGCATCCGTAGCTAAAATCCGAGAACACCACCAAATCGGCACCGCGCAAGGCCGGTTGCATCCGGTTGAAAAGATCGTCACACAGACCAGCCCCAATCCCATGCTCCCTCAGATGACTGACGCGCAACAGGGTCTTGTTCTGCGCCCGGAAGCGCTGCTTCAAGGTGGTAGGGCGGCTATCATCCTCCACGTGCTGGACGTCCACATTAAACTCCCGCAGCTTGTCCAATGCGAACTTCGCGGTATCGTCCCGGCCCGTAACAGTGAGGTAGGTCACTTGCGCGCCCAGCCCGCGCGCGTGAGCCGCCACGATTCCGGCACCGCCCACGAACTTGTCGCTCTTGATGGGGGTCACCACGATGGTCGGGTCTTCCTGCGACATCCCCAGTGGTTCGCAATTGATGTACTCGTCCACGATGAGATCCCCGATCACCACTACCTTGAGGGACGCCAAGTTGCGCACGATACGCCCAAGTTCGGAGAATGACAGCGCGTGGCGGCCAATGTAATCGAGAGGCCGCTCAATGGTGGAATGGCGGCCGTCTTGCAACTCCTTGCGCAGCAGCTCCACGAGGGAAAACCGAGTGTCGCCGGAACTGAAGATCAGCTTCCCGCCATAGCTCTCCACTACCTTGGCTTCTGGGTTGTCTTGAAACTCCCGCTCCTTGCCCTTGACCACCACGTCGGGCTTCAATCGGGTGATGAAGGCCTCGGGAGTCTCGCGCAGAACGAAGCCGAAGGTGACCGCGTTGATGGACTTGACGCCCTCCAAGCGCAAGGCTTCCGGTAGTGTGGCGCCTTCCGAATTGTCAGGCAGTACTCCAACCACCAACACGTCGCCGCAACTGGCGGCAAAGTTCAGCAGTCGCACATGCCCCGGATGCACGATGTTGAAGTTACCCGAGACGAATACCACCTTGGAGCGGGTCGAGGCGATCCTGCGAATCGCGCCGGCAAGCGCATCCATCTCCGAATTCATGACGGGACACCCACTCGGACCGAATTTCCCGGTTCAAGTCCGCGCTTGGCACTTCCCTTATGGAACGCCATGATCGTATCGATGACGTAGCCCACCTCCTCCGCCGACAGCTCCGGATACACCGGCAAGCTCACCATGCGTTGGGCAAAAAGCTCGCAGTTGGGAAAATCGCCCTGGCCGTAACCTAGAGACTTCGCCGCGTCTTGCATGTGAATGGGGATGGGATAGTGCACCCGGGTGTCCACCCCATGGGCCAAGAGATAGGCTCTGAGTTCATCGCGCCGGGGCGTACGGATCACGAAGTTGTGATACACGCATTCTTCATGGGAGCGGTCTTCAGGCACCTGCACATAGGCCCGCAGTCCTTCTCGGTAAGCGGCGGCAATTTCGCGGCAGCGGGCATTCCAGCCATCCAAGTAAGCCAGTTTTATTTCGGCGAATGCCGCCTGCAGCGGATCCAATCGAGAGTTGTAGGCCCAGGCCTCGCATTCGTCGCGGTTACGCAGACCATGGTTACGCAGCAAACGCAGCTTGCTGGCCAGGCCCTCATCATCGGTGGTGATCAAACCGCCGTCACCATAAACGCCCAAATTTTTCAAGGGGTGCAAGCTGAAGCAACCGGCATCGCCCAAGGAACCCACGCGCTTGCCGTGATAGCGTGCACCGATAGCCTGGGCCGCATCTTCGATCACGTAGAGCCCGCGTTCGCGCGCGATACGCGCGATCTCGTTCACCGGCGCAGGGCGGCCGGTAAGATGCACCGGGATGATCGCGCGCGTGCGCGCCGTGATCGCGCTCTCGATGCGCGCCGGATCCATGTTCATATCCTCGCCCGCATCCACGAAAACCGGGCGCGCCCCGGCGGCCACCACGGTCCACGCCGTGGCGATAAAGGAATTGGGACAAGTGATGACTTCATCTCCCGCGCCTATTCCGAGGGCCTTCAAGACCAAAAAGATCGCATCGGAGCCGTTGGCGGCACCGATGGCGTGTTTAGTCTGGCAGTAGCTCGCCGCCTTGCGCTCGAAGGATTCCAGGCGCTCTCCCATGATGTATACGCCGCTTTCTCCAATCGCATCGAACGCACTCATCAACTCCTGGCGCAGCGCCCGGTACTGGCGGGCGAGATCAACAAAAGGGACCTTAAGCATAGAACTCCCGGATCGCGCGCGCCACGTGCTGCTGTTGGGCGTGAGTCACAAACTCGTGTACCGGCAGGGATAGCACCGTACCGGATAGGGCCTCGGCCACGGGGAAATCTCCAGCCTGGTGGCCCAGAAAGGCAGCGGCCGGCTGCAAATGCATGGGAACCGGGTAGTGCACCTTAGCGTCGATCTCGCGAGACACGAGGTGCCGCAATAACTCGTCGCGCTGCTCGCATCGCACCACGTACAAGTGGTAGACCTGTTGGATATCTCCGGGGCGTTTTGGCACCAGCACTTGCGCAATCCCGCTCAGCAACTCGTCATAGCGCCGCGCGTTGGCAATGCGCGCTTGCGTGATGTGATCCAGCTTATCGAGAAGATGATCCGCCACCACCGCCTGCACCGTATCCAATCGCGAGTTATAGGCGAACACACGGCACTCATTGCGGCTGGCCAGCCCGTGATTACGCAGCAACCTTAATTGCTCCGCCAGCTTGTCATCGTTGGTAGTCACGATGCCGCCATCTCCCCACACATTCAGGTTCTTGAGCGGATGAAAACTGAAACAGCCAGCCGTGCCAAGGGAGCCCGCCGGGCGCCCTTGGTAGCGCGCTTGAATGGCGTGGCAAGCATCTTCCACCACCGCCAAACCGTGGCGCTGGGCGATGGCACCGATAGCGTCCATGTCGCAAGGTAGACCCGACCAATGCACTGGCAAGATAGCCTTGGTGCGCGCAGTGACCTTTTCCTGGATACGGTCTGGATCGATATTGCAATCGAATCTGGCGTCCGCGAACACCGGTTTGGCGCCTGCCGTGACGATGGCACCAATGGTGGCGTAGAAGGTGAAAGGTGTGGTGATCACCTCGTCGCCCGGGCCTACACCCAACGCCTTGAGAGTGAGGAACAACGCGTCCGTGCCGCTGCCCACGCCCACGGCATGGCGCGTATGGCACAAGCGCGCCACTTTTTCCTCCAACTGGTCCACGGCGCGCCCGAGAGTGAAATCGCCCCGTACCACGACCTCGCGCACCTTGGCAAGAATCGCATCGACGTCGGCAAATTGCTCGGGCAGGTAGTTGTGATTCACCGCCAGATTGTTGGTCTGCTCGTATTGCCGTGGAAGATAGTTATGGACGGCCTGCATTATGGGTGCTTCCTAGGTCTTGTGAATGTAGTCCCACGATAGGGATTGCATGGACGCGAAATGGGTTTCGATCCATCCGATGGTCTGCCGCACGCCCTCCCGAAAATCAAATTCTTCGCGCCATTCCAAGGCTGCACGTGCCTTGGCCGAATCCATGAGATAGGCGTGATCCTTTCCAGGCCTATCGGCGGATTCTTGAACTAATGCAGCGAAGGGCTGTTTTAGTTCGTCACATATCGCGGTTACGGCATCGCGAATACTCAGAAACGAATTAGGCGAGAAGTGATAAGTCTCACCCGCGACTCCGCATTCGATCGTGCGGCACAGCGCTTGCGCAACGTCGCTCACGTGGATAAAGGCGCGTACGGAAGTGCCCCCTCCGTGCAGTGGCAGCTTGCGCCGCGACTTGCTGTAAAGAATGGTGCGCGGAACGATGCGGTAGAGTTGCTGCCCCGGCCCGTAGAAATTGGCGAAGCGCGCCAGCAGCACGGGGAAACCGTATTGCCGGTGCAAGGCCAAGGCGTGCATGTCGATGGCCGCGTGGGAGATTGCGTAAGGCGTGCTGGGCCGGTACGCAGCATCCTCCGTAATAGGTTGGTCATGACTTCCATAGACCTCGGGCGTGGATACCCGCACATAGCGCTTGAGCCAAGGGCGGCGGCGCAATTGTTCCAGGATGCGGACCTTTGCCAGCACGTTGGTTTGGTACCACTGGGCAGGATCGCCCCAGCTCTCCGCCACCATCCCCTGGCCGGCCAAATCCACAACGACTTCGGGCTTTATTTCGTCCAGCAACGCAAGGATGCGATCCTGGTCAAGGTTGATGTCGGCTTGCACAAAGCGGTAGTGTTCGCGCCTCTGATGCTTTTTGTAGGGCAGAAAGAAATCCGGCCCCTCCGCCGATCGGTTGATGCCGGTGACGTTCTCGAACCTATCGAGCGCGGCCGGAATAAATCCAGCGCCAGCGAAGGAATTTGCGCCCAGGACCGCTAGGCTGCGATATCGCATGGTGCATTCACCGCTGTCAGGGAGCGAAATTCGTCCAGAAGATCGCAGGCCACTTGCTCGGCGCCTTGCGGCTTTAGACCGGCCAAACCTTGCGTCCGAGGCATCGTGAGGCGGCTGTATCGCGGCCAGTAACTCGGTTGCACGCCGGCTTGCCGGGCGCTGCGGGGGTTCACGTTTTCGAGCCGGTTCATCTTGCGAGCCAGTCCCTGTGCGAAGGCGGCATAACTCAGATCACTCGCGCCCGATAGATGCAAGACGCCGGCAATACGCTGCGTGGCGATGCGCGCCAGTGCCGCCACAACGTAACGAAGGCTAATGGGGGCCATCAGTAGGTCGCAAAGCGGTTCTATGGTCTGTCCTGATTTCAAAGCCGAGCACCATGAACCGAATGGCTCGCGCCGGGCCGACACCACTTTGGTCATACGCACGACAGCCAGTTGGCTGGCCATACCGCTACCGGCTGCGATTAACGCCAGTGATTTTTCCGCCTGCGCTTTCATCGCGGGATAGGTGTGCTCACCGGGTTGTACTGGATCGTCCTCGGAACGCACAGGGTTGTTGGCTCCGAACACGCTGTCCGTGGATAGGAATACCACGTGAGTCCCGCGCGCCATAAGCGCACCGGCGATTTCCGCCGGAGCTTGCACGTTGCTTCGTAAGGCCGCCACGGGGTCGGCCGTACACTGGTCATGCCGGGTCATGGCGGCGCAAAGGATGGCGGCATCGAACACGCCGTCCAACTGTTTCGCTGCACCGGCCGCGCTCAGATCAAGATGAATGTGCCCGGCCTGCGAGGCGTGGCGCGATGTGCCAATGGCTGAACTTCCCAGGTGATGGCACAAGCTCGATCCGATCAAACTATCCGCGCCTAGGATTAGAATTCTCGGCTGGCTCACGCACTCTCCATGGCGATCAGGCAGCGTCCTTGAATGGCTCCGCTACGCATACGCTCCAGCGCCACGTTGATGTCGTTCAGGGAGTGCCGCTCCGTGATCAATTCGCGTAACCGAAGCCGCCCGTTGCGGTAAAGATTCAAGTAGCGAGGAATATCGGTCTCGGGAACTGCTTCGCCACCGTGGGAGCCGGAGAAGCCTTTCCCAAAATGTAGAGGCAGGGAATGGAAGGTTACCTCTTGGCCCTTGCGTGGCACACCCACCAGCACTACCCTACCCTGCGCCTTTGTTAAGCGATAACCCAGCTCGATGATGGCCGGTACCCCCGTATTGTCGGCGAAACAATCCACTCCTTGCGCTCCCGCGATCTCCTGGATGCACTGCGCCGCGTCTTGCGTGCTGGCATCGATAACATGGGTCGCGCCCATCTGCTTGGCAAGGTCCAGTTTCCCGGCATGAAGATCCACCGCGATGATGGGATAGGCACTGACCAAGGCTGCCGCTTGAACGATATTGAGACCCACGCCACCGGCACCGTAAACCACGATGGATTCTCCGATCTTGAGTTGGGCGTTGTTCTGCACCACGCCAAATCCCGTGGTGACGGCGCAACCGAAGAGCGGTGCCACTTCCAGATCGGAGTCCGCGGGAATAGGGGTCAGCCGGTTTTCCGAGACCACCGCGTGTTCGTTGAAGGTCGTCACCCAACCCGCGTTGACGGTACGCCCCTCCCATGTGTATTTGGGTAGTGCGGCGTCAATGCCTTGGCCCTTGCGCCAGTGCATCACCACCGTATCCCCGGGTTTAACGAAACGCACGCCGGGCCCGGTGGCGAGCACTTGTGCCACGCCCTCGTGTCCCAGGAGATGCGGAAGAAACTTGTCCTCGCCCTTGGCTCCGGATATTTCACCGAGTTGCGATCCGCAAATTCCGCTGTAAATCACCTTGACCAAGACTTGGCCAGCGTCCAACTGGCTGGGCAAGCCGATTTGTGCCACTACCAAGGGCTGCTGTAGGCCCACCAAAATGGCGGCTCGCGTGGTTTTTGGCAGCATGGCTTACTCGAAGTGGATGAAGGAATGATCGCCGGTATAGCCCGTGTGCTTGAACCACCACTCCCACTCTTGGGCGGTACAAAACATTTCGCACGTCACCTGCCAGTAAAGCAGATTGGCCTTCTCCACTTCGTTGCGGTAGGACTCCACGCAAATGTACTTATGCCGCTTGCCCACCCTTTCGATCTCACGCAAGGCCTTGTCGAAATCATAGCAATGCAGATTGTGGAGCGTGGTGATGGAGATCACCAAGTCGAAGGACGCGTCCGCGAAAGGTAGCTTTGTGGCATTGCCCACTTGCAATCTATCCCGCACCTCTTCCTTGGAGTGGGCGATGGCGTATTCGGAAATATCCAATCCCACCACCTCTACACCGGGCACGGCGACGGTAAAGTCATGCAGCAAAAACCCCTTGCCGCAACCCACGTCGAGGATGCGATCCGCGGGCTTGATGCCGTAGTGCTGGGCCATGAGGCGGGCCACCTTCTCCCAGCGCCCAGGCATGTACCGGTAGCCTCCGTAGCACACGCGCCGGTCACCATCCCAGTAATCAAAGCCGAAGCGCTTGGCCAATTCAGCGGCCTTCGGTTTAGGAAATTCCGGGTCATTCACCCGGGCCAGATAGTCCCGCTGCGTGCTCTTGTGCAAAGGGGACATGAAATCGATGTACGCCATTAGACCGCCGTGCGTTGAAATAAGGATTGCGCAATTTTGAGTTGCCGTTGTTTGCTCTGGTCCTCCTCCAGCGCGGGCCGGGAGAATTGCCGCCGCGCCAGGGAAACCGGCTGAAACAGGTTGAGGGCGATGGCGCACCAGCGCAATTGAAAGGCTGGCAGCAGTATCCGCGCGCGCGCGGTGATGTTTGCAGCATCGGCGAATTCGGTAAACGCCTCCGCCATGAACACATCCCAGAAATCCATGGAAACCGCCACTTCCGGCTGGCAGAAAAAATCCGCCGCCATCTTGGCCGGGTCGTCCCACCCGGCGTACTCGAAGTCGACGAAACGCAGTTCGCCCGCTTGTGTCTGCAAGGCGTTGTGGAAACCGAAATCGGAAGGCGAAAGGCAGCGCTGCGAAGCATGCACCTCCTCATCGGGATCCAGCCCTGCCTCCCCGGCCTGCTGGTAAGCACGAGCCTTTACAGCAGGCCACAATCCGGTCATCTCGTCCGCTAGATTAGCGGCCTCTCGGTCAAGCGCATTGGCCCGAGACAAGCTCATCAAAGAGCCCAGCCGCCTTGCAACCAGTTCCAGGGCATCCACGATGGAGAAACTCGCCTCCGAGGCGAGCGGCAAAGTCCTGGCGCTTTCGCGCGCGCGGTTCATGCGGGAGAACAAGCGCCCAGCCTGGCTTACTTGCTCCGCACTCACCGCGGTGGGGCGCTGGCCTTCGACCCAAGTAAAGAGCGCAAGCCGGTCATTCGCGTGCACCGCGAGCACCTTGGGTACATCTTCCACGCCCGCGCGCTCAAGGTGGCGCAGAAACTCCACCTCCGCGCCACAGCGGTCGCGCCGGTCACCCGGGTGGGAAAAATAGTGCTTCAGGGCAAAGCGGCCGCGTTCGGATTCCACTCTAAACACGCGGTTGTTGCCGCCCGTACCCAGTTCATGCAATGACAGCGCCCCGATACCCGCCTGGCGCAGAAAAGGACCGATTTTCTCCATACCCTGGCTCATGCGGGCTGAGCCCCGGCGAATGCGAAGTGATGGGACAGGACCGGCCAGCCATGCATTCGAACGTAGCGCGAATCGCCGGCGAAGTGCCCGGCCGGATCGAAAAGTAACCCCCGCGTGCCCGCGGGAAAGGCCGGTGCCGTCAGAATCTCCGGCAGATCGTCGATGAAATGCGTGCAGCCGCACTGTGCAATGCGGCCAAGTTTGGCATCCTTGGTGAGTTCGAAAAATACGTTCTCGGGTGGCACCATCGCGTTTCCGAGGTGCGCCGCGATCCAATCGCGCGCGGCTTGGTGCAAATCCCACGCGGGCCCCTTGAAGGGAATGCGCGTCTTGTGGCTGACAATGAGCAATGCCGCACCGGCGGCTTGCGCCGCTTTCGCGAAAGCGAGAAAGCCTGGGAAAGGATCCGCCTCCAACATTCGCTTGCCATATACCTCGCCTTGCAGCGCGATCCAGTGCTCCTCGCCCCCTTGTGCGCGCAGATAATCCCGCACGGAGTTCTTATCGGCGGCGGTCTCCGGCGGGATCAGCCCTTGTTCCACGGCGGCACGGTGGAACACGCGGTCGTAGCATACGATGGTGTTATCGAAATCTACGCCGATACGGAGCATGCTCGTTCCAGGGTTTGATGCAGCTCCGCGCAGCGCCGCGCGATGTTGTCGCAGGTCAGTCCGTGCAAGCTGCGCGCATAGTCTTGGGAACCGATCTCGTGCATGAATGAATCACCGGCCCCAAAACACAGGAGACGGGCACCTTCGTTCGCATGCTCCGCGCGCCATTGGGCCACCAAGGCACCCAGCCCGCCGATTCGGCTGTGCTCTTCCACGGTGGCAACGATGGGATAGCGCGCGAAAGCTTCGCGCAAGTACTCATTGTCGAATGGCTTGATCCACGGAGCACTCACCACCGTGGTGGAAATTCCCTTTTCTTCAAGCGCCCGCGCCGCGGCCAACGCCACCGGCACAATAGTTCCCGTGGCCATGAGGCAGATGTCAGTGCCTTGCACCAAGGGAATGACCTTGCCTGTCTCCATCGCAGGCATGGCGCCATGCACCTTGGGCTCGCCCTTCTTGCCAATTCGCATATAACTGGGGCCTGGCAACCTAAGTGCGGCGCCTAACCCTCCCCGCAACTCCGCTTCGTCGCAAGGTGCCAGCACCGTCATGCCTGGAAGCACCCGCATGATGGCGAGATCCTCCAAGGAATGGTGCGTGGGCCCCAGTTCCGCATAGGACAGGCCTGCTCCCGTTCCCACGACCAGCACAGGTGCCGCGTGGTAACAAAGATCCACCCGAATTTGCTCGTAACACCGGGTCGTGGTGAACGGTGCAATGGTGTAGATCACTGGACGTAACCCGCAGAGCGCCATGCCCGCCGCCACTCCGATCATGTTTTGTTCGGCGACTCCGCAGTTGTAGAAACGCTTGGGAAAACGCTCCTTGAAGCTATCGAAGAGTTTGTTCCCGATATCCCCAGAAAGCAGCACGACCCTTTCGTCGCGTTCGCCTAGCCGGGTGATTTCATCCGCGAAAGCATTTCTCATTGGAGCGTCTCCCGCGAAACGTCCAATTCACGCAATGCGCGCGCGACGTCCTCTGCATTGGGGATGCGGTAATGCCAGTTGTTGTCGTCCTCCATGAAGGACACGCCCTTTCCCTTGACGGTATGAGCGACCAAGGCGACTGGCTTACCGCTACCATCGGGTACGCGGGTGAGTTGTTCGCCAAGGGAGGCCAAGTCATGTCCGTCGATTTCGCGCACGCTCCACCCGAAGGCACGCCATTTATCCGCAAGAGGTGCCAAGGCCATCACCTCCTCGCTGCGGCCAGTGGCCTGCCACTTGTTGTAGTCGATGACCGCGCACAGGTTTTCCACGCGCTGGGCTCCGGCCAGCATGGCCGCTTCCCATACGCTGCCTTCGTTGCATTCCCCATCGGACAATAACGCGATCACCTTGTAAGGCGCGTTGTTCACTCTTCCGGCCAAGGCCATGCCCAGTGCAATGGGCAGCCCGTGCCCAAGGGATCCCGTCGCAGCTTCGACACCCTCTAAATAATCGGGGGCCGGCGGATGTTCGGCAAATACGCTGCCGTCTTGCCCGTAACTGGCCAATCTGGATTGTGGATAGAAACCACGCATCGCCAAGACTTGGAACAAGGCCGGCGCGCCATGTCCCTTGCTCAATATGAAGCGATCGCGCGATGGCGAGCGGGGTTGCCTGGGATCGATGCGCAGCGCGTGAAAATAGGCCGCCACCAGAACGTCCATGCACGATAGGCAAGAACCCAAGTGCGGTGTGCCCGTACGATGCGCATTCAAGATAGTGCGTGCGCGCAATATTCTGGAGACCTCGGCCAGGAGCATCATGGCTGAGCTCCGCGCTGGGATAACCACTGCATGAGCATGTGGCCGATAACCAGTTGCATATCCTCGGAGATTTGCATGTCATCCACCGCGAAGTGGATGGGAACATCGGCCAGCCCCTTGCACTCTCCGCCACCATAACCCAGAACGGCGTAAGTCTTGACCGACATGTCTCTCGCCTGCTCCAAGGCCCGCACGATGTTGCTGGAGTTTCCGCTGCCGGAGAAGGCCAGCAAGATGTCGTCCTTACGCGCTTGCACCGCCAGTTGCGCGGAGAAGATGTGCTCGTAACCCATGTCGTTCGCCAGACAAGTGAGGACCGATGCGTTCGCGCTCAAGGCCTGCACGCGCATGCCAAGACCTGATGTCTTGGCAATGCCGTATAGAAAATCATTGGCGAGGTGGATGGCATTTCCGGCACTCCCGCCGTTGCCGCATATGAAGAGCGTTCCGCCGCGCTTCCATAGCGCCAGCAAGTCTTCGGCAAGGTCCGCCACGGCGCTCCAGGAACTTTTGACAAGCACTTCGGCCAGCCGCTGGGCATAGGCCGCGAAGCTGATGGTGCGCGCATCGGGGGCCGGACTTTCCACCGTGCGCCGGTCAAAGGCGACCGGCGTGCCCGCAGTGCGGTCAACAGCGACCCGAAGTCTCTTGGCGGCGCTCATGCGGCCTCCTTCAATAGCGCCCTTTGCATCCACTTCAAATTGTGGAAACGCTCCTCGTCGCGTAATTCTCCGGCCCGGTAGCGCGCCACGATCTCGGCGATCGCATCTTCCACCGTCTTCTTCGGCACATAGCCCGTGGCCAGAAGTTTGTCCGAGTTCACGCGATAGGAGCGCGGGTCGTTGGACGGCGTGATTTTGATCTGGGCGGGAACGTGCTTGCGAACCCGTTCCGCGATTTCCAGGATGGTGATGTTTTCGAAACCCGCGTTGTAGATTCCGGCCAGGTGCGGGCGTTCCAGTAAGTGCAAGTAGACACCCGCGATGTCCTCGATATGAATATTGGGCCGGGTCTGGTTGCCGCCGAACACCGTCACCACTCCCTTGGTCAAGGCCTGCATGGCCAGCATGTTCACGGAGACATCCAGCCGCATGCGCGGGGAGTAGCCGCACACCGTGGCAGGGCGCACGATCTGCACGGCCATATCGCTGGCGTAACTCAACAGCACGCGTTCGCCCACCATCTTGGTTTTGTTGTATTCAGATAGAGGTGTGAGTTCCAGATCTTCGGTCACCTGGGGTTCATGTTTCACCCCGTACACACTGCCCGAGGAGGCATAGATGAATTGCTTGACGCCGTGGCGCACGGCCCGGCCGGCCAATTGCATGGTGGCAAGAGCGCTGATCTCCCAGGTGAGTTTGGGGTCCAGATCGCCGCAAGGATCGTTGGCGACGGAGGATAAGTGAATGATGGCATCCATCCCTTGCGTAGGTACGCTTGCGATGTCGCGTACGTCTCCCGCGATCACTCGCAGCAACCTATGGGGAGCGAGAAAGTTTCCGAACCACTGCACGTCAAGCACCGTGATCTCGTGGCCTAGGGCCAAAAGTTTCGGGACCAGCACGCTCCCCTTGTATCCGCATCCCCCTGTGACCAGTATTTTCATTCTTACAGCTCCCTGTCGAGTTTCTTAGGCATGGGTCAATTCATCACGGCTCACGTCATCGCGGATAAGGGGCATCGCGCGCAGGCGCGTTTGCGCCAATCTCAGGAACACATTTTCCAAATCGCGCGCGCTTCCCTGGATGTCGAAAGCGCTAGACCGCACGCGCGCCACCGCCAACATTTGGCGCAGCGCATTGAGCGTCTTGGGATCGCGCGCCAGGCGCACGGCGCGGGCTTCATAATCGTGCACATCGGTGGCAATCAACGAATCCATACCCAAGGCATGCAGCACACTGGCCGCCATGCGGCCCGCGTAGGTTCGGCCCGATACCGTTAACAAGGGCACGCCCGCGTACAACGTTTGAGCCGCGGTCATGCCCGAACCATAGGGCGCCGTATCGAGAAACAGATCCGCCAGGGGAAGCCGTGCCGTGTGCTGGTCCAAGGAGACGATGGGCGAGAACACAAGCCGGGCTGGATCCACCCCGCGGTGCTTGGTATAGGCGCGCAGCGCATTTTCCGCGGTGTCGTTAAAGCGCGCGAACCACAGCACGCTTCCCGGGACCTGACGCAAGATGCGCAACCAGCAATCGAACATCTCGGGACGCAGCTTATAGGCGTTGCCGAAGCACGCGAACACGACCCCATCCTTGGGCAAGCCCAGGGCTTCGCGAGCCGGAGCGTTCTCCCCATCCAATGAGAAATGACGGGCAGGTTGGTAGCAATGGGGCAAGCGCACGATGCGCTCGTCGTAGTCAGCGCCGTGCAATGCGGGCACGAGATAGTCGTCCGCCAGCAAGTAGTCCACGGCACTCCATCCCATGGTTCCCGGAAACCCGAGATAGCTCACTTGCACGGGCGCGGGGCGCAAAGCCAGCACCTGGGAGCGGGAGTGCTGGGTGTATCCGGAAAGATCCACGAGCAGGTCGATGTCATCCGCCGCGATGGTGTTGGCGAGCGCGTGGGTGCTCAAGGTAGCCACGAGGCGCGTCTCGCGGAAAGCGCGCAGCAGCTGCTGGCGCGTGGAACTGCCATCGTTGGGCCCTGTATCGTAGGCGAAGAGTTCGCAACGCCGGGAATCGATCAGGGGCAAGACATCCCTTAGCAGTTCGCCCACTGCGTGCTGGCGCAGATCGCCAGAAAGAAATCCAACGCGTACCACGGAAGCTTTCTTCACGCGGGGCCCTGGAATATTTTCACGCACCAAGGGTGCAATGGGCGGCATCTTGTGTTGCGCCCACTTGCGCGCGCACTGCTGCTGGGCTTTGCGCGAATCCGACACGGCCAGGAACCAGAAGGGCGATAGGGGCGGCGCGGAGGGATCCTGCGCCATCTCGCTTACGCGCGCGATGCGCCTGGATAATCCATTCCAATCGCACGCCTTGAGTTGGGTGTAAAGGCGGGCAAGTTCAGCCTCCGGGTACACAGGCTTCAGGGCGAGCGCACGGTTAAAGTGATGCATGGCCGCCTCGGGGGCGCTTTGTGCCACCGCCAAGTTGTAATGTGCATCCGCGCTTTGCGGCGCCAACTCCACGGCGCGCCCAAAGGCCGCCCGGGCACCCGCCTCGTCGCCGAATTCGTTGCGCAAATTACCCAGGTTCAAATGCGCTTCGTACAAATTCGGGTCCAGGCCTAGGGCCCGCTCATAGCACGCCATGGCTTGGGTGGCATCCTGGGAGGCACGATGCAGCATGCCCAAATTACACTCGATGCCGGCGACGGCCGGCGCTAGGCTCTTCGCCCGCTCCAGGGCGGTGCGCGCCTGGACGAGGTCGCCCAGATCGAGGTAACAACTCCCCATGCTATTCCACGCCAGCGCGAAGTCCGGGTTGATCTGAGTCGCACGCGCCAGCGCAGCCAAGGCTTGCGCGTAATCCCCCACGCGTCTGAAGAGCAGCCCGAGGTTGTTCCAGGCCGCAGCATTGCGTGGATCTTGTTCCACCACGTGTTGGTATTCTTCGATGGCGCCCGCCGCGTCGCCATGGGCGGCCTTGTCCTCGGCAGACTCCAGCATCAACCTCAAGGGGTGGGTCGTCGCAACCGGCTGCTGCCTTGCGGATACGGCCCTGGCAATGAAAAGCAACTCGCGCAACGCGATGCTATGCACTGAATGTGTCTCCAGTTGCCCAGAGATCTCCTTGGCGAACCTGGGGTCGCAGGCCAAGCGCTTCAAATTCACCAATGCCGCGCGATGTTCGGGGGCCAACTCGATGACCTTGAGATAGGCACTCACCGCTTCCGAAATTCGGTCCGACACTTCCAACACACTACCGAGATTGTTGTGGGCTTCCGGATAATTGGGCTGTAAGCGGATCGAGTGGCGCAAGGCCTCCGCGGCCCCGGCGAAATCGCCCAGATGCTGCAGACAGACTCCAAGATTGTTGCTCAGAGTGTGGTTGTCAGGATCGGTCTTGAGCACTGTGCGCAGGTAAGCGGCGGCATCGCCATAGCTCCCAGCTTGCATGCAGCAAATTCCAGCGAGTTCCTGGGCTTTGGCATGGCCCGGACTCTCACGCAGTATCTGGCGGTAAAGCTCCAGTGCCTGGGCTAATTGGCCGGCGCCATGATGGACGATGGCGCGGGCGAGCAGTTCCTCGGCGCGCTGAGTGGCACGTCTGGGGGGCGGGTTTTGAAAGGAGGAAAAACGAACTGCCACGGTACTGGCTGCATGCTTTATGGGTCTCGACAGCCAGGGTTACGACGAAATTACACAATACTTAACAGCGAATTTACAAAATCATTCCTCCTGCAGGTCCTGGCCTGGGAACAGGACGTCATTGAACCCGAACAACCGCAAATCCCTGATTCTCATGGGATAAAGGATGCCATCCAAGTGGTCGCATTCGTGTTGCACGACGCGGGCGTGAAAACCGGAGACCGTCCGGTCGATGGGTTGGCCTTGAAGATCGAAACCCTGGTAGCGCAGTCGTGTGTAGCGCGGAACCACTCCGCGCATGCCGGGAACGCTCAGACATCCTTCCCAGCCCTCCTCCGCCGCATCGCTCAGAGGTGTGATAACGGGGTTAACCAGCACTGTGTAAGGTACCTGTTCGGCATCGGGATAGCGGGGATTCTCCTTCACCTCGAATATCACCATGCGCAAGAGCACGCCGATCTGGGGCGCGGCGATCCCCGCGCCGTTGAGCGCACGCATGGTGTCATCCATGTCCTGCAACAGCGCATTCAATTCGGGGGTACCGAAAGCCTCCACCGGCTTGCTCACTTCCAGCAAGCGCGGGTCACCCATGCGCAGCACAGTCCTAATCATTGAGCAGCCGCTCGATCACGCTGCGGACTTGCCCTAGGGCATCCTTCAAGATCGCGTGAATGGCGTCCAGGTGAATACCGCTTTCGCTATCAGCACGCCCGGCAGCGTAGTTCGCCACCACAGCTACCGCGGCGTAGGGCAGGGCGATTTCCCGCGCCAGGGCGGCCTCGGGCATTCCGGTCATGCCCACCATGTCCGCTCCGTCGCGCTCAAGGCGGTTGATTTCAGCGGCCGTCTCCAATCTTGGACCCTGCGTGGTGGCGTAGACACCGCCGTCGATCACTGGCACCGACGCACCTTTGGCTGCGCGTAATAGTTGTGTGCGTAAACCTTCGTCGTAGGGATGGGTGAAATCGATGTGTACCACCGCGCGCTCATCGCCCTCGCCTTCCCCCTCGAAGAAGGTGCCCTGGCGCCCGTGGGTGTAGTCGATGATCTGGTGCGGAATGGCCAAGACACCAGGCTTCATGTCCGCCCGGATCCCTCCCACGGAGGCCACGGAGACGATCTGTTTCGCCTTGTACTCCTTGAGCGCCCAGATGTTCGCGCGGTAATTCACGCGATGGGGCGGTATCGTGTGGCCATAGCCGTGGCGCGCGAGAAACACGACTTCCTTGCCCTGGATGCCGCCAAAGGTCAATGGCCCGGAGGGCTCGCCCCAGGGCGTCCGCACGATCTGCCGGTGTGTGACTTCCAGATTGGCGAGCTGGGTCAAACCCGAACCGCCGATGATTGCCAGCATTGCTATTCCTTGTTCAAAGCATATACAGCGGGAAGATTACGCCAGGCGCCATGCACGTCCATGCCATAGCCAAACACATAGCGGTCGGGCACGCGCACTCCCACGAAATCGGCGTGGATGGGCTTCTCC
>JBJXGQ010000002.1:0-7878 GCA_046160525.1 Burkholderiales bacterium
CGAGCATGAGGCAGATCATGCGCACCTTGCCGAAACGGTCGCCCAAGGGGCCGTGGATCAACTGAAAGAACCCGTAGGCAAAGGTAAAGGCGGTGATGATGATGGCTGCCTCCCCCACGCTCACGCCGAACTCCTGCGACATCTTGGGAAGAAGCGTCTCGCCCACGCGTATGGTGACGCCGGACACGAAACTGCCAAAGGCGAGCAGAAGCAGAACGCCGCGAACTTCGTTGTTTTTGTCCTTCAAGCGGGAATCCTGGGCCATGGGTGGCGGATTGTATGGCCTTCGCCACCGCGCGAGAGGAATCGCGATGGCAGTTCGAGGCATGCCCTCGCCGCGCCATAATGTGCGCGCTTAAGCTCGATCCGGCCGCGCGGCGCGCATCCGGCCCGGCCTGAAGTAGTTTTGATTGTCGTAAAAACTTGCCTCGTCGTTGGCGGCAAACCATCCTGGCACCCCTAAAACTGGAAACGGCGCCAAGTCGAGAGGCGTGGCAAGCGCGCGAGTATCCGCCAGGCGCCCGGCTGTCATGTGGCCCGCTTGCGCAATCTGCTGGGCTAGGGGCTCTTTGAGAAACTCGTCCGGCACGGCAAGCAGCAGCGCCCGCGCGCTCACGCCCAGAAACGGATCGAGCAGCTTGTGATACATGGCATGACCGAAGATAAACACGCGAGTGGTTGCCTGAAAACCCTCGCGCTGGCGCCAGAACAACTCCCTCCATTGGAAGGTGCGAATCAAGTCGAGCATAAGCGGGTTCGAGGAACAGACGATTGCGCCGCCCTCGTCGAACAAGGTCAGCGCGTCGCGTACACGTCCGCGCTGTCCAGGGGCTTCCTTGCCCAACTCCGCGACATGACGAGCGTTGAGCGCAACCTTGGCCAGGGGGAACGTCATCCACACCAGGGCATTCAAGAAGTCGTGCCAGTCTTCTCGGCGGCACAGCACCTCGCCTCGCCGGTGAATACACTCCTCATATGTCAGATCTTCCTGGCCAGAATCCACGAAGGCGATGGGCTTGGCACCGAAAGACGCGAGCTTTTTGGCCTGCTGCGTGAGGGCCGCGGCGGATGGCCATGCCGATAGATCGAGACCCTGGGCCACGCCGCGCAGCACCTCAAAGGCCGGCGAGCGCGAAAGGAAGCCGGGATCCCAGTCCTGGGACGCGCTCACGCGGCGCGCCCCCCGCACCCTCGCCCTTGGATAACATGGCGGTTCTCGTAATTCATCTTGAACATGGAAAAAACCGATTGTGTCGTAATAGGAGCTGGCGTGGTCGGATTGGCCGTGGCGCGCGCCCTGGCCATGGCCGGGCGCGAAGTCATCGTTCTGGAAGCCGCTGAAGGCATCGGCACGCACACCAGCTCGCGTAACTCCGAAGTCATTCACGCCGGGCTCTATTATCCCAAAGGATCCCTCAAGGCCCGGCTATGCATAGAAGGCAAGCACGCGCTCTACGACTATTGCCGCGATCACGGCGTGCCCCATGAGCGCATTGGCAAGGTGGTAGTGGCAAGCGATGAGACGGAAATTGGCGCGGTGCAGTCCTATGTGGAAAAAGCGCAAGCGAATGGCGTAACCGATCTGCGCTGGCTGAGCCCAGCCGAACTCCAGGAGATGGAGCCCGCGGTGCAATGTGTCGCTGGGTTCCTCTCGCCCTCCACGGGCATCATCGATAGCCACGCGCTCATGCTTGCCTTTCAAGGCGACGCGGAAGATCACGGCGCTGGCCTGGTGTTCCACAGCCCCGTGGAGTCAGGAGAAGTCACAAGTGAGGGCATCGTGCTCAACGTGGGCGGCAAAGAGCCCATGAGTTTGCTGTGCCAAACCGTCGTCAACAGCGCGGGACTATTCGCGCAGGACGTGGCACGCAGCATCCGGGGCATTCCCGCTGAAAGCATCCCCGCGCAATACTTCGCCAAGGCGCACTACTACACCTTGAGCGGGCGCTCGCCCTTTCGCCGGCTGGTCTATCCGGTGGCCACTCATGCTCACTTGGGCGTGCACGTCACGCTGGACCTGGGCGGCCAGGCGCGCTTCGGCCCCGACGTGTGCTGGATAGATTCGGTGGACTACACCTTCGACGAATCGCGCGAAGCGCTGTTCTACGAAGCCATTCGCAAATACTTTCCAGGGCTCAAGGATGGCGCCTTGCAACCTGGTTACACGGGAATCCGTCCAAAAGTCTCTGGCCCCAAGGAGCCTGCGGCTGATTTCATGATCCAGGGCCCCTTGGATCACGCAGTTCCAGGACTCGTGAATCTCTACGGTATCGAATCTCCCGGTCTCACCGCCTCCCTGGCTATCGCGCGCGAAGTTCTCACTAGGCTTGGATAGAATGCGCGCGTTCTCACCCTAGACCCCGCGCACTATCATGGCTGACATCATCGACTATCAAATCTTTGGCGAGGAAATGCAGTACGTCGAGATCGAACTCGACCCAGGCGAGGCCGCCATCGGAGAGGCCGGTGGCATGATGTACATGCAAGAGAGCATCGCCATGGATACCGTCTTCGGCGACGGGACACAGCAAGGCGGCATCGTCGGTAAGTTACTCGGTGCGGGCAAGCGGCTCCTCACCGGAGAATCCTTGTTCATGACCGTTTACTCCAACCAAGGCAATGGCAAGCGCAAGCTCGCATTCGCCGCGCCCTATCCCGGCAAGATCGTTCCCATCGATCTGCCCAAGATGGGCGGCACCTTCATCTGCCAGAAAGATTCCTTTCTGTGCGCCGCACGCGGCGTATCGATAGGCATCGCCTTCCAGAAACGCCTGGGCGTGGGATTCTTCGGCGGCGAGGGTTTCATCATGCAGAAACTCGAAGGCGATGGCCTCGCTTTCGTGCACGCGGGCGGCACCTTGATGCGGCGCGATCTGGCGCCCGGAGAATTCCTGCGTGTCGATACGGGCTGCTTGGTGGGCATGCAATCCACGGTGGATTACGACATCGAGTACGTTGGCAAAATCAAGACGGCGCTTTTCGGCGGCGAAGGATTGTTCTTCGCGACACTTCGCGGCCCTGGGACCATCATGCTGCAATCGCTTCCCTTGTCGCGGCTGGCGAGCCGCATCTTCGCCGCCGCGCCGCAACGAGGTGGATCGCGCGAGCAAGGCTCCCTCCTGGGCGGCCTCGTGGGCGGAACGGCGCTCGGTGGCTTGCTCGGCGGGGACGACGACTAATAGACGAACAGCGATTTACCGCAAAGGACGCGAAGGACGAGAAGGAAAAACGAAGAAATTCGAAAAATACGCGGGCCACGAAATGGGTGAATGCGATTCGGCTTGAATGTTTTTAAATCCCTTCGCGTACCTTTGCGTCCTTTGCGGTTCAATGTTTTTTTGTGATGATCCCATGTGAACGATAGCGGACAACTCTTCGGTCCAGGCATCCCCCCTACCGGGACCACCGCCAACTTTAGCGCCAACTCCTTCGGCCTGAGTTTTCAAGGCGAACATTCCGGCTTAGCTACTGTTAGCTGGGCGCAAATCACTTGGCGGCGCGGTGGCTTCAACAATGGCCACGTCTTGCTGGAGTGGAGCACGCAGGACGGCGCATTCAGTCTGGCACTGTCTCATCCCGCCGCGCAGGAAGCCGTGCTGCATTATTTGCAACCCACCCAGCAGCAAGCGAAGATCAAATCGTCCGGAACGCGCTCATGGAGTATCGGGCTCGTCACGGTGTTCCTGGGACTGCCGCTGCTGCTGATCGCGCTGCTTGTGTCGCAAACGGACCGCATCATCGATTGGGCGGTGGACCGCATCCCGGTGGAGATGGAAAAGAAACTGGGCGCGCAAGGCTTCGCGCAATTTCGCGCCACCAAGGCGTTGGAAGAAAATCATCCAGCCCTTCCCGTGTTGCGCGAGTTGGGGCGCCGCCTGTCCAAGGGTTCGGTCTACGAATATCAGGTTCATATCGTGCGGGATGCCACGGTGAACGCCTTCGCCATGCCGGGCGGCTACATCGTCTTCCATACGGCGTTGCTGCAAAAGGCCGGCCGCGCCGAGGAAGTGGCTGGTGTTCTCGCCCACGAAATCCAGCACGTGGAGCGGCGCCACGGCCTGCGCGGATTGGTTCACGCCGCCGGGTGGCGCATCGCGCTCACTCTTTTTCTAGGGGACACCGGCGGTTCCGTGGCGGCATCGCTGGCGGAGAATTTGGGAAACCTTCGCTTCTCCCGCGCCCAGGAAACCGACGCGGATCTGCGAGGGGTAAAAGCCCTCGCCGAAGCCAGCATCGATCCGCGCGGTATGATGGAGTTCTTCAAGAAACTCGCGAAGGAAGGTACCAGCGTTCCAGCGCTTCTCTCCTCGCATCCCGCCAGCGAGGAGCGCTTCGAGGTCGTGGAGAAAGCATTACCCAAGGACCGCGCCTTCGAGCCCCTGCCCTACGACATCAAGAAACTGAGCACACCATGACCGAAGTCATCCTGCACCACTACCCTGCCTCTCCCGTTTCCGAGAAAGTGCGCATCGCCTTTGGCATGAAAGGCATGGCTTGGCGCTCCGTGGAAATTCCACGGCTCCCTCCCAAACCAGACGTCATGCCCCTGACAGGCGGCTACCGGCGCACGCCCATCGTGCAGATCGGTGCCGATATCTATTGCGACAGCCAATGCATCTTGCCGGAGATCGAACGCCGCTTTCCCGAGCCGACGTTTTTTCCCGGCGCTAGCCAGGGCATGGCCACGATCTTCGGACGTTGGACCGATTCCATGTTCGACGCGGCAGCCAAGCTTTTGATTGGCGCCAATGCGGACCAACTTCCCGCGGAGTTTCTAAAAGACCGGGGCCGCTTGTTCTTCGGCCCAAGCTGGAATGCCGCGGACTTGAAAGCGGGCGTACCCCATGTGGTGGCCCAATTGCGCGCCCAATTTTCCTGGGTCAACATGCAATTGGCGGATAAGCGGTCCTTTCTGTTTGGCGAGAAGCCCAGCCTCGCCGATGCGCAAGCCTATTACCTCATTTGGTTCGTGCGCGCCCGCTGGCAAGGCGGCCCAGCGCTGCTGTCCGAGTTCGGGGCACTGGAAGCTTGGGAAAAACGCGTCGCCGCGATCGGCCATGGGCGCCCAACGGATATGACTTCCGCCCAAGCCATCGAAACCGCCCGCGCCGCCGGGCCGGCGACACCGGAGAAAGGCGATGCTCGCGACGCGCAAGGCCTAACGCCCGGGCAATCCGTGGGGATCACTCCCGATTTGAATAGCGGCGAGCCCACCGTGACCGGAACCCTCAGGTTGATCGAACCTGACCGCATTGCGATTCTGCGAACGGATGCGCGCGTGGGGACCGTCTGCGTGCACTTCCCTCGTGTGGGATACCGTGTTACCGCACTTTAATAGGGCATGGCGGTGAAATGTTTTTTTGATGGAATCAAGTTCCACCCGCATAGCCGGTGGAATGAGGAAGCCCCCTTGAAGGGGAAGAACTATGGAAAACAATATCCAACCCCTTTAACGCAAAGACGCAAAGGGCGCAAAGAAACACTCCAAGGGGGTTCTTCGCGTCCTTTGCGTCTTTGCGTTGATAGCATTTTCTGCTTTCTTTCACGGAACAGTCACGTACACCCGGACCCGTTCCCTTTCACGGCAGAACCTTTTCGGTTCTCACAGCTTTAGGCAGTGGCTTAGCATTGGAGTTACTCCATGACATCACATGTTCTGACGGAAACCAAAAACCGCATCGCGCGCATCGAGATCAACCGCGCCGAGAAACGCAACGCGCTCACGGGAGAGATGTATCAAGCCATGGCGGATGCATTGCGCGCGGCCTGCGCCGACCCGCAAGTACGCGCGGTGCTCATCCACGGCCATCCCGAGTGCTTCTGCGCGGGAAACGACCTGAAGGATTTTCTCGGCAACCCTCCCCATAGCGACACCTCGCCTGTATTTCAATTTTTGCAGGTCATCTCAACCGCCGCCAAACCGCTCATCGCGGCGGTAGGCGGGCCGGCAGTGGGAATCGGCACCACCATGCTTTTGCATTGCGATCTGGTCTATGCGACACCCGAAACCCGCTTCCAGCTTCCCTTCGTTTCCCTTGGACTCGTCCCGGAGGCGGCGTCGAGCTTCCTGCTGCCCATGATAGCCGGGTACCAACGCGCGGCGGAATTGCTTTTGCTCGGCACGCCCTTCGGTAGCGCAAAGGCCTTGGCGGCGGGAATCGTCACCGAAGTCGTGCCGAAGGAGGAATTGCTGGATCGCGCGCGCGCCGCGGCGGCGCACATCGCGGCTTTGCCTCCCAATCAAATGCAACTCACCAAATCGCTGATGAAAAAACGCCACGCCGTGGCGGTGCAAGAGCAAATGCGCGAGGAGGGTCTGTTGTTCCGCGAACTCCTTGGATCGCCCGAAGCGAAGGAAGCCATGAATGCCTTCCTGGACAAGCGCAAACCCGATTTCTCCAAGTTCTAGCGCGATGAATTCCGCACCTTTGAATGAGCGGCTCCTGGATGGCATCACCGTCATCGATTTCACGCGCGTGCTGGCGGGCCCTTACTGCACACGCATGCTGGGCGATCTCGGTGCGCGGGTCATCAAAATCGAGCGCCCCGGCGAGGGCGATGAAATCCGCCCCATCGTGCACCAGCTCGACCCGAGCCGCAGCGACCAGAGCACCTACTTCTGGCGCATCAACGCCAGCAAGCAAGGCATCGCCATCGACTTGGCCAAACCCGAGGCACGTCCCCTTGTACTGGATCTCGTACGCAAGGCGGATGTCGTGGTGGAGAATTTTTCTCCCGGCGTCATGGCGCGCTACGGCCTGGATGCCAATTCCCTTCGCGCCATGTTTCCGGGGTTGGTCTACTGCTCCATATCCGGCTTCGGCCAGACCGGTCCGTGGAGTTCCATGCAGGCCTACGCCCATCTCATCAATGCCATATCGGGGATGATGGATCTTGACCGCTGCGGCGAAGTACAGCCGCGCGTTTCCTACTTGCAAGCAGCCGATGTACTGGCGGGGGCCCACGCCTTTGGCGCCATCTGCGCGGCGTTGCTACGCCATGCACGCAGCGGCCAAGGCGCCACGCTCGATGTATCCATGCTCGAATGCCTCATCGCCGCGGACGACATCACCTATGGCGCCCTCATCAACGGCGGCCCCGTGGAACGGCGCCCGCGCGCGGGGATGGTGGTGCATGCCATCGGCGAGCGTTACGTCGCCGCGCAAACAGCCGGAGCCCCGCACCTGTGGGCGCGATTGGTGGCCGCCATCGGAAAGCCCGAACTCGCCACCGACCCGCGCTTTGCCACCCCCATGGCGCGGCGCCAGAATTGGAGCGCACTGCTCAAGGTTTACGGCGAATGGTTGAACGGCTTCGAGAACGTGGACGCCGCGGTGAAAGCCCTCACCTCGGCCCGCATACCTTGCGTTCCCATGCTCGCGCCCGAAGAGGTGGTCAATCATCCGCATCTGGCGCAGCGCCAGGCGTTTCCCGAGCTTGCGCACCCCACGCGCGGCAAGGTGCGGGTGACCGCCACGCCGTTTTTTGTCGATGGGAAAGCCACTCATCCGGCGGGGCCGGCACCCTACCGGGTGGGAGAACAAACGCGCGAAGTTCTAAGCGAAATGCTGGGATACAGCGAAGAACAAATCACAACCTTGCATACGCTAGGGGTGATTGGGGTGCCGGAGAGCCCGTAGGAACTTCCGTATCAGTAGGGATCGACCTTGATGCGCGGATTCGCCGATTCGCGCAGGATCACCGCGCAGATAGGGCATTGGATCGCGCGCTGAACGCTTGTCACGTCCTCGACGCAAATGCTCGTGCCGCAGGCGGCCACCGCGCGCCGCAGGGTCGGCTCATCGCGTAGCATTCCCCAGTGCCAGGAGAGATGTTTGATGGCCAATACCTTCCGTACCTTCAGATCACTCATTGCTA
>JBJXGQ010000003.1:0-3262 GCA_046160525.1 Burkholderiales bacterium
CGCCGACCTTGGCGGGCGACTCGCGCGTGCCGGTGATCGACATCACGCCCGACTCGCTCTGGATCAACAGATCGTAGGCCTTCTTCTGCGCATACGGACCGCTGTCGCCGTAGCCGGAAATATCACAGACGATGAGCTGCGGATGCCGCGCCATCAGCTCCTCCGCGCCCAGGCCGAGGCGCTTCGCCGCGCCGGGCGCGAGGTTCTGGATGAACACATCGGCCTTTGCGATGAGTTTCGCAAGTATTTGTTTTGCTTCGGTTTTTTTAACATCGAGTGAGAGGCTTTCTTTGTTGCGATTGAGCCACAGGAAATAGCCCGACTGGCCCAGCACCTTCTGGTCATAGCCGCGCGCAAAGTCGCCGACTTCGGGGCGCTCGATCTTGATCACGCGCGCGCCCTGGTCGGCCAACTGGCGCGAGCAATAGGGAGCGGCGACGGCTTGTTCGAGGGTGATTACGGTGAGGCCGGAGAGGGGGAGATTAGACATAAATGGACTTGGATTTTGAGTCGATTTCCCCACTTTGCTCCGCTTACCCTTTGCTAACGGGTGAGGAAGCTGGTGAGGACTAGCGGCAGAAATTATACTTTCCGTTTAAAAACAAATAGTTAAGAATATCTGGTGCGCGCTCACGAGGCACTACTGGATTTTACTCAATACGCTGGGTATTTTTACTCAATAAGTATCGGGCACCGCAAACGGCGTCGCATCAGTGACGACAAGGAAGCGGCGAATAACTGCCCCTGGGCGCGCGGGTGAAAAAGGCGTGTGTTCGGAATGACAGGTGGCTTCATGATTCGCCTCCCGCGTTTGGCTCTACGGGCGGGAGGTCGTTGGCAAGTTCGGCTTCGATTTCCTCGATGGTGGGCAGGCTGCTGCGGAGTTCTTCGGGCAGGGATTCGGTGAGCCGGGTCTGCCAGGCGGCGACGGCGATGGATTGGTCCAGGCCGCGCAGGGCATATTCGGCGACGAGTTTGTTCTTTTTCCGGCAGAGCAGCAGGCCGATAGTGGGCTGGTCGTCGGGGTGGCGCAGGAGATCGTCCACGGCGGAGAGGTAGAGATTGAGTTGGCCGACGTCACCTGGGGTGAAGGCGCGGGCTTTTAGCTCGATGACGACGTAGCGACGGAGCTTGAGGTGATAAAACAGCAGATCCAGCGGGTAGTCTTCGCCGCCCACTTCCAGCCGCACCTGCCGCCCGACAAAGGCGAAGCCGGTGCCCAACTCCAAGAGGAACTTCTGAATGTGCTCCACCAACGCCATCTCCACCTCGGCCTCACGGCGTGAGTCAGCAGTGCCGAGGAAATCAAAGAGGTAGGGGTCTTTGAAAAGCTGGGTGGCCATATCGGAGTCAGCCGGGGGCATGGTGAGGGCGAAGTTGTTCTGGGCCTTGCCCGCCCGGCGGTGGAGCTGCTGCTGAATCTGGATTTCCAGGATGCTGCGGCTCCAGCCATGGGCGAGGGTCTCGCGGATGTAGAAATTGCGGGCGGCGGGGCCTTTGCTCCGCTGCATGATTTGGAGGACGTGCCCCCAGGGCAATTGCGCAACAGGTTGTTGCGCAATTGGGCCATCCGGGAATTCGCGGGCGAAAATCTTCATGGCCAGCAGGTTGCGAGCGGATAGGCCGCCCATGTCCGGGAAGGACTCCTGAAGATCGGTAGCGAGGCGGTCGATGACTCGGGCACCCCAAGCGGCCTCCTGCTGTCTGGCGAGGATGATTTTTCCGATGTGCCAGTAGGCTTCGATAACGATGGGATTGGCCGCCAGGATGGCCCGGACGCGGGCACTGCGCAGGTGGGTCTTTATTTCCCGCAACGTGGCGACGTAGCTCTCCGGTAGCGAGGCCGCAGGTGGAGCTACCGGGAAAATGGCATCAGGCCGGGTGCGGCCACGGGCAAGGCGGCTTTCGCTGGGTTTCTTCTTATTGCTCATACGCGTACATACCGGTGCCGATGTCGGTCATCGACACACCCACCTTCGCCGGCGACTCACGCGTGCCGGTGATAGCCAAAATGCCTGATTCGTTCTGGATCAACAAGTCGTAGGCATTCTTCTTGGCATACGGCCCGCTGTCGCCGTAACCGGAAATATCGCAAACCATCAGCCGCGGATGTTTTTCCATCAACGCGTCCGCGCCCAGACCCAGACGTTTGGCCGCGCCCGGCGCAAGATTCTGGATAAACACATCCGCCTTGGCGATGAGCTTTGCCAGTATTTGTTTGGCTTCGTCTTTTTTGACATCCAGCGTGAGGCTTTCCTTATTGCGGTTAAGCCACAGGAAATAGCCCGACTCGCCCAGCACTTTCTGATCGTAACCACGGGCGAAATCGCCGACTTCGGGCCGCTCGATTTTGATCACGCGCGCGCCCTGCTCCGCGAGTTGGCGCGAGCAGATCGGGGCGGCGACGGCTTGTTCCAGAGTGACTACGGTAAGGCCGGATAGGGGGAGATTGGACATGGAAATTAGTATCGTGTTATTCAGAATTGGCACACAAGTGCCGATTCTCTCGCACCCAGCGCATCAATGCGACCCTGTGCCATGAATCGGCGGAGCAAGTTCAATTGATATCTGGCACCACGCGCTCCATTGCCAGCCAGAACGCCGGCGCATGGTGCGCCCATGATCAAGTGCCCGTCCGTGCGAAAACGCGTACACGTCAAAGCGCGGCGGTAAGAATATCCTTGCATTGGGCCGCCTCCGCCTTCTCCCCCAAATCCGCCGCAATCAACCGGAACTGTTCTAGCGCCGCTTCCAGATCATCCACGATCTCTTGCGCAATCACGTCGGGCGGCGGCAGGTTGTCGGAATCGGTCAGGCTTTCGTCGCGCAGCCAGAAGATATCGAGGCTGGCTTTGTCGCGCGCGATCAGTTCGTCGTAGTCGTAGGCGCGCCAGCGTCCGAGCGCACCCACCGCTTCCCCTTTCATCCCCTCCCTCGCGCGCGGGGGAGGGTTAGGGAGGGGGCCAGCCTTGCTCGAAGGGGCAGCCTCGTCAAACCACGTCGCCTTGCGCTCGTGCCGGTTCGCCGAGTTGTAGCACTTCACGAATTCATCGAGGTCTTCACGCTTGAGCGGGTTGGTCTTCAGCGTGAAGTGCACATTGGTGCGCAGATCGTATATCCACAGGCGCTTGGTCCAAGGCGTTTCGCTGGCCGGTTTTTTTTCTAAAAACAAAACGTTAGCTTTGACGCCCTGCGCGTAAAACAGACCCGTCGGCAGCCGCAGCAGCGTATGCACATCGCACTCATGCAGCAGTTTGCGGCG
>JBJXGQ010000004.1:0-3126 GCA_046160525.1 Burkholderiales bacterium
TACGCCAGGGCAACCGCACCCGTGCAAAAACTATTAAGCCCCGCCGAGATGGGGGAATTGTTCAAGGTAATCGCCTTGGCCAAGGGCATTACCGATCCGTTGATGGGATTTACCCACGGTGACTTGAGCCGCCTCTTGTAGAATCCAATGCCTATGGAATACCTGCGCACTCCCGAGAGCCGCTTCGAAAATCTTGCCGGCTTTGGCTACGTGCCACGCTACGCGGATTCCTTGGTGCAGGGTTTGCGGCTTCACTACGTGGACGAAGGCCCCCGCGAAAGTGGCGCCGTCTTTGTCTGCCTGCATGGACAGCCTACGTGGAGTTATTTGTACCGGCACATGATTCCGGTGTTTACCGAAGCGGGCTACCGTGTCGTGGCGCCAGACCTCTTCGGGTTTGGCCGTTCGGACAAGCCCACGGAAGAGAACATTTACACCTTCGAGTTTCACCGCAACACGCTTGTTGCCTTCATCGAGGCGCTTGATCTTAAGGAAATCTGCATCGTGTGCCAGGATTGGGGCGGTCTGTTGGGCCTCACATTGCCCATGGACATGCCGGAGCGCGTCACTCGTTTACTCATCATGAACACTACCCTGGGCACTGGCGACACGCCTCTTACCAAAGGATTTCTAGATTGGCGCGCATGGGCAAATGCCCACCCGGATATGGAAGTAGGCAAACTACTTGGCCGAACCTGCCCGCATCTTTCGGAAGAGGAACGCGCGGCCTATGACGCACCCTTCCCGGACGCGCGCTACAAGGCAGGCGTGCGGCGCTTCCCCAATCTGGTTCCAGACCGGCCCGGCGCGCCCGGCGCGGAACTCTCGCGAAGGGCCCGGGACTTTCTGCGCACCCAGTGGCGCGGTTCGAGCTTCATGGCCACCGGCGAAAAAGACCCCGTGCTCGGAGTCCCGGTGATGGAAGCCTTACAGCGGGACATTCGCGGTTGCCCTGCCCCCATGCGTGTGCCCGAAGCGGGGCATTTTGTGCAGGAGTGGGGGGCTCGTATCGCCGCTAATGCTCTCGCTCATTTCTTTCCATACTGATCATGCACATCCATATCCTAGGCATCTGCGGCACATTCATGGGCGGCATCGCAGTCATCGCCAAGCAAGCGGGCCATCGCGTGACCGGTTGCGATGCCAACGTTTATCCCCCCATGAGTACCCAACTCGAAGCCCAAGGCATTGAGCTTATCCAAGGCTGGGGTACGGATCAAATACAACTCAAGCCGGATCTCTTCGTCATCGGCAACGTGGTTTCGCGCGGCAATACGCTGATGGAGGAAATCCTCAACCGGCGCTTGCACTTCATCTCCGGGCCGCAATGGTTGTACGAGCAAGTCCTGCGAGATAAATGGGTGCTCGCCGTGGCGGGTACCCACGGCAAGACCACGACGACTTCCATGCTGGCGTGGATACTGGAGGATGCGGGGCTCAATCCCGGATTTCTCATCGGCGGTGTTCCGGTGAATTTTGGCATCTCCGCGAGAGTCACCGAATCGCCCTTCTTCGCCATCGAGGCCGACGAGTACGACACGGCTTTTTTCGATAAGCGCTCCAAGTTCGTTCACTATCATCCGCGCACGGCGATCCTCAATAACCTGGAATACGACCACGCCGATATCTTCCCCGACTTGGCCGCCATCGAAACCCAATTTCATCACCTGGTCCGTACAGTCCCCTCCAATGGTTTGGTCCTGGCGAACGGCCAGGAAGCCAGCATGAAGCGCGTCATCGAACGCGGGTGCTGGGCGCCAGTGGAGTACGTGGGAAATCGTGACGGCTGGCACGCACCCAAGGCGCACTCGGATGGTTTCGACGTCCATCTGAAGGAACAAGCCGTAGGCACCGTGCATTGGGAGCTACTCGGTGAGCACAACACCCACAATGCACTGGCCGCCATCGGTGCGGCCCGCCACGCAGGCGTGCCCGCGGAACGAGCCATCGATGCTTTATCCCGCTTTCGAAACGTCAAGCGCAGGATGGAGATCAAGGGAACCGTGCGCGGCGTGACGGTCTACGACGATTTCGCCCACCATCCCACCGCCATCGAAACCACCGTCGCGGGCCTGCGCGCGCGCGTAGGTAAGCAACGCATCCTCGCCGTTCTGGAGCCGCGCTCCAACACCATGAAGCTCGGCGTGATGAAGGCGGCACTACCGGGGAGCTTGAAGGATGCTGACTTAGTCTTCTGCTACACCGGTGGCATTGACTGGGATGCCGCGGCAGCCCTCGCGCCGCTAGGCACCAAAACCCGGTGTTTTTCCGATCTCGGTATCCTTGCCGGGGAGATCGCCAAGACAGCCCGAACGGGAGATCAAATCTTGGTGATGAGCAACGGCGGTTTTGGCGGCGTGCACGACAAGATACTGGCCAAGTTGTCCTAGATCAAATTCGCTTGGAATTCTGACGGCAACATTTTCCTTGAGCATATTGGAAATTCAAGGCGATATCCCAACGTACATCACATTGCATTGCGGGCCGAGCGAGTAAAGAATGAAGCTGCATTACATCGTCGTATTCGCAATAACTTCTCTGTCGTGCAGCCCGGGGCAGGCGCAAGACGATGACGAACAAGCTCTCAAGCAAGACGCGGTCTCCAGGGTTGTCGAAAGCCATGACCTGGCGTTGTCTGTTCACATCGGGCGCGTATATGTAAAGCAAGCCGCCCTGGTTACTGCTCGCGAGTTGCTAGCGGAGGGCGGAAAAGCCGCCGGCTTGGGCCAGCAATGGAACGCGGAGGCGGCCCTTTGGAAAGAGGCAGAGAGTGCGTTGATGCAAGGCGCCGATGAACTCATCGAGCGCAAAGTCGCAACCCCCGTCTGGATCAAGAGCGCCTGGACGGATCTGGTGGCGGGCAAGTTCAACGGGGAAGAGGCTGACGAGATCGCCGTCCACTTCCAGACCGAGGGCGGGCAGCTTCAGCGCCGCGTCATCGAATGGTTCGTGGGAGAACTCACGCTGCAAACTTACACCTTTACCGGCCGGCTCAAGTACGGCGTGCCAGGGTCGGAGAAGGAAATGAAGGACCTGCAGGTTGTAACCTACGATCGCATCTTTCCCGGTGTGCAGGACTTCACTCGTTACGAGAACGCCGTGCGCTTCGCCAGCACAGATCCAGGT
>JBJXGQ010000005.1:0-15172 GCA_046160525.1 Burkholderiales bacterium
AATGAATTGATGCGGCGCTCGGTCTCGGGTTCCAACGCCGTATCGCTGCTGCGCGCTTGGTTCCTGGGCGACGTGCGCCGTGACGCACCGCGGGTGCGTTGCCCGGCATTGGTGCTGCACGCGCGCAGCGATCTGCGCATTCCGTTCGAAGAAGGCCGCGCACTCGCGGCGCTGATACCCGGTGCACGTTTTGTACCGCTCGATAACCGCAATCACTTCCTGCTGGAACACGAGCCCGCATGGCGGCAGTTGGTTACCGAACTGGAGGCATTCCTGCCAGCGCAATCCGCCGCGCCAGGCGGCTCCATCGACGGACTGACTGCTCGCGAACATGCCGTCTTGGAGGTGCTCGCAAAAGGAATGGACACCGAAGCGATGGCCGAACGCCTGGGCATGAGCGAGAAGACCGTGCGCAACCACCTGTCAACCATCTTCAGCAAGCTGGGGGTCGCTAATCGCGCGCAAGCCCCCGCGCGAGCGCGGGAGGCCGGAATCGGCGGCGGATTCACGAGCTGATCGCGCCAGGTTGGCGCTGAATGCATCCTCGGTTCGTGCTGAGCACGCCGAACCACTAGCCTTTAATAACGAAACATCCTGTGCTCCAACCTACTCCTTCCCCCGCGTGCGGGGGAAGGTTGGGATGGGGGCGAGCATTTGCAAGAGGTGCCCCCTCCCCAGCCCTCCCCCGCGCAAACAACGCGCAAGGGAGGGGCGGATTAGTTTCGCCGCCTGTCCCGGGCGTGTCCCGGCGCGCCCCCGGGACATCTGCCTCGAGACAACCGGGAAAACCATGAGGAGAATAGCCGGCATCGATACGCACCCAAGAGGCGTTCCCGCCTTCCTACGTTAGCTTCGATTAGCGGGGACTGAAATGCGAAACCTTTGGGTATGCTTCATGGTCATTGCCGCGTTCTCCGCACCGTCTATCGGACTCACGCAGGACTCTTATCCGAACCGCACCATTAAAGTGATCGTGCCATTTCCGGCGGGATCCTCTGTGGATTACCTCGCGCGGCTTGTGGGCCACGAACTCGCACTGCGCTGGAGGCAACCGGTCATCATAGAGAACCGGTCCGGAGCCGGGGGCAACATAGGGGCGCAAGCCGTGGCCATGGCACAACCTGACGGCTACACCCTGCTGGCTACGCCACCTCCGCCGGTTGTGATCAATCAAAGCCTGTTTCCCAAGCTCGCATTCGATCCCGAGGCGTTCGTGCCTGTCACCGTGATCGCCACCGCGCCGAACGTTCTGCTCGTCCATCCCAAGCTGCCGGTGTCCAATTTGCAAAAGCTCATCACCTATGCCCGCGCCCATCCCGGTGGGTTGAGCTACGCATCCCCTGGGAACGGCGGGACGCCGCATCAGACCGCAATTTTTCTTCGAAACGAGACACGGCGCCGGCGCCAGGTGATCGAGTCCGCGGGCGTGAAGCCCGATTGATGCGGTCCCATTCGTAACCAGGCGAGGGGTTTGCCATGAACGAACTTGATCCATACTTTTTGGGTTACCGGCGGGAGGAGCAAGAGCGTCTGGAACGGCAGGCTCCGGGACTTGCCGCCTATTCGGCGCGGCTGTTCGATCAAGTTGGCCTTCGCGAAGGATCGCGAGCCGCCGAGATCGGCTGCGGCCCGCGCGGTTGCCTAGAGCTTCTATCTGAACGCGTCGGTGCTACCGGCAAGGTCATTGGGGTGGAACGCAGTAGCGACGAAGTGCAACGCGCAAGACAGCACATCGTCCAGGCTCGCTTGAATAACACCGAAGTACTTCAGGCCGACGCTCGCGCCACCGGTCTTCCACCGGAGTCGTTCGACCTGGCAACGGCGCGCCTGGTCCTGGTTAACGTGCCGGCTCCCGGGCAAATTGTCGCGGAAATGGTAAGGCTGGTCCGCCCTGGCGGCGTGGTGGCGTTGCATGAAGCGGATTCAATCTCCCAGGTCTGCGATCCGCCGCTTCCCGCATGGACGCGCCTGTCCCAACTACTCACCACTTACGCGCAAATGAACGGCATCGACCGCTTCATCGGCCGGCGCATTGGGCGCATGTTACGAGAAGCGGGCTTGGCCGGTATCCATGTTCATCCTCTGATTCAGGTGTTCCCGCCGCGCCATGAACGGCGCACGATCCTGCCCGACTTTGCCGAGAACTCAAGGGATCGAATCCTGGACAGGAATCTGATCGGAGTGGACGAACTCAACGAACTAACCGGTGCCTTGAAGCGCCACTTGGAAGATCCGAACACGCTGGTTCTCTCCACTATTCACGTTCAGGCGTGGGGGCGTAAAGTGGATCGATGAGGAACATCGTTCACCGAACTCTCTCGGCAGGGCGGCAAGATCGATCCCATCAGCAACGAGCTATGTTCATCTCACACAAAGGAGCACAGCATGTTGAGCGCCGCCGGTAACGAACTGCTAAAAGCCCTTCTCCCCCCGGGAGAAGGGTGGGGATGAGGGAAGTGGCCATGGACGCGAGTTCTGAAACGTATTCTGGAATGCTCAACAGGACGAATCCAACGCAAGAACTCGCAACGGACTCCCGCTTCCCCTCTGAATCTTGAGAGGCGCGCTGATCAGCACCGCACCCATGGGCGGCAGTTGGTCGAGGTTGGTAAGGCACTGCAACCCATAGCGCCCGGCGCCATGCATGTAGTAGTGGCACGGATAAGGGGGGCGCAGGTGATATCCCTGGCCCGCGCCGGTGCCAATGGCTTCCGACCCGAATCCCAATACGTCACGCTCATCGATCAGGAACTTCACCACGTCCACGTCCGGCCCTGGGGTGTGCTGGCCGGTTTCATCGAAGTTCTGGTAGGCCACGGGATCGGTGCGCTTGGACCAATCGGTGCGCATCAATACCCAGGATTTCGGCGCAATGCGGCCATGCCTCGCTTCCCATTGCTTCACGAATTGCACCGTGAGCAAGTAATCCGGATCGGCGGCGGCCTCCTTCGAGCAATCGATCACGCAGGCCGGGGCCACGAAGTTATGAGCGGGAATGGTATCGACGGAATTATTCGGCAAGTCCCGTCCCGAGATCCAATGGATGGGCGCGTCGAAGTGCGTGCCGGTGTGTTCGCCACAAGAGAAATTATCATCGGTCATCTTGCGCTCCTATTGCATCCAGACCGCAATTCAAGCGCGGCGGCCGGGCCGGATGTCATTGAACTGCACCGAGAACTTCGCCGTTTTCGCGGACCACCAGAAATAGATGGTTATCGCCGTTGTAGTGCTATTCCGTATGCAACTCTTCACGCAGCACCTTGCGCAGGACCGCAACGGTGATGGGCCGGTCTTCAATGCCCTTTTTCTTCCCTGTGGGCAAGGCTTCTCGAAGTATTGCATTGATCATGGTCTGGTACCCCGTGCCTTGGGCTTCCGCCTTCGAGCGGAAGAATTCAATCACGTCATCGTCCAGCATGATGGTGATGCGAGTCTTGCCCGGCGACGAAATAACCGCGCCGCGCTTGCCCTTCGAAAAATCGTAGTTCTTACGCATGATATTGCTCCGCTTCGCCTCGGCTAGCCTTTCGCGCAGAGATCAACCGAGTACGGTCTCCGCGCGGCGTATGGACGACAACGAGCACTCTCCCAAGGGCATCCATGCCGAGAGTGACAAAGCGCTGCTCACCCTCGCTATCTGGATCGCCCACAGTCAGCGCAAGAGGATCTCTCAGCGCTTGTTCCGCGTGAGCGAAACTGACCTTGTGCTTACGGAGGTTTGCTTGGGCCTTGGCGGGGTCAAACTCGATGTCCACTGCGTCATTATGCATAACATATGCATAAAGTCAATGGTAGGGCACGCGGTGCGCCTTCAGGCAGCTAGCGCGTAATGTCTTTTCCTGCGTGCTCTGCGGACAAGGCCTGCTACCAAGGTCATCCGGCTAACTCCTTTTCGAGGACCTTCGGGTTCTCGAGCCAGCGCTCCAACCATTCCTGCGCCACGTCGCCGGGAAATACATCCTCCACTCCATCGCGCAGCGCCCTTACCATCGCGGTGGCCAGGGCTTTCGGCGTAATTTTAGGCGGCGGCATCAATTGGTTCCACTCATCGTCGATGGGACCCGGAAATAGATTGATGACTCTGATGCCGCCCCCACGCATTTCCGCCCGCAAGTTCTGCGTCAAGGAATAGGCTGCCGCCTTTGACGCGGAGAAGGTTCCGTGAGCCGGAAAGTTCGCCAGCGCATAGACCGACAACAGGTTAACCCACGCACAGGCATTGGCTTGCCCGTCGGCGCCGCGTGCGCGCATTACGGGACCGAACTCCTGGGCCAGGCGCAGCAAACCGAAGTAATTGACGTCCATCTCGGCGCGGGCCACATCGGTGCCCCGGCGCGCTGAGATACCGTAGGTGCGATGCACTTCGGCATTGTTGACCAGGATGTCCACCTTGCCACCCAGTTCCCCGCCCAGTTCGGACACCGAGCGTTCGTTGGTGAGATCCAGCGGTACGGGGGTCACTTGTGGCAGTTTGGAAATCGCATCGAATCCAGGCAACTGCTTCCAGAGTTGCGCGTAGCCTGCCCACACAATTTCGGCACCCGCGTCCACCAACGCCTTGATCATGGCCTGCCCCACGGCGGTTTTTCCGTCGACGACCAACACCTTGCGAAACTTGGGATCGCTAGTCATTTCGCGTAACTGAACATCTTCAGCCATGGGGGATGTCTCCATCGGTGGAAATGCGATGAGCACGGCTTGGCCCGCGCGGTCGAGTCGCGCGCCCACCTGCACCCGGGCGAGCGAGGTCTTCACACCGCCATGCAAATGGACCATGAGCGTGGGACCGGCATCCAGTTTCACCCAACCCAAACGCCAGGGTAAACGCTCGCGAAAGAATAAGTCGTTGCTGTGATGAAGGGTCGTATCCGATAGCAACTCGCCTGTGCCGCTTTGCTGCTTCCAACGCAAGCGCTCGGACAGGCACACCCGGCAGGCTTCCTGAGCCGGATACTGCACTGCCTGGCAATCTTGGCAGACCTGAAGTTCGAAGCGCCCTAACGCTGCGGCGGCCGTCAAGCCTTGCGCGGCCCGAGAACGTGCCAACGGCGGCAACACCGGCAACCGCGTGCGGAGAACCGGGTTCTTGCGTTTGGGCGGGGACGAAGGTAAGGACATTGGATTAACGTAACTTCAAAGGCGCAACTCTTTTAACACGATGGAACACGAAGGAAGCACGAAGGCACACGAAGAAACAGCAGACCGAATGCATGGCGGCTAACCATTCAATCATGCCTCCATACACCTTTGGTTCTCCTTCGTGTTCCATCGTGAATACCTTCGTCTCACTTCGTGTTGAGAGCGTTTCGAATTAATCTCGCTGGCCCTCACGCCGTTCCCAATATCACCGCCCCCGTGCACAAGCACCGGTCGTAGGTCACCATGCCGAAACCGCTCACCAAACCCAGCGTTGCATTCCTCACGGCCCGCTCACCCGCCTGCCCGGTGAGTTGCCGAATCGCCTCGACCATTCCAAGATAGCCACCGGCCGCGCCGGCTTGTCCCACGGACAATGTCCCGCCCGAGGTGTTGTTGGGAAAACTGCCACCGTGAGTGAAGGTATGGCTGCGCACGAATCGCGGGCCCTCGCCTTTTTCGCAGAACCCGAGATCCTCGAACTGCATCATGACGATGACGGGATAGTCATCGTAGGTTTGCACAAAGTCCAATTCTGAAGGTTTCACGCCCGCTTGCGCGTACAGGTCGTCCCGGTCCAGTGCCCATCCTCCGCGAACCGAAATGGGATCCTCCGCATAGGCATTGTGGCGCTCAATGGCACCCAGCACACGCGCGTAGCTCAAACCTAAGTCCTGAGCGCGCTGCTATCTCATCACCAGGAACGCATCGGCGCCCGCGCAGGGCATGACGCAATCGAACAAATGCAGGGGGGTCGCGATTTCGCGCGCGGACAAGTACTCCTCCATCGAAAGGGGTTTCTTGAATAACGCGTGATCGCACAAGAGCGCATTGCGGCGCTGAGCCACGGCAAGCTTGCCGAAATCCTCGCGGGTGGCGCCGTAGGTACGCATGTAATGCGCCGTGATGAAGGCGAACATCGCGTTGGGTCCGCCGGAACCATAGGGGTAGGTGGCATCGCGCGCGAACCGGCTGAAGCTGCCCAGCATGGAACGGAAGGAATCCACGTGATTGGTATCGGCACCGATGCACGCAACGACGTTCGCATCGCCCGCCTGCACCGCACGCGCCGCGCGGCGCATCGCCACCACACCCGAAGCGCCGCCCAGGGGGACATGATCCAACCAGCGCACGGAAAGTCCCAAGTGTTGCGTGAGGCCCACGGCGGTATCGGGAGCCACGGTGAAACTCGACAGGGACGGCCCGTCGATCTCTTGCTTGGTAAGTCCGGACTCCTTGAGCAGATTCGCCAAGGCGCGTGCGATGAACCAGTGGGCACTTTTGGTGGAATAGCGCACGTAGGGGACGGTCACGGGTACCGCCACCGCGACGCCTTCGTAGCCCTTGCGGGTCATCGGCCTCGTGTCTTCATGGCACGTGTATCGTACACACCAGGCTTTCCAGGCAACTGTTCCGCGATTTTCTTCAGTTCCGCGCGCTGAACTTTCTGCGAAGCGGTGAGCGGCAATTGGCCAACGAAGGCTACCCAGCCTGGTGTCTTGTAGTAAGCAAGTTGGTCCAGGCAACCGTTCACCAACTCGCGAGCAAGGTCTTCCTTCCCATGTGCCGCGTCCTTCAGTACAACGCAAGCCATCACTTCATCTCCGCGCACGGAATCTGGCGTCGCGCACACCGCTACGTCCTTCACGCCGGCATGCTGGCGCAGCACCGACTCCACCTCCGCGGCGGAGATATTCTCGCCACTGCGCCGAATGAGATTCTTGCGCCGGTCCACGAAGTACAAATTCCCCGCTGCATCGGCACGCACCACATCGCCGGTGTGAAACCAGCCACCCTCCCAGGCCAGCGCTGTGGCCTGGGCGTCCTTGAGGTACTCCCGAAAAAATCCACTGCGCGGGTCCGGGCCCGCGGCACGCACCAGCAATTCGCCCGGGGTTCCCGCCGCCACCTCTTGGCCAGCTTCGTCCACCAGCTTGAACTCAACGTCTTGCGAGGCGCGCCCGAAGCACGCCGTTCCCACATGGCGCGGTTCCCGGTGCGCGATGATCGCGGCGCCCGCGCCCGTTTCCGTCATCGCCCAGGCTTCCACCAGGGGAAAGCCGAAGCGCGCCTCGAAGGGCGCGTGCAGTCCTTTGTCCACCCCGGCACCGAAACCGAAACGCACTCGATGCGTGCTGTCATCCCCAGTGGCAGGCGCACTCATCAGGAGCGAGGGCATTACTCCCAGGTAGTGAATGACGCTTGCCTGCGATGTTCTTACGCTCTCCCACCAGGTCTTGGGATGGAAACGGTCCAGGGGCACGATGCAACCCCCGTTCATCATCATCACCATCGTGGAGAACGCCATCGCGTTCACGTGATGCATGGGCAAGGGCGTGATCAATACGTCCCGGTCCGGCTCGATGGTGCACAGGCCGCCCAAGCGTGAGTACCACTCGCCGGCTAGCAAGAAATAGCGATTGGTGAGCACACATCCCTTGGGGCGCCCGGTGGTGCCGGAGGTGTAGAGCAATGCGCACTCGGCATCCAAACCCCAAGCAACGGAGTGAGACGGCGGTGCCTTTGGAAATGGCCCTTGGTGGCTAGGCAGGACGACGCGAATGTCTCGCCCGGCGAGTTGAGCCGCGGCGCGCAGATCGCCCTCGCGTTGCGCCAGCGCCAACACCAGGCAAAGCTCGCTATGCTCGGTTAGATAGGCCAATTCCGCCGCGCGCAGATCGGCGCCCAAGGGCACCACGGCAACACCCAAAGCATTCAAAGCCAACCAATGGACAAAGAAAGCGGGCCTGTTCTCCAGCAACAACCCGATCCGCTGCCCTGGCCCGTACCCGGCCTGCTCGTAGCAGCCACGCAACCGCTCAGCCTCTTCCAGGGTTTGCGCGTAAGACCAATCACCGGCGGGAACACCGTAGGCTTGCGCCGTCTCGGGCAGGATGCGCAAAAACGCTTGCCCCGGCACGCGTAGTGCGGTATCACGAAAAGCTTCGTACACTGTGGCCTGCGCGGGACCGGGGAACATCAGATGAACAGATGGATGGACGGCAATGCCGCGTCGCTATTGAGCAGATTGACCCGCTTTAGCCGCATACGTAATTTCCCCGACACCACGGCGAGGGAATGAAACACCGTCCCGGAGAAACTCCGCATTTCATCTCCCTGGGCTTCGGTGTAAATGAACTGGGTACGCAGCAGGTATTCCTTCTCGGCATCATCCATCTTCTCCACTTCCGGTGCCTGCAACAGATGATGGCACCGCGAAGGCGGTTGCTGCGAGTAGGCGTGCGGACTCTTCAAACGCTCCACGCGCAACTTCAACAAGAACCGGTCCTCATAGGCAAGTGAAGCGTGATTGACCGGATCGGTCTGCCCAGGCGCCAGTGGCACCCAATAAAACCCATCCTCGGTAAAAAGCTCCAACCATTCATCGAAGCGCTTTTCATCCAGCAACCGCGCCTCGCGATAGACGAACCGAACCAGATCCCCTTCACTGACCACCAGTGCCTCCTTACGCCTCACGCCTCACGCCTCACGCCTCACGCCTCACGCCTCACGCCTCACGCCTCACGCCTCACGCCTCACGCTTCCCTCATAAACTCCGCCCACGCCCGAAACTGGTTACGCATGGAGATCTCGCTGGTGCCGTTCACGGTGTGATCCTTGTTCCCTACTTCCGTGGCGCGGAAATCCCGGTGCAGGCTCACCCAATCGTTGCCTTGCGTGATGAGCCCTTGTTGAATGGCGCGATAGGCGTGCAAATCGTCGTGCCCCACCACCGACATGGGTGAGTTGATGAGCCGCGAATACATCAGCGTTCGTTGCAGCAGTTGCTCGGGCGCTCCCTTCAAGCGAAAGGTCCAGGACTCGATCAAGGTCTTGTCCACGGCGAGCGGCCGCACCACGCGAATGGCCTGAATAGCACCCTTGATGGTAAGGCTGGGGTAGTAGACGGTGTTGTGCCGGTTCGTATTCAGAATATCCGCCGTGCGCGCCTCGCCGTAGGCTTGCTTCATCTGATCTTCGTAGCCGGGCACGGAGGAGTAAGCGGAGTGGATGGAAAAGTTGACGCCCGTGTAGCCGTGCCCGTGGGCAAACACGCGCACTCCCATGTCGTCGAAGAACTTGTAGTTGGAAACGAAGGGGACGAACTGCTCCACCGCCATGGGTTTCGGTGTGCCAGGCGGCACATCATCCCAGAGTTTTTTCGCCGTCCCCGCGGAGGATTCATGCACCACCATGGGGTGCATGGTGTCGTTCAAGTTCTCCACGAACATCTTCCAGTTGCACTGGTGAAGATAACGCAGGCAGCCGCCGGCGATTTCGAGTTCCCCCTCGGGCGAGCGGTCTGTCATGTTGTCGATGGAGGAAAGGGACTCGCCGAAGTATTCTTGGAACGGCAGGCCGTTCTCGGAGAGACGCGCGAACACGAATCCCCGGTAAACCTCGGCATTCTTCAGCTCGGTCAGACCTTGGCCCGCCGCGCATTCGCGCATGCGCGTGCCCTCATAGCCGTTGGGCAGCGGCATGCCCATCAATGAACCATCGGTGCGGTAAGTCCACGCATGATAGGGACAGCGAAAGTACTTACCCGTGTTGCCCGTAGGCGAGGATACCAATCTCGATCCCTTATGGGCGCAGCGGTTCAAGAGAACCTTCACGCCCGCATCGCCATCGCGCACCAGGATCACAGGTTGGAGAGCGATATCCGTGGTGTAGTAGTCGCCGGGATTAGGCACTTGGCTCGTGTGCCCCACATAGATCCAGGTACGAGCCCACAAGTTTTCCATCTCGATATGGAAAACTTCAGGGTCGATGTAGACGTCCCGGTGTACTTGATCGGGCTGGACGAGATTCGCGATGGCTTGAGGATTGCCACGGTATTTCATGACACGACCTCCGCTAACGATTGCCGTAGCTTACCGCCACTTTCATCGGCCAGCGCGGCATCGCGCAAAGTACGCAGCAACGCTCCAGCGCCTTCACGGCCATCCAGGGAAGGCAGGATACCCATGATGGCATCGAAGCTATGCACTCCGCGGGCGTGCGTGTCGCTGTATCCCTTCACCAGGCGCTGGCACTGCGCAATCGCCACGGCAAGATCGTAATCCCGGTCCGCCACTTCCCGAATGCGCGCGAGCCAGATGCCAATGCGCTGGCGTTCCACGTGATAGCGTAGCGTATAGCGGCGCATGCGGCGCAAGGACGCGATCAGGTAGAGCAACAGGAATCCGCGCAAGGAGCTGGTCTTGACCGTTCTTCCTTCGCGGGTGAATCGCCCTGCAAGCGCCCTCGCCCAGCCAGTGCGCAGAAGCCAGCGCCCCATGCTCGCGGGCAGCGTATCCGCGATCTCTTCGATGCGCGGATGCAGAAATTCGTTGATCTCCAGCACTTGGTTGTCCTGAACCTTGGCCTCGCCTCGCACGCGGGCGAAGCGCTGGCGCCGGGTCTTGAGATCCGCGACACGAATGGTATCTTCGTAACTCATCCAAAGCGCGAGATAGCGCGCGGTTTCTCGCAGCAGAAGGCCTTGGCCATCGCCAGCGCGCAATTCCAAATCCCGAACGGGCAGCAATAGCTCCAGATACTCCGCGGCGTACTTGAGGTCCTGGTAATCAGCCAACCGCTGAATGCCAATGCGCAGAACAGGATGCGCGGCCTCTGGAAACTGCTTCTGGATGCGCGCGCCGAGCGCTTGAAGCCTCGCTCCAACCTCCGAAGCCTTCTCTGGATTCGCCATTTGGCTGCGTTGCGGAGATTTCGCGAGGCGCAGGCCTTCGTCGAAGGCGCGGATGCTGGCTTCAACTCCCACGCCGCCCCGCCGTATGGCCTGCACGAAACTCTCGCGCGCGAAGGGAAGCCGTCCGCTGCCACACAACGCACCGAACAGTACCGCGCTGATGAGACTTCCCTGTTCTTCCGCCGCCCGCGCGAAATCCGCGGCAACAAACTGTTGCGCTGCCGCTCGCCCGGCCTCCAGCAATTTATCCCCATCCACACGGCCCTCGCCCATGGCCGTGCGCTCCGTCATGGAGTAAACGCGATGGGTGGAAGCGATGAAGGTCGTGCGGTCTGGCGTCACGAAGCCGCGCTGCACTGCGCGTCCTGCCTCCATGAGTTCGGAGGCAATCACCACGTCTACATCCCCAGGGAAGGGCATTAGTGCCATGACGGGTTGCCGCGCATCGCTGCCTGGCTCCAACATCTCCACGTAGTAGATGGTGGCGCCGGTGCGCTGCGCTACACCCGGCACCGAGGTAGCTTGCGCGCAATAACCCGCATCCTCGGCCAGATCCACGATCCAGTCCGCGAGCACGCCCCCACCCTCGCCTCCCATGGCGAGGATGGCGATGTTGATGGAGCGGTTCGGTTCGGACGCTTGCTTCATTCAGGGTCTAAAGCTAAACGCTCTTAACACGAAGGACAATACAGTGCGGAGCCCTTTATTGCGGCGGACGCTATCCTTTAGGTTATGCGCAAGCCAACACGAAGGGAACACGATGGAAAGCCTATCCGATTCCCTCCCTCGCTTGCGGGGGAGGGTTAGGGTGGGGGCTAAATCGATTACGGAGCACAACGCGCGCCCCCATCCCACCCTTCCCCCGCTCGCAGGGGAAGGAGTTCCATATCGAGTTCCTTCGTGCATCCTTGGTGTCTCTTCGTGTTGAAAGAGGTTCGATTTTCACGTCCCAACCACAATCCCCGCCAGGCGCCGCTCGATGCGGCCTTGCAAGAATCCGATCACCACGCCGCGCAGGCGCTGCTTGAACAGGTCCCAACCATTGGGGTTGTGGATAATCCCGGCGCGGTAGAAAGACGGGCACAGCACGGCGGCGTGGGCCACTTCGCCGCACAACCCGCAACCCACGCAACTCTCCAACACGGTAGCCACGGGATCGGTACGCAACGGATCGGGATTGTCCTTCACCGACAGGGACGGGCAGCCGGACAAGCGCATGCAGGAGTGATCCCCCGTGCAGGTGTCGGCATCCACACCAAAACGCTCTTTCACCACGCGCTTACCTTCCTTCACTAGCTGGCGAAAGCGCGGTTTCTCGCGGCGCTGGCGGGTCAGCATGCACTCGCTTTGCGCCACGATCACCTTCGGCCCCTTGTCCTGCGTGGTAAGGGCCTCCTTCAGCGTGTCGCGCATTTTCGCCACGCTATAGGTGTGCGTGATGGTCTTGACCCACTTCACCCCCACTCCTCGCACGGCGGTCTCGATGGAATTTTGCGTGGCTCGCATGGGATTTGTCGCCTTGGACGACAACAAATCCTGCCCGCCGGTGGCCGCGGAATAGCCGTTATCCACCACCACGAGCACGTTGTCGCTCTTATTGAAAACGGCATTGCCCACACCGCTGGTGAGCCCGTTGTGCCAAAAGCCGCCATCGCCCATGAAGCTGATGGTGCGCTTGGAAGTTTCCTTGCTGCTCAGTGCCGACGCGCCTGCCCACCCCAATCCATATCCCATGGTGGTGGCCCCGATGTTGAAGGGTGGCAACACGGAGAACAGATGGCAGCCGATGTCGCAACTCACATGGTGGGCGCCGAGTTCGCGCTCCACCAACTTCATCGCGGTGAAGATGGGGCGCTCGGGACATCCGGTGCAAAACGACGGCGGGCGGCCGTGTACCTGCGCCTCGATTCCCTTTGCCGGCGCAGCCTCGGCAGGGGCACGCGCCGTCACGGATTTGGGCGCCACCTCTTCGATGAAGCGGCGCACGCCCTCCAGCATCACCGCGCCGGTGTACTCCCCGCCCATGGGGAACACGCCTTTCCCGAACACCTTGGTCTGCAAATCGGCGCGCCGCAAAATGGTGTGAAGATTTTGCTCCAGAAATTCCGGCTGCCCCTCCTCCACCATGAGCACGGCCTTCTTGCCCGCGCAAAAACGCACCACTTCCGCGTCCACAAGGGGATAGGTCACGTTCAGCACATAGAGCGGCACGCGTGTGTTGCCATAGGTGTCCGACAACCCCAGCAGTTGTAGGGAGCGAATCACGCTGTTGTACATGCCGCCTTGGAGGATGATGCCGAACTTCTGCGCGTCCTCCGCGAAGAACTCGTTGAGCCCCGCTTCCTGGATGAACTTCAGAGCTGCGGGCCAGCGTTTTTCGGTCTTCTCTTTCTCGTGCAGGTAACTCGCCGGCGGCAGCACGATGCGGCTCGTGTCCCGGCGCGGATTCTCCATGGCTTGCTTCAATCCGAATGCAGGCCGCACGTTGTCCTTGGCCACGAAGCGCCCATGCACGTGGCACGCGCGAATGCGAAGCTCCAGCATCACCGGCGTGTTGCTCGCCTCCGAAAGTTCGAATCCCTTCTCCACCGCCTGCACGATGCTGGGAAGATTGGGCCGGGGATCCAGCAACCACACTTGGGATTTCATGGCGAAGGCGTGGGAGCGCTCTTGCATGATGCTGGAGCCCTCGCCGTAATCCTCGCCCACGATGATGAGCGCGCCGCCCGTCACGCCACCCGAGGCCAGATTGGCCAGCGCGTCGGAGGCGACATTGGTGCCCACCGTGGCCTTGAAGGTCGCAGCACCTCGCAGCGGATAGTTCACCGAAGCCGCCAACCCCGCCAGGGCGGAGGCTTCCGAGGCGCTGTTCTCGAAGTGAATGCCCAGATCTTCCAGGATGTCGTTGGCGTCCGCCAGCACGTCCATGAGGTGAGACACCGGCGCGCCTTGATAACCTGTCACGTAGGACACACCGGACTGCAACAAGGCCTTGGTCACCGCGAGAATGCCCTCGCCGCGAAACTCCTGTCCCTGGCCCAACCGCAGTTTCTTTACTTCCTCCTTGAAGGAGCGTTCCGCCATTCGGTTGGTCTCTCAGTTCTCGTTACCGAGAGGTTACTTTATTTCGGAACCATTCGGATGGGACGCCAAGCACGGGTCTTTGGCCTTCTATTGCGCGTTGATCTGGGGGGCAAGAATCCGCCCCGGATATCCACTCAGGATATCGCACGAATCCCGGCCGTTATACGCGGGCTGGAAATCATCAAAGAGATTCGCGGCGGAAACGGCCGCTCGCCATTACCACAGTGAGTAGGATCACCAATCCATAGATAACCGGAAGTGCTGCCACATTGAGGTTGAGCACTGGCAAAAGGCCTTCAAGCACGGTGAGAATGAGCGCGCCCGCGATGGTGCCGGCGTAGTGCCCGCTGCCGCCCACGAGCGGCATGCCGCCTATGGCGACGGCAGCCACCGAGGAAAACAGATAGGGCACCCCCATGCTCAGGTAGGCTTGGCCCGTATAGCCTGTGAGCAGGATGCCCGCCAAGGCCGAGGTCACGGCGCTCGTCACATACGTTGTCACGATCACGCGCTCCACGGGCAGACCGGAGAATTTCGCCACCGTCTTGTTCGATCCCACCGCATACAACGCTCTGCCAAAAGTCGTGCGGCTCAGAATAAACATGGCGGCGAGAGCGATCGCTGCCCAGATGAGAACATCCCAACGAATGACCCCAAGTGGCTCGTTGGCGAGGCGCGATATAAGCGGTGGCGGTGCCTTGGCCGGGGAGCCGCCCGTATACACCAGCAAAGCTCCCGAAGCGATACCGCTCATCCCGAGCGTCATCACGATCGGGGAGACATTAAGCATTGCGACCCCGATTCCATTGATGAGCCCGATCACGGCAGCCCCAGAGAGGATCAGCGGGACGGCCCATAGCAGCGCGGCGTCATCGCCACCGGTGAATCTCGCCATGAGGATACCGCCAGCGGTAACAAGGGCTGGTATCGAAAGATCGATTCCGCCCCCGAGCACGACAAAGGTCTGGCCTAGCCCAACGATGCCAATGAACGAAGCGCCGAGAAGCAGCACCGCGATATGACTAGGCGAGGCGAAACCAGGCGAGAACGCGCTCGTGATTCCAAACATGACGATCGCCCCTACGTATGCGAGCACGATTCCGCGGTTGCGGGCGAACGCGTGACGCAAGTCCCTCATCGTGTGCGCCGCGCCTCGAAAAGTTCGGCGAAGCTGGAGCCAAGCACGGCGACGATCAGTAGAGTGCCAATGACCAATGGCGTCCAGAACGAGGAAATGCCAAGGACAAACACCACATC
>JBJXGQ010000006.1:0-20807 GCA_046160525.1 Burkholderiales bacterium
CGAGGAGCATCCTATGTCCAAGGAACGGGAAGCAAAGCTGACTCAGAGAAATACGACCGCTACCCCGGCCCGAAGCGGCGGCAGGAAACCGGCAGGTATCCAGAATCGGTCAAGATCTGGCCGGCCAAGTTTCAACCACGCTACTTCTTCTTCAGCCGAATCGCCATCATGGCATTGGAGTCGCTCACGCTGCTCAATGACCCATCGTCGTTGGCCGCGAGCGCGAGGTCTTCGCCGTCGAAGGTGACCTTGACGCCCTGGGCGTGCTGCTTGTAAGTGCAAGGCCCCGTCATCGGGCCGAAAGAAATGTAGCACTTGCTGGCCGGCTGAAATTCCAGCTTGACTGTGCCGTCGGCATTCTCCCAATTTCCCTGCAGCTTCACCACCGGAGGTGTTTCGGACGAGGCGTTCGCGGTTGGCGCGGGTTTGTCCTTCTTCCTCGCCGGTTGCGCGGCACCGAGCAACGCGTTGCACTCGACCCATCCTATGGTGGTGGCGCTTGGCGTCTTTACCTGGCACCAATTGCCATTCACCTTCACGACATTGCCGCTTTCCTTGACGTTGCCATCCACCCAGCTCACGGCCTGGCCAACCTTGATGGGCGCATTGGGCGTACCGGCCTTTTGCACCAAACGCAGCTTCTGGGTGTTAACCGGAACCTGTTTTCCGCCAGGTATCGACACAAGGACGTACCCGGACGCATCCGGTTCGGCGATGACTTCCGCCAGCGTTGGTCCCATTCCAGTGGTTAATTCAACGAGGTCACCCACGCTCGCGCGGTTGGATTGCGACACGGCCCAGGGTGAGATTGCGGTTAACGCTAACGTTGTCACCACAAGTACAGCTTTCCGTGCATTCCTCATGCTTGATTCTCCCGAATAGAATTCGCGGCGCTTGGATGCGCCAAAACAGATTGCTCGCAATGCGCGAGCGCGGCTAACGAAAGAGGCACAAGTGCGTATCGCTAGCGATTCCGATTACTCTATCGCTGTCCCATCGAAGGGTCAATCCACTCCTGCGCTGCGCCATGAATCCTCATGGCTCTTCCCTGGCATTCCTCGAAAAAGATAGGATCGCGCATGGTTGTCCTCATCAGGCCCATCGGCCGCGATGTGCTGCCCAAGCTCACCGAGCAGGATCTCAAGGATCTCGGCCTGCCTCTCGGTGATCGCAAGCGCTTGATGGAGGCGATCCTGTCGCTGGATGAAACTGATCCCGGTCAGCCAGCGGTGAACAAATCCGGCCAAGCCGAACGCCGGCAGCTCACCATCTTGTTCTGCGACCTGGTGGGATCGACCGCACTCTCCTCGCGTCTAGACCCCGAGACCTTGCGCGAAGTGGTGCGCGACTACCAGGCGCGCTGCGCTTCTGTGGTGGAGCGCTTCGAAGGCCACATCGCCCAGCACCTGGGCGCCCAATCCTTCAAGGGCGTCCTTGATCCGGTCGCGGCATTCGAAGTGCTGCGCGCGGCGCAGGCCGGTAGCAGCGATGAGGGGGGCGATCAGATCGGGCTCACGCCCTTGGTGGGGCGTGACTTGGAAGTGGGGCTGCTCGCCGACCGCTGGGAAAAGGCGTGCGACGGCAAGGGCCAGGTGGTGCTATTGCAAGGCGAGCCGGGCATCGGCAAATCGCGCTTGGTGCGGGTGCTGCGTGAAGAGATCCAGAAGGGGCCGCACCGCCGCCTGGAACACCGCTGCCCGCGGGCGAGCGCTTTCCCCTGCCGCCCATGAGCCCGGAGCGCCACAAGCGCAGAACCTTGGAAACCCTGGTGGCCTGGGCGCTGCGCGTGGCCGAAGAGGCACCCTTGCTCTACATCATGGAGGATTTGCACTGGGTGGATCCCACCACCCTGGAGTATCTGTCCATGTTGCAAGGACAAGCAGCCACCGCGCGCCTCATGTTGCTGCTCACGGCGTGCCCCACCTTTACCTCACCTTGGGCCACGCGCAGCCATTTGACCAGCGTGCCCCTTGACCGCTTCTCCAAGCGCCAGACCGAGCAGATGGTGGCGCGCGTCACCGCCAATAAGCCGCTGCCCAAGGAGGTCCTGGAGCAAATCGCGCAAAAGACCGATGGCGTGCCGCTGTTCGTGGAAGAACTCACCAAGATGGTGTTGGAGTCCGGCCTCCTCAGGCAAACCGCGACGCACTACGAACTCACCGGCCCGCTGCCGCCGCTGGCCATCCCCAGCACCTTGCAGGATTCGCTGATGGCACGGCTCGACCGTTTGGCCACCGTGAAGGAGGTCGCGCAGTTGGCCGCCACGCTGGGCCGGTCCTTCTCCTATTCTTTGCTAAGAGAGGTGGCGCACACCGACGAGGCGAGCCTCGAGCGCGAACTCGCCAAGTTGGAGGAGGCCGAGCTTTTGTACCGCCGCGGCATGGGCGCGGACACGACTTATGTCTTCAAGCACGCCCTCATTCAAGACGCGGCCTACCAATCCCTGCTCAGAATCACGCGCCAGATCTACCACGAACGCATCGCCACGGCGATGGTGCAACGCTTCCCCGTTCAAGCCGAAGAAGCGCCGGAGTTCGTCGCCCATCGCTACACGGAAGCCGGGCTCATTGCGCAGGCGGTGGAGTATTGGAGCAAGGCGGGACAGGCCGCTCTCAAGCGCACGGCCTACGGCGAGGCTATTGCCTACTACCGAAGAGGACTGGATATTCTCTCGGGCTTCCCTGCCTCGGTGCAGCGCGACCGGCTGGAGTTGGGGTTACAGGTCTCCCTCGGTTACGCGATCATCCCGTTAAAGGGCTACGCGGCACAAGAAGCGCTACTGGCGTATACCCGCGCCACTGCGCTGGCCGAAGGAGTGGGAGATACGTCGAGACTCTTCGATGCGCACTTTGGGCTTGCCATTGGATACTGGGTGGGCCCCAGCGTCGATCAAGGCCGCGGCCACGCCGAGCGATGTCTTGCGATTGCCCAAACCACTGGAGACGATATTCTGATACTGGCTGCATCACACGTCATGGGTGGTACCGCTTTCCCCCTTGGAAAATTGACCGAGACCCGGCGCCATTTCGAGCGGGTGTTCGTGCTCTATGATCATACAAAGCGCCCGGACTTGACTCCGCGCTTTGGCCTCGATGTGAAACGCAACGCGCACCATTTTCTCGTTCCCGCGCTTTGGATGCTTGGCTATGCGGAACAGGCGCTGGCACGAGTTCAAGAGTTATTCGAGCCCCAGCCTGTTACGGCCTTCTTGTACAACCGCATCTGGCGTTCGGTCTCGCTGGTCCAGCTTCTGGGCTGGCTTGGGGACTCCCATCCACTCGAACACATAATCGACGCGCAACTTGCCCAAGCTTATCTCGCGGCGAAGCAAACCGAGGCGGGGCTTGCAGCCGTTTCCGAGGGTCTCGCATCGGCGCACCAGAACGGCGAGCGGCGGGCTGACGCGGAACTGCATCGTGTGCGCGGCGAGTTGTTACTTCAGCAAACACCGCACGACCTCGTTCAGGCTGAAGCAGAATTCCAAAAAGCGCTTGGGATTGCACGCGCGCACGAAGCAAAATCCCTGGAACTACGCGCGGCGGCTTCACTGGCCCGTCTGTGGCAATCTCAAGGCCAACGCGAGAAAGCCTACGAACTACTGGCCCCCGTCTACGACTGGTTCACCGAGGGCTTCGATACCAAGGATCTGAAGGAAGCAAGAGACCTACTGGAGCAGCTGGCCTGACCAGTGATCATTGAATTGAGGCGGTAGGCGCGGGAGCGGATAAGGGCGAGCGCCCCGGTATAACGTCTTATGCGGGCACTTCAGTAATGGCGCCCAATCGGGCAGACCGGACTGTCCCGGTAGGCCGCCCGTGCCACGGCCAAAAATAAAAAAGGCGGCACACGGGCCGCCTTTTCTTGGTTTCAACTCGCGCAATTAGAAAGCGTAGGTCACATCCAGCGTCACGCCGCTGAACGTGTCCTTGATCTTATGTATGTCAGTTTTGGTCGTTTCCAGCTTGTAGCCCAGCATCAGGGCAAGGGCATCGGTGAAATTGTACTTGCCTCCAAACTCGGCGATGTAGCCAGGAGCCTTTTCCGTTTCTGAAGTTCCACCGTGTTCCGTCTTCATCTTGGTGAGGAGATAAGTCAGCCTGCCAAACAGGCTGAACTGTTGCGCCAAGGGAACCGATCCTCGCACGCCGAAAAGCGGTCCGTACATGGTTTCCTTCACGTGAGCTTCTTTATCTTCCAGTTCCGAATTCCGGTATCCCGCGAACAAGCCCACATAGTGGTTAAACATGTATCCGGCCGCGATGTCCATATCCGCCCGTTCGAATTTCTCAGTATGACCCGCACTGTCGGTATGCTTGTACTCCGTAGCGGATAACAGATAGGCGCCTTCCACGAACGCGCCGTTGGCGAATTCCACTTCGGCAAACGGTCCAACCAGCGTCATGGACTTGAACTTGAGGGTGGAATGGCCGGGTTCTTCACGCTCCCATTCATTGGTCCAAGTCTTCAGCCCCGCGATGACTGCGGTACCGCCTTTTCCGGCCTCTGCAGCGCCGGCCACTCCACCCATTCCGCCCAAGCCAACCAGTACTAACGCCGCCGCACTACGAACGATGTTTACCATTACCTGCCTCCTGAATAGGATCGAGACTGCCTGGCGGCGCAAAGAGCGCCTCCGCAGTCAGATATGAATCAATTGATGCCGCATAAGTACGTGCCGGCATGCCCAGCCTGTGTAGATGGCCGGTACCGGCATACCATCGGAATATGGAAGAAATACTTGAGTCCTGGCCGGCACCCGTGTTTTTGCAGCGCCTTGAGGGCGAATTCCTTGGTGTAGGTAGCGGAGGAATCGGGAGTACCCATTCCTCGCCAGATGGAAACCTCTTCAAACCGTCGTAGTCCGGCCGGCTACGGAGCTTTAATTTCCAAGAGCCGCACCGATCACCCTCTGGTTGCTATTCAGGCCGAAAATTCCCTCAATACCCGTCCGGCCTTGGGCGCATCCTTGATCAGACCATTCGCGCCAGCAACGCGCAGGCCGTTGACCCACACCCCATGCACACCAGTTGCCGGTGTCGTCAATCGCGATCCGCCCGCTGGCAGATCGAACACCCGGCTGGGAGGCCCGCGTCCTACGGTCTTGGGATCAAACAAAAGTAGGTCGGCGGGCTTCCCCAGCGCGATGCTGCCGCGATCCTTCATGCCAAATAACGCGGCCGGTTCCGAGGTGAGCTTGCGCACCGCTTGTTCCAGCGGCATGAGCTTCTTCTCGCGCACCCAGTGCCCCAGCACGTGCAAGCCGAAACCGGCATCGCACAAAAAAGTCAGGTGCGCACCGGCGTCCGAGAGCGAGATGATGGCATTCTCGTCGCGCATCATCTTGCCCACGGCATCCTCGTCGGAATTGAGCAACGTGGCGGTAAACACGGTGTCGAGGTTTTCTTCCAGCGCCAGGTCGAGCATGAAATCCACCGGATGCGCACCTGCCTGCGCCGCCAGGGCAGCGATTGACTTGCCTTCGTAGGCGGCGTGTTTTGCATCGGCCACCTGGGCGACATGGGCCTTGTTCCATTCGCCGGTAAACATGCGCCGGCTGCGTTCCTCAAGTTCCTTCTTCAGCTTGCCGCGCCAAGTGTGACCGGCGAGCGTGCGGCGAAAGGATTTGCCGTCCATGGCCATCAGCGCCTGCCACACGCGCAAGCCTTCAAACACATAGGGCTCGTGCAGGGTGAATTCGAAATTCAGCGGACAGGGCGACACTGCCCCGTACATGCGATTGCCGCGCTTGCGGGCGGCCCGAATATTGTCGAGCTCTTCAAATGTAGCTTCGGGGGCGAGATTCGAATGTAGCAGTGCGGCGACCAGGTAGGGCCGGCCGGCGGCAGCGCATAACTTCTCGACCACGGCACGGGTGTATTCGCCCCCTTGGTCATCATCAGCAGGCCCTTGCCGGCGTCTCGCAGCGCCGCGGACAAGGTAGTCAGTTCATGATCGTCCGCCAGGCGCGAAGGCATCGGTATGCCGGCCTCGCCGTTGTGCTGGCCAGATCGCGTAGTGGCAAATCCCACGGCACCCGCCTCCATCGCCTCGGCGACAATCTTGCGCATGCTCTTCACTTCGTCCGCCGTTGCGGCGCGCTTGGACGCATCTTCGCCCAGCACGAAAGTGCGCACGCTGGAATGGCCGGCAAAACACGCTACATTCGGCCCTACGCCATTTTTCTCCAGCATGTCCAGATATTGCGGATAGGACTCGAAGCCCCAGTCGATGCCGGCACGCAATGCATCCAGCGACATGCCTTCGACGTGCGTCAGATTGCGCATCGTCAGATCTCGATCCGCGGGCCGGCACGGCGCGATGGTGAAGCCGCAATTGCCCATGACGACGGTCGTCACCCCCAGCGCGGGCGAAGGATTGGCAAACGGGTCCCAGGTAATCTGCGCGTCGTAATGGGTGTGGGTATCGATGATGCCCGGCATCAGCGCCAGACCACTGGCTTCCACGGACTGTGCCGCGGCACCCTCGACTCTACCAACTGCGCGGATGTTTCCGTCCTTGACCGCCACGCTGGCCTGTGCCGGTGCGGCACCGGAACCGTCGTAAAGCGTTGCGTTGCGAATAATCAGATCATGCATTCTGTGTTTGCCTTTACCTTCGAATCGATCATTGATGCCGCCGGTTTAGCCAGGAAAATTGGCCAAGGGGCGGCCTTAGCGCTCGGGAACCATTCCGTGTCCACTGGATTATAAAAGCGAGCCCGCCGCCCATCCCGCGCATGGTGCGGGACGCGCTTGCGTACGCGATCTTCGGGAACCCTCTTTACACCTGCCATCCGTCCTGCCGGGGGTTGGTTGCTGGCAGAGGTAGTCTGTGTCTTCTTCGGCGTGTTGGCTCTCTACTTTGGTCTGGGCCTGTGGGCGTAGGCGATTTCCTGTCTTGCCTATCTCACCATCGCCAGCGCGTGTGGCGCGCGCTGGTGGTCGCGGCCCTCCAAACGCCACACGGAGCGGACGCTATCGGACTTCAGTTCTTCTGGGCGGCGAGTGGCGTCATCTTACCGCCGCATCGTCGCGCAAGAAAATTCGGAGCGTTCCGCGTTCTTGACGACGACGCCTTCACGCCGTGAAGCTATTTGGAGCGCGCGTCAAGCGCGCAAGCAAGCCCAAAATGCCAAGGGCGCGTTGTCGCCGCGCGTGCGCTTGGCTCGCCAAAGCGCCAGCCGCACGGCGCGCTTCAAGGCCGGCTGCTTGCGGTAACCGGGCACCAGGTGGCGGGCGCGCGCCAGCAGTGTGGTCTTCGGGAAGGCTCAAGGCAACTTCGGCTGCTTCGGTATCGCGGCTCAGATCACGCAATGCGGTGGCCAGACTAAGCAAGCTCCATGGCTTCGTCATCGCGATCGAACAGCGACAGCCGTAAGATGAGCATGACGAAATCTTCGGTTATGAGATGGTTCCCCGGTGGACGCCTAGCCCGCATTTCTCACAGGTCGCCCCGATATGCAACTACTTCTGCTTCGTTTAGGGCTCGCCTTCGAGCCAAAACTGTCTCGCCCCAACTCGTGAGATGAGCGCGCCATCATCCCGCGCGCCCCGTGAGAAATGCGGGCTAGGGTGGCGCCAATGTATCTAAAACCTTAAATGCTTGGCACCGGGGATGCATGGGACGCCCAGGAAAAGCGAATTCGATAGCTGGCGCAACGAAGCCAAGGAAGCAGGCAACACAACGGTGGCTGGAATTGTCTGGGGCTTGGTTCTTGTCGCCTTCGCCTACCTTTGCGTTGGGCGATCCAGGCTGGTCAGGCGAAGCTCGAGAAGGGCCGGCATATGATAGGCTTACGCGCCGGGCCAATAGACGTTGGAAGGGGTAAGAGCACATCATGTGGGTTGAATTACGCGGTCTTAGCGAGGCCATCGATACTGGCACCCCGCCCCGGGCCGGGGAGCCGGTCGAGCTTACGGTGGATGGCAAGGTTATCAAAGTGCCCGCCGGCAGCAGCGTCATGCTCGCGGCGGCCCTGGCTGCACGCCCGGTCCCGAAACTGTGCGCCACCGACACGCTTGAAGCCTTCGGCAGTTGCCGCCTTTGCCTGGTCGAGATCGAGGGTAAGCGGGGCTATCCGGCCTCTTGCACAACACTGGTCGAAGCGGGCATGGTGGTCAAAACGCGCTCGGAGAAACTCGGCAAGCTGCGCAAGGGCGTGCTCGAACTGTATCTGAGCGACTTCCCGGCCAACGAGATCCCGGGTGGCTGGAGCGAATTTCACCGGGTTCTCGAAACCGAAGACCTCACGACCCACCCGTATGGCGACGGTGCAAATCATCTGCGCGCGCCGGTCGATCAGACCAATCCCTATTTCCTGTTCGATCCCGCGAAGTGCATCGTCTGCAGCCGCTGCGTGCGCGCCTGCGAAGAGATTCAGGGAACCTTCGCCCTGACCGTGCAGGCGCGCGGTTTCGAATCGGTCATCGCCGCGAGCCAGAACGAACCGTTCATTGATAGCGAGTGTGTCAGTTGTGGCGCCTGCGTGCAGTCCTGCCCCACACAGGCGCTCATTGAAAAAATTCTGTTCGATGGAGAGTACCAACGTGCCGATACCAAATAAACCCGACAACAGCTTTGTCACCACCTGCGCCTATTGCGGCGTGGGTTGCGGTTTCCGCGCTGAAACGCGCGCCGGCAAGGTCGTGCGCATGATCCCCTGGAAGGACGGCAAGGCCAATCACGGCCATAGCTGCGTCAAGGGCCGCTTCGCCTTCGGCTATTACGATCACCCGGACCGGGTGCGCACGCCGATGATCCGCAACGCGATCACCGAGCCGTGGCGGCCGGTTGATTGGGATACGGCCTTCGCGCATGCCGCCTCCGAGATCAAGCGCATCCAGGCCAAATACGGCACCAAGTCCGTGGGTGCGGTGTCGAGCTCACGCTGCACCAACGAAGAAATCTTCCTGATGCAGAAGTTCGCGCGCGTGGCAATGCGCAACAACAACATCGACAATTGCTCGCGGATCTGCCACTCGCCAACCCAGTTCGGCTTGTCGGCCACGCTCGGCGCCGGTGCGGCGAGCCAGCATTTCGACTCCGTCTTGCAGGCCGATGTCGTGCTCGTGGTCGGCGCCAACCCGACCGAAGGCCACCCGGTGTTCGGCTCGCTGATGAAGCGGCGCGTGCGCGAAGGCGCGCGCCTGATCGTGGTGGACCCGCGGCGTACCGAGACCGTGAACTCGCCGCACTGCCGCGCGGAGGTGCATCTCGCGCTCAAACCGGGCACCAACGTCGCCATTCTCGACAGCATCGCGCATGTGATCGTGCGCGAGAAGCTCTACAACGAGGCTTTCATCCGCGCGCGTTGTCATTGGACGGAATTCGAAGCCTGGGCCGCGCTCGTAGGTGACACGCGCTACGCGCCCGAAGTGGCCGGCCCGCAAGCCGGTGTGAGCGCCGAAGACATCCGCCGCGCCGCGCGCCTCTACGCCGCCGGCCCGAACAGCACGATCTACTACGGCCTCGGCGTCACCGAACACAGCCAGGGCTCCACGGGCGTCATGTGTCTGGGCAATCTTGCGCTCTCCTGCGGCATGCTGGGCCGGGAAGGCGTGGGTGTGAACCCGCTGCGCGGCCAGGGCAATGTGCAGGGTGGCAGCTGCCTGGGCAGCTGGCCGCACATGTTCACGGGCTACCGCTTCGTTACCGATCCGGACGTGCGCGCGAGCTTCGAGAAGGATTGGCGCATCGGTCTGGACCCGGAACCGGGTCTGCGCCTGCCCAACATGTTCGATGCCGCGCTCACCGATGCCTTCAAGGGCATCTACATCCAAGGCGAAGACCCAGTGCAGAGCGACCCGAACCAGAAGCACATCATCGCCGCCATCAAACGCATGGAATGCGTTATCGTCCAGGACTTGTTCCTTACGGAGACGGCCAAGTACGCACATGTCTTCCTGCCCGGCAGCAGTTCGCTGGAGAAAGACGGCAGCTTCACCAATGCCGAGCGCCGTGTCAGCCGCGTGCGCAAAATCATGGAGCCGCTCGCCGGTCTTGCCGACTGGGAAATCACGGTGCGGCTGACGAACGCAATGGGCTACGAGTGCCATTACGATCACCCCTCGGAGATCATGCTCGAGATTGCGCGTTTATCGCCCGCGTATCGCGGCATGAGCTTCGAGCTGATCGATCGCCTGGGCTCCGTGCAATGGCCCTGCGATGAGAACGCACCCGAAGGCACCGAAGTGCTGCACACCAAGACCTTCCCGCGCGGCAAGGCCAACTTCATGCTCACCGAATACGTGCCCACCCGCGAGCGCGTCAACGACCGCTATCCGCTGCTGCTCACCACGGGCCGGGTGCTGTCGCAATACAACGTCGGCACGCAAACGCGGCGCACCGGCAATCTGGCCTGGTACTCGGAAGATCTGCTCGAGATCAACGACGCCGATGCCGCCACCCGCGGGATTCGCGACGGCGACACCGTTGAAGTGCGCAGCCGTGTCGGCTCAACCCGTCTTCGCGCCCGCATCAGCCCGCGCATGAATGCAGGGGTCGTGTACACGACCTTCCATTTCGCGCAGTCGAAAGCCAATGCGATTACCACCGAACTATCGGACTGGGCCACGAACTGCCCCGAGTACAAAGTCACCGCAGTGGAAGTCGCCCGCGTCACCGGAACGCAACCCAGCACCCAGCAGGATTCCGGGCAAGTCCGCGCGGAGTTGCACGCGTGAGCGCAGCCGCCGTCATTGAAATCGGCCGCCTGGTCGAAATGGCCAACCAGATCGGCGATTTCTTCGCGCCCTATCCGCCGGGGCAGCGAAACGAAGGCATCCGCAACCACCTGCGCCACTACTGGGACCCGAGGATGCGCGAGGCGCTGCTCGCCCATCTGGATGCCGGCGGCGCCGGCTTGACACCGCACGTGGCCGAGGCTGCGCGGCAGCTACGCGATCCAGCGCCACCCTCCGCACGCGCCTACGCCGGACCGCCGAAGCGCTGATCTCCCTCACGACGGCCACGTGGGCGGCATCGATCAGCGCATCACCAACTCCTGGTATCCCTCTGCGGCAACCTCATCGCACCACTTGCGATAGTCCGGTGCGCTGCCGCTGTAGCGGACGATCCGGCGGACTTGCTTGCCCTCCACGTTCTGGTTGACGCCTGTCATCCAGGAATCGACTTCATTGGCGAGCAGTCCCTCGGCTTTCTCCTTGACGAAGCCGGTCCAGCGTGCCACGGCTTCGGGCCGGGCATCCGCTTGCGCCAGTCCGTGCTCGTGCAAGTAGCCAATCAGGTTCGTCACCCAACCTACGTTGTATTCCATGCTGCGGGGCATGTTGCCAAGCGCGGTGTGCGGCCCCATTACCATGAACAGGTTGGGAAAGTCTTCCACCATCACGCCGACGAATGTTAGAGGCCCGTCTTTCCACTTGTCTTTAAGCGGCAGCCCGCCGGTGCCACGGATTCCGATACGGTCGAAACTGCCGGTGATCGCATCGAACCCCGTCGCGTAGATGATGATGTCGAATTCGTAATGCGCATCGCTCGTCTTGATGCCCGCCGGGGTCACGCACTCGATGGGCGTTTCCAGAATACTCACCAGTTGCACGTTAGGCTGGTTGTAGACTTCGTAGTAGAGCGTTTACTGCGGCACTCTGCGCGTGCCGAACCCATGGTCCGAGGGGATCAGTAGTTCGGCGGTTTTCGGGTCTTTCACTCTTTGGCGGATTTTCTTCGCGACGAAATCGGAAATCAATTTATTGGCTGCCCGGTCAGTGAGGATGTCGCGAAAATTCCCGAGCCAGATGCCAAAGCCTGGCGAGGCATACAAATGTTCCCAGAACGCCTCGCGCTCTGCCTCGCTCACCTCGAATGTACCGCGCGGGTCCGTCGTGTGGATGAAACAAGCCGCGGTTTCATTGCAGCGCCGAAAGATGTCCGGATAGCTCGCCCTGATCGCGGCCATTTCCTCGGTGTCAATCTTGCGATTGTGCAGCGGCGTGCACCAGTTGGGCCGGCGCTGAAACACGGTGAGATGGCCGGCGGTCTTGGCCACCTCCTGGATCGTCTGGACACCGGTTGCACCCGTACCAAGAACCGCGACGCGCTTTCCCGCGAAGTTCACCTTTTCCTTGGGCCATCGCGCCGTGTGAAACGATTGGCCCTTGAAATCCGCCACGCCTTCAATCCGGGGCATGGTCGGTGCGGAGAGCTGCCCGATCGCTGTCACCACAAAACGCGAGCGATGCTGGCTGCCATCGTCCAGGGTTATTTCCCAGCACCAGGCATCTTCGCAATAGACCGCCGAGGTAACGCGGCTGGAAAATTGGATATCGCGGCGAAGGCTGAATTTGTCCGCGACGAAATTGAGGTAGCGCTCGGTTTCCGGCTGCGGCGCGAAATGCTCGGCCCAGTCCCATTCGTCGAGCAGTTCTTGCGAAAAGGAATAGCCATAGGAATAGCTCTCGGAATCGAAGCGCGCCCCCGGGTAACGGTTCCAGTACCAAGTGCCGCCAACGCCGGTACCAGACTCGAAGACCCTTACGCGCAAACCCAGCTTGCGCAGGCAGTAGAGTTGGTACAGGCCCGAGATCCCGGCGCCGATGACGATAACGTCGAAATCCAAACCGGCTCCCTCGATCCCCCGTCTGGGTGATTCATTTGGCACGGTCATCGGTGTTTCCATTCTGGGTGGCTACGGGCGTTGCGATCATGATTGATGTCTTGTTACCGTGGAGTTCATCGCCTTAGGGGCGCGCAAGATTGTCCTCTTTGGGCCCATCTCGGGAATTAGGCTCCGGGTAGACTAGAAAACCCAATTCTATTATCGCGTAGTAGATGACCGCCCTCCCAATCCTGCTCATGGCCCTCGTACAGGGATGCCTGCTGTACGCCCTGCACCATTCCATTGAACACAAGCTCTGGCCATCCTACGAGCCTGGTTGGTTGCTGGCGTTTTACGCGATGGCATTGTTCGTCCCGGCCGCTCTGGAGATATTTTCAGGGCGCTTGCGACAGCGGGCCACGTGGGTGTTGGCGGCAGCCATCGCGGTGTGCGGTGGAGGCTTAAGTGGATATACCGGCTGGGCCACCGGCGCGCCGGTGGCCGGTGGATTGTGGTCGCAACTCATCTTCACCCTCTATGGCGCCTTGTTCACCGCGTGGCTCATCGCTTTGCCATTTGCACAAGCATGGGCGCGGCGCGCAACTTGGAGAGTGTCCTATGCGGATTTGTTCGAGTTCGCCTGGCAGAACGCGCTGCTGCTCGCCGAGGCGGCTCTGTTCACCGGCGTGTTCTCGCTGCTTCTGACTCTTTGGGGGGCGCTGTTCAACCTCATCGGTATTACGGTGTTTTCGCGGATCTTCCGCCAGCCTGCATTCTTGTACCCGGTCCTTTGCGTTGCCTTCGGGTACGCGATTTATCTGATCGAATCGCACGAGAAGATCGTGATCACTTTGCGCCGGCACCTGCTGGGCGTTTTCAGCTGGCTGCTGCGATGGCCACTTTCATCGCCGCGCTCTACGGGCTTGGATACGCGGCGGCGGCGCTTCGGCGTTCACCCTGGATGGGACATATGGCGAAGGTCAATGTCGCCATGGCCGCGGTGGTCGTAGGCATTTTGCTGCTCGCCGCCAGTCCCGTGCTCGATCCGAAGCGGCTCTCCGCCTACAACCAGGGCGCCCGCTTGAGCGCTGGAAAGGTGGATGCGAAAAGCTTCGACTACGATTACCTCCGCTTCGAACTGGGACGCTACGGTAGGAACGTCCTTTCGGGCCTATCCAAGGACTCGAACCAGGACATCGCAAGCCGCGCCTCGGCCTCACTGGCCAAGAAAGAGCGTTACGCGCAACCTGGCGTGACCCCGCGGATGCTGGTCTCTCGCATCGAGTTGTATCCGGCTGGGACCACGCTTGATCCAACTTTGGTCGAGTATCTGAAAGGCGAGATCAAATCCAGGGGATGGGAGCATCCGCACTGCCTGCGCCTTACCGACCAACCCGCCTGCCTGATGGCGGCGTTGGACTTGAATGAAGACAAGCAGCCAGAGATTCTCACGTTCAACAGTTACCCCAATGCGGTGTACAGCAAGACTGGCGGCCAGTGGAAGAAGATTGGCAATCTTGATGGCAATACCCAAGGGGAGAAGATCGATGAACTGGTCCGCAAATCAACCCTTAGTGCTGAAACGCCGGAATGGCAGGATGTGCGCATTGGCGGTGTGCGCTTCAAAGTGAAGTGATTGTCTAGACGGATGGGTCCGGTTACGCGTCTAAGCCGGTTTCACACGGAGACGCGGAGAATGCCCGCAGAAGTAAAGGGGATCTTAAAGTCCTAGCGGATGATGGCCGGGACCAAATCAGCTTTCCCAGGGGTTAAGAATCTTGACGCCGCAGCGTTCGTAGTCCGCGACATTGCGGGTGGCAATCGCGGCGCCAACAGACCGGGCAATCGCCGCCCTCATCAGCTCAGATACGACGTTAGTGTCGAGGATGATCACCGGGCCAGTTATTTCACTCGCGATTTGGGAGGATCCCGCATCGGCAAGCGAACGGGAAGCGAGAGTTCGGCTCCTCCGAGCGGCTCGAAGCGGCGCCGAACGGACTCTGCGAGATTGTTCGATGCCGCCGCTTCTTCCGCCAGCGCGGCGCGCAGTATGTGACGGACCTCATCCTCCATGGAGCGTTTGCGATGTACCGCGCGCACCCGCAGGCGGGCCTTGGTTTGTTCATCAAGGTTGCGAATGGTAATGCTGGCCATGGTGTTGTTCCCTTTGCGATCATTGATTGAATTGTAGGCAATGGGGCGGCCAATTCTATCCAGGCAGGTTCCTATACTATCGCCCTACCAAGACATTGCCGGGGAGGAGAGTCCGCGTGAACAAAGCGATTGAGTTTGACCACATCCATCTGATTAGCCGGGACCCGAACGCGGCCGCGGATTGGTATAAGGAAATGTTCGGTGGCGAAATCGCCGGGGTTCAACCCAATTTGCGCGGCGCGCCGCAGATCGATGTCCGCGTCGGCGGCATGACCATCGTCATCCGCGGCCATCGCCCAGGCGAGCAGCCGGATGCGACCAGATCCATGCAACATTTCGACGGCTACTCAAGCCACGATGAGTGGGGCACGGATCACTTTGGGTTTACCTACCGCGGGGACTTGCGGGCCTTCTGCGACGAGCTGAAAGGCAAGGGCGTGCGCATGGCGGTGGAGCCCTGGGAGTTCAAGCCTGGGATGGTCCTTTGCTATGTTTCCGCGCCCGATGGGGTGAGCATCGAGCTGATTCAGGTGCGGTGAAAAAGTTGAAGCGGGCGAAGGCATGTAGGTGGGCCTTGGGCTGCTTATCCTTGCAAATCATCCATGTCGTGGACAATTTGCCAGGATGACTCCTCGCCGTGCGCTCCGAGCCGGCCGAATGGCCGCCACGGGATGCACGCCGAAAGGTCGGTATGCTATTCTTTTCCCACATTCCAAAGGCGGTGTAAACATGTTCGATCGCATCACCCATGACCCTAATGTCCTCTCCGGGCGGGCTACGTTGCGCGGTCTGCGGATCTCGGTCGCACATGTGGTCAACCTCGTTGCCAATAGTTTGACGCCGGCGCAAATCGTCTCCGAACTTTCCGATCTCGATGAAAAAGATGTTCGCCAGGCGCTTGGCTGGAAGTTTTGACGTTGCTGATCCAGGCCTACGAGTCCGAGCATTACCCGATCTCCAATCCCGATCCGATCGAGCTTCTGCTTCATGTGATGGAGTCCCGCGGGTTGACGCGAAAGGACATCGAGCCCTACATCGGATTGCGCGCACGCGTCACAGAGGTGCGCAATCGAGTGCGGGCTCTGACGCTCGAAATGATCCGCCGGTTATCCGAAGGGCTGAATATTCCCGCGGACGTGCTCGTGCGTCGTTATGAGTTGGGAGAGGCGGCGTGAGGCGGCATGTCTCCAAGAGACATGTCGCAAGACTGCGCGACGTACGAGAAACGACTTGGAAGGTGGAGCCATGAACAGAAGCATGATTTTGGATCTGTTGACTCGACATCGTGATCGGCTCAAGGCTCGGTTCGGGGCGAAGCACCTCGCGCTTTTCGGGTCGGCAGCTCGTGACGAATTGCGCGACGACAGTGACATCGATGTGCTCGTCGAGTTCGACGGGCCGTCAACGTTTCAGGGGTACTTCGATCTCAAGACAGAATTGGAGAGATTATTCGATAGACAGGTCGATCTGGTCACGGAAAAAGGACTGAAGCCGCGTGCCCGTCAGAACGTACAGAAGGATCTGATTCGTGTCGCGTAGCTGGTTGCTTTATCTCGACGATTTGATCGAAGGTGCCGAAAAAATCGGGCGTTTCGTCGCGGGCCGCACGCTGGAATCGTTCGTTGCCGACGAAGCGGTTTTCGATGCGGTTCTTTTCAATCTTCAAATTGTCGGGGAATCGGTCAAGAAGCTGCCGGAGGAAGCCCGGCTCGTCATTCCGGCGGCGGACATGGCAGGCCCGGCGCGCTTGCGTGATTTGATCGCCCATCACTACTTCGCATTGGATGCCGAGATCATCTGGGAGGTCGCCAACACGCATGTCCCGAGATTGCTCGCCCATGTACGCAAATTGAGGGAGAAAATGGACCAGGGCCAGCCCGGTGCGGAAAGGTCGGAGTGAATCGCAAACGCTTGAATACGGCCGAAGCCATGGCCAAGGGATAATTGGATGACCGCCAAAGTAAAGAGTGCCTACGAAGACATCAACTACACCAACGCCGATGAAATGCTCATCAAGGCGCGGCTGGTGACTGAAATCTCCGACCAGTTGAAACGTCGTCAACTTACGCAGACCGAGGTATCGGCATTGCTGGGGTTCTCGCAGCCGAAATTGTCGAACCTGCTGCGCGGACGATTTCAGGGTGTATCCGAAAAGAAGCTCATGGAGTGCCTGACCAAGCCTGGGCGGGACATCGAGATCGTCGTGCGGCCGCCGCCGCGTTGGCGGCGGGAAGGCAAGATTACGGTGGCGGTCAACTAGCGGCGAGCGCAATCCGGCGAGTCATGCACGAAAGCAATTCAATGTCGGCAGAATTGCAACATCGCAAGCCTGATTCCCATGCTTTCATGCGGGGGCTTCCTGCAGATTGTTTCCACCGAGTTCTGTTATTGTCACTAGCTCAAAACGCTGGGGTTAAATATGATCTTAGACAGCTTCAAAATCAGACAGCTGATCGTTCAGGTCCGATACGCCCACGCTATAGAGCTTTGGGACCATGCAGGCAGTGTGAATCGACGGGTTCAAAAGATTTGGCCCGGCGTGGAAGTCGTAGGCGAGGCCGTTCAGCCCAACAACATAGTTCTCAAGAACGACAAGGTTCAAGTCGATACGGGGTTGGAGCAATCCACCATATCTCTTGGCAAGCTAACTACACTTGACCAACATACCAGCCAGCAGATAGTTGACACATTCGTAGCTTGGCGGCATGAGTTGAACCTCACCAAACTGACTAGAGTAAGCAGCCGAGTGCTGTACGTGAAAGAATTACCGACACTTGGGGAAGCGAATCAGGAACTGTTCAAGCTAAACCTCTGTCGTATGCCGCCAACAAAAGTATTCGATCAGCCCACTGACTCCCCACTGAATACGTTCGTACTTGTCTATAGATTGGAAGATGAGGCTTCGTTTGCATTTCTCCGCCTGCACACCGAGGGCGTAAAGCTTGAACTCAAAGCTGACAGCGAATTTACAACGTTAAAGGACACGTCAGAAGTCAAGAATCGACTTATCGTAGATTTCGACCGCGGACTAAAGCAGCCGACCGATGCAGCATCGTTTCGCATGGACGATTGGCTGAAGGGATTCATGCACGTCCTGCGCAGGGACGTTGAGAAGGTGCTTAAGGCGTAACTATATGGCTCTCGGCCCCGTCGATCCCACCGCCCCAGTCGCCTTACCTAAGCGTAGGAGGCGCACGACAAGCTATCGAACCAACCTGGTTACAAAGTCGAACGAGCAGCAGCTAGAGCTGCAATGGACGGAAGTGAATGTACATGCGCCCGAGGTGCTGGACGTCGTAGAGGAGCATACGCCCGAGGAAATGCCCGTTGCCGAGGCGGCGGTAACGCTAGGGCCTCAGGACGTCAATCGGCGCGCCTATCCGCTTGCCTATGATCCGGAAGGACCAGCCGGACCGGCATTATCGTTACTTGGTGAGGTCAGAGACCTTGCGGCATCGATCGTAGACGCGTATTCCGATAGCGACATGGCGACAGTAGGAAGCCGGCTTGCTATGAGCGCCGCTCTCCTCTCAAAAGCCTACCCGCATACCGCCTTCAACCCTGCACTAGGCGCAGTCGTATCCTTTTTGCGACGTGCGACGCTAATTGCTGACGTTACGCAGTGCGGCCTCGAAGAGTTGATGGCGCTCGCCAAGGCGGCTCGGCATCTTGCAGAAAATCCGTTGATCTCCCTTGATGACTCAGCTGAGCTTGTTATCGAATTGGAAGGGCAGGGATGGGCTGGTGCAGATTCGGACATTGCGAAGTTCGTGTCCGCAGTTTTCGGTGATTTAGATGAAGCGGCATCTACCCAGCCTCAGATGCCGACGGACATCGAGGGTATCGTCGAGTGAGCGGTTGTTTTCTAGACAGCACAATCCTCGTGGATTTTGCCCAAGGCACTCAGCCAAGGACGCGTGCTGCCCTGGCGCACACCAAAATTAATGAGCCGGTTTGGATCGCAGAGTATGCCTATCGCGAACTGCTAGTGGGACGTGTCGGCTTGCTGTGTGACGCGCACAACGCTGTTATCGCGTCTGCCAATGTTGTGGAGGTGGCTCTCAGCTTTTCAGTGCGAGGCTCATTTGCGCGCACTCCCCGCGCACAAGCAGAGGAGATTCTTAGGCGTTTGAAGGCGATGTTCGACACGAAATCCAAGATTGATCCGGCCCTTGCGCGACGTGAGATAGCGGAAGAGTTAATGATGATAGCGACCAAGGTTTGGAAGAAGGCCGTTAAGTTCCCGTCGGCGACCCGTGTTCAGCACTTGGCTTGTTTCAACAATGGCAGCATATCTATTGATAAGAACGGACTCTTGCAGGGTCCGAACAATTCGTTCAATTGTGCGACCGGAACGGTATGTGGGGCGGCGCAGTACATGTACAACGACCGACCTGGTCTTCGCAAGATGATTGCCGCGCTTGACTCGCCTAAGCTGCCCGACAAACTGAAGAAGAAATCTGAAACCCGTTCGCGTCGCAAGGCCTTGGACTTGTTGGAGCGACGCGGGCCAGCAGAGATTTCCAAGGGTGCTTGTCGACAAGTTGGGGATGCATATTTCGCCGCGATGTGCCCTGCTGGCGCTCACGTCCTTACCACGAACATCGATGATTTCGGGCCCTTATGCGATGCCCTCGGAAAGGTAGTTAAGACGCCATAGTGCTGAGGAGCGACTGGGGTAGGCCTTGCCTTTTGCCTCCCTCATTGCGTGCGTGGAAGTTGACTTGGTCAATGACCTGGAAATCGCGCGTGCGCATAGCACGCGACTCTGCTTCTACCTCTTGCGTCCCGCTGACAATGTCGGTTTGGGCCCGAACCGGACGTTGCTGCGGTGGGCCGATTCGTCGCCGCGAGGCTGCACATTTCAGAGGAAGTTTGGCGCAACGGCGGGCGTCGACCCGCCGTATCAGGCCCACGAGCATCGGGTTGCCGGTTAACCTGGACCCTTCGCTGCCGTCACAAGAACAAATCATGGAGGAACTGATATGAAGGGGGTCCGCGACTTCGTTTCGATTCTGACGATCGGCTTATGCCTCGCAGCAGCAACCTGTGCGGCGGATCTGCCGACCGCCGCGCCGGAAGACCTCGGGTTTTCGCTGGAACGCCTCGCATCGTGTGGAGAGGGTCAAGCCTTGTGTTTTTCTCTCAAGCCATGTACGTGTGCGATTTTCGAGCCTCCCAAAGACCCGCTTCGCGAACGTTCAACGGCGCTTGAATGAGCCACGCCGGTCGGAAATTATTCCGGTGGTCAAATATTTTCTCGTTGTTCGAGCGCGCTTCTCGGCATCGGTCATCGGCGAACTGCCGTAGGTCACACGAATCGCGAGGTAGGCGTTTATCAGCGCTCGTTCCTCTTCGATTCCCCACTGCGCAGGGTCGGTTAAGTTTGTTTGTTTCAGTGCTCGCGAGAGGCAAGCGGCGACATGGGCGGGCCGGTTGACGTGTTGGTCGAGAATGAGTCCCACGCCATACTCCGAGGTCACGAGGTCGGACACGCGATGTTTGTTGTCGACTAAATATCCTTCGTTGTTATAGAACTGATCGAGTCTGGCCAGGGCATGCTTGATTTCCATTGCTTGCACAGCCGGGTCTTGCCCCGCGAGCCAGAAATAGAATGCCCACGATGCTTGCCGCAGCTGCTCCTTGGCCGCGGATGTTTTGACCGGAATGCCGCGCAGCGAGAAGTAACCCCGTACGGGCCCGGGTGTTGTCTCCACCACGTCCAGCCCATGTTGCCCGAAGTACTTGCCGAATAGGTCGAGATCCTCGTTCTTCATTCGCGCCAGCAGCGCTGGCAATTCCCCCTTGCCGTTGCCTTGCCCAGCGGTCCACTGGAACAAGCCAAAAGAGAGAAACGAATCGTCCCAGGTATTGACGGCGTCCAGGTTTCCCTCATTCTCTGCCACGGCGGTCATCACGTTGATTTCGGACTGGGTTACCTTGAGGGCGCGCAGTCCGTCCGCATGGGCCGACACGAAGCGCGCGGGTTTCTGGCTACCCATCGTGTACAGTCCAAGACGGAACTTGCTGAACTGCGCCTCATGAACGCCATCGGAGACTTTGAGAAATTGGCGGTTGTTATTGCCTATGATGGATT
>JBJXGQ010000007.1:0-20886 GCA_046160525.1 Burkholderiales bacterium
GTCGTCACGGTCCACTTCGCCCAGGGCACTGGCGAGCTGAAGAAACATGCCGATGTCGAAGGCGTTGCGTTTGGCGGGGCGGTTCAGGCCGATGAGCGCGACACCTTCGCGCCGTTCGAAGCTGATGCGCTCCTCAGCCATGGAGGGCGCTTGGCGCAACGCCTTGCCAGCGCCCGCCCATCAGGCCCTCGATGGGCCGGAAGTTGACTTTGTAATTCATCTTGCGGCTGCGATCGATCCAGTAGCCCAGGTACAGGTAGGGTAGCCGCAGCCGCCGGCAGTGTTCGATCTGCCACAGCACGTTGTACGTTCCCAAGCTTGCTCCTGGTAAACCGGGTTCGAAGAAGGTGTAGACGGAGGAGATGCCGTCTTCCAGTTGGTCGATGATGCTCACCATGACCAGCTTGCCTTGGTCGCGAAACTCCACCAAATTAGAGCGTACATTGCTTTGCAACAGGAAGTGGCGGTATTGCTCGCGGCTATCGTGGTCCATGCCGCCGCCGGAATGCCGGCTGGCTTGGTAGCGCAAGTAGAGCGCGTAGTGATCGGGGCTGTACTTGAGGTCCATCAGCCGCACCGATAACTCGCGATGGCGGTTAAAGGCGCGGCGCTGCGAGCGGGTGGGCTTGAATTCGGCGGTGAGCACGCGCACCGGCACGCAGGCCTTGCACGCATCGCAATAGGGCCGGTAGGTGAATGCGCCGCTGCGGCGGAAACCTGCGCGCACCAACTGGCTGTAAATCATGGTATCGATGACGTGGCTGGGCGTTGCTACCTGCGAGCGCGCCAAATTGTCCTGAAGATAGCTGCACGGATAGGGAGCCGTGGCGTAGAACTGCAGGACAGAGAACGGCAGGTCGTTCAGTTGGGTCATGACGATTCAGCGGTGCTGCGTTGCGGAAAGGCTCAAGGTACGTGGCCACGAAGGACTTGGGTAGTTTACCAACTCCGCCAGCGCCGCCACGAATTGCGAACGCGGGATCTCCCTCGCACCGAAAGAGGAGAGCAAAGGGGTGCGCATCTGGCAGTCGATGACCCCGTAGCCTTGGCCTCGAAGGTGATGCACCAGGTGCACAAAGGCGGTTTTGGAAGCATCGCTTTCGCGGGCGAACATGGACTCGCCGAAGAAGGCGCGTCCCAGGGCGACACCGTAGAGCCCGCCCGCCAGTTGCCCATCGCGCCAGGATTCCACGCTATGGGCGAGCCCTAGTTCGTGCAGGGTGCAATAGGCATCGACCATTTGACCGGTGATCCAAGTTCCCGCCTGATCCCGGCGTGGCTCCGCGCAGGCCTGCATGACTTGGCGGAAGGCGGTGTCCACGCGGATCTCGAAGATCGTCTGCTTCAACTTTCTCGCCAGCGAGCGCGGGACGCGCAGTTCCTCGGGATACAAAACCATGCGCGGATCGGGGCTCCACCATAGGATGGGTTGGTCATCGCTGAACCACGGAAAAATTCCTTGGCCGTAGGCGGCTCGAAGGCGCTCGGGGGAAAGATCGCCGCCCGCCGCCAGCAAGCCGTTAGGTTCGGCCAGCGCGCGCGCGATAGGGGGAAAGCGATGGGAAGCGCCGAGCCAGGGGATCAACTACTGCTTATGAAACCATTTGTCGGGGCTAAGACTGATGAGCCCGCACGCCACGCGCACGCCCGAGTTCCCGGCTGGCTGGGAGAGTAGATCGTCCGTGCCCCCATGCACGACAATCGCGCGCCCGATGATGCTGTTGGCGTCCGTGCCCAGGCTGATACCGGCGATTTCGGCGCGGTATATGGCGGTACCTGTTTGATCGGCGATGAGGTTGCCCAGATCGCCCGCATGCCGCTGCGGTGCATCGGGCGCGCCGTGTTCGGAACCTCCTGGGTTGAAATGCGGCCCGGCACTCGATGCGTCCGCGGCGCTGCAATCGCCTTTCTCGTGGATGTGGAAGCCGTGCAATCCTGGGGTGAGGCCGGTAATCTTGCCCTCGATGATGACTTTGTCCGCCTTCTGAGTGAAGTTCACTACCCCTTCCGCCTGGTGGTCGCGTGTTGGCGCGAGGCGCGAGACTCCAGCGGGCGTGCGCACTTGCATATTGTTGCACCCGGCGAGCAGGCACGCCGCGGTGAGAGCAAGGACGGCACGGTACATCGGGTTCTCCAAGTGAATCCAGTGGAAGGGCGGAGGTTTTTGTAGCACCCGCAACCTTGCCTGTCAAACGAATGGGCCAGCGCCGTGGACGGCGCATCGGTTAATATGACAGTGAGTTATATCACTACAATAGGTTGCCACTACAAAGCCATGCCGGGACGCTTCATTGCCTGAGACGCAACAAACCCTGAGCGCGGAGGAGTTGCAGCGCGCCTTCTCTTTGTTCAACGAGGCCTCGGGCCGCTTGTCGGAGGCTTACCAGGAACTGGAGCAGCAGGCGCAGCGTTTGAGCGGTGAGTTGGAGGTAGCCAACGGCGCGTTGCGCCAGCAATACCAAGAGAAAGCAGCGCTATCGTCGCGCTTGTCCTCCCTGCTGGACGCGCTTCCCGGCGGGGTGGTCGTGCTCGATGAGCTGGGCGTCGTGATGGAAATCAATCCCACGGCGAAGAATTTGCTGGGAGAAGCGGTATTGGGTATTCCATGGCGCGACGTGGAAACCTATCATCTGAAATCCACCTCCACGGCGGGCGAGTGGTGCATCGGTGCCCCCACGGGCGAGCGCCGCCTGAATTTGACCGCGGCCGCCCAGGAAGGCGGGCGCATATTGCTTCTCACCGATATCACGGAAGCCCACGAGATGCAGGAGCAACTGGAGCGCCATAAACGCTTGTCGTCCATGGGGGAAATGGCCGCCGGCTTGGCGCACCAACTGCGCACGCCCTTGGCGAGCGCGATACTCTACACCGGCAATCTCACACGCGAACATCTCGGTGAAGCGGACCGCCAGCGCTTCGCCCAGAAAGCGCTGGAGCGTTTGCGGGCCCTGGAGCGGATGATTCAGGACATGCTGCTGTTTCTACGTGGTGCCCCCGCCATGCAGGAGAATCTTGCGGTGGCTGCATTGCTGCGTGAGGCCTACCAAGTGGTGGAGCCGCAGTTCGCCGCCCGGGGGATTGAATTGCGCGTGGATGCGGGCGTGGGTCTGCCACCGATTCGCGGAAATGCGAAAGCGCTGGCCGGCGTGATCGTCAATCTGCTGGAGAATGCCATGCAGGCCTGCGAGGCGGGTGCCCATGTCGAAGCGCGTGGACTGCGGGAGCAAGACCGCGTCTCGATCGAAGTCAGCGATAACGGGCAGGGCATGGAGGCTGCGGTGCGGGAACGCTTGTTTGAGCCATTCTTTACTACCCGGACCGAGGGCACCGGCCTGGGTTTGGCCATCGTGCAATCGGTGGTGCAAGCCCATGGCGGGGACATCGAGGTCGAATCCGAGAAGGGCAGAGGGTCGCTCTTCAGGCTGTCTTTTCCGCTGGCGAAAGCGGGCGGCCACCCATGAAACCGTTGCCGGTATTGGTGGTGGAGGATGACGCTGCCCTGCGCGAAGCTTTGCGAGATACCCTGGAGCTTTCCGGTTATTCCGTGCTTGCGGCTAAACACGGCAACGAGGCAATGGACGTGTTGTCGGATCACCATGTGGGAATCGTGGTGACCGATGTTCAAATGCGGCCTATGGACGGGCACGCCTTGTTGAGCGCCATCAAGCGCGACCATCCCGCAACCCCCGTGCTGCTGATGACGGCCTATGGGATGATCGATAAGGCTGTGGACGCCATGCGCGCCGGGGCGTGTAATTACCTTACCAAGCCCTTCGAACCCCAAGACCTCGTGGCCGAAGTCGCGCGCTGGATGCTGCCCAGCGGCGCGAACGGCGATGCCGAATTCATCACCCACGATCCGGCGACGGCTGCGCTGTTGGAGCTTGCCAAGCGTGTGGCGGCGTCCGGCGCCACCGTTCTCATCACGGGCGAGAGCGGCACGGGCAAGGAGGTGCTGGCGCGCTATGTCCACCGCCTTTCCCCTCGCGCCGCTAAGCCCTTCATTGCCATCAACTGCGCGGCTATTCCCGAGAATTTGTTGGAGGCGACGCTCTTCGGCCACGAGAAGGGCGCTTTCACGGGTGCCAGCCAATCCCACATTGGAAAATTCGAACAGGCGCAAGGGGGCACCCTGCTACTGGACGAAATCAGCGAGATGCCGCTGCCCTTGCAGTCGAAACTCCTGCGCGTGTTGCAGGAGCGCGAGGTGGAGCGAGTCGGTGGCAAACACGCCATTGCTTTGGATGTGCGGGTGCTGGCCACTTCCAACCGATCCATGGAAAAGGAAGTAGCGGAGGGCCGTTTTCGCGAGGATCTGTACTACCGGCTGAACGTTTTCCCCTTGCATCTGAAGCCCCTTCGCGAGCGGCCCGCGGATATCGTTCCGCTCGCACGCCGCTTACTCGCCAGGCACGGGGCGGGAAAACCCCTGGGCTTGAGCGACGGGGCGGCGATGGCTTTGACCGCCTATGGCTGGCGCGGTAACATCCGCGAGCTTGAAAATGTCATACAGCGTGCCGTGATCCTGGCGCCCGGTGGCGTGATCGAGCCAGAGCATCTGTACTTGCCGCTGGCTGCACCGGCGCAAGAGCGCGAGCGTAATCCTGCTGAAGGGGTTGGCAGAGATCTCAAATCCTTGGAGCGCGAGCACATCATGGAAACCCTGGCGCAAGTAAAAGGAGTCCGCAAGGCGGCGGCGGAGCGCCTAGGGATGAGCGAACGCACCTTGCGGCACAAATTGCAGCGTTACCGGGAAGAAGATGGCGGGGGCGCAGCCGGCGGGCTGGGAGTTGGAGATTAAGTTTGGACGTAGGGTTGAGGGTGGCACATCATTTGCGATCCATTGACCTTTTGAAGCATCAGGTATCGGCAAAGCAAGGCTTGCAACACACTCCATGAATACACCGGGAATCGACCAACTTCTGCAGGAACTCAGTGTCGCGGCGGCAAAAGCTTCCGGCAAGGAGTCCGCGCCTGTTGCCGGTGCCCCGGAATTCGGAGAGCTGTTGAAGAGCGCCTTGGACCAGGTCAACGGCGCGCAGGCTGAAGCCGCGCGCATGCAAAGCGATTTCGACCAGGGCGTGCCGAATACCGATCTTCATGAGGTCATGGTCTCCTTGCAGAAGGCGAGTTTGTCCTTCCAGACCATGGTTCAGGTGCGCAACCGGCTCGTCTCGGCCTACCAGGAAATCATGAATATGAGTGTGTGAGCGCCTAGAACTCAATGGCTCAGGCTCCTGCTCTAACACTCACAGCCCTTCGCGAGGGCCTCGGAAACCTCTCCACCACCAAGAAACTCGCCCTGGCTGGCGCAATCGCCTTGGTGGTTGCTTTCCTTATCGTAGCTTGGGCATGGGTGCGCACACCCGAGTACCGCGTGCTCTACTCCAATGTGTCCGAACGCGACGGCGGCGATATCATTGCCTCCTTGTCCCAAATGCAATTGCCCTATCGTATCGCCGGAGGCGGGACCACCATCCTGGTGCCCGATTCGGCCGTGTACGAAGCCCGCTTGAAGCTCGCCACCCAAGGACTCCCCAGGGGAGGAGCCGTTGGCTTCGAACTGATGGATTCGCAGAAATTTGGCGTCAGCCAGTTCATGGAACAACTCAACTACCAACGGGCCTTGGCGGGGGAGTTGTCGCGAACCATACAGGCCATGGCCCCGGTGCAGTCCGCCCGCGTGCATATCGCCGTGCCGCGCCCTAGCGTCTTCGTGCGCGAACAGCAAAAGCCCAGTGCCTCGGTACTGGTGAACATCCATCCAGGCCGGACCTTGGATGCGGCTCAAGTGGGTGCCATCGCCCACTTGGTGGCCAGCAGCGTACCCGAGCTCTCCGCGCGCAACGTCACCGTGGTGGACCAAAGCGGGAAACTATTGAGCGCCAAGGCCGATGGTCCCGCCACGGGATTGGATTCCTCCCAATTGGAATACGTGCATGCGGTGGAGCAACGCTACGCCAGGCGCATCGAGGATATTCTGGAGCCCATTGTCGGCGCGGGTAACGTACGCGCACAGGTGGCGGCCGATTTGGATTTTTCTCAGTCGGAGCAGACTTCGGAGAGTTACAAGCCCAACGCCACGCCAAAGGATTCTTCCATTCGGAGCCAGCAGACGGTGGAGACCATCTCCACCCAGCCCAACCCACCGGCTGGCGTGCCGGGTGCGTTGTCTAACCAGCCGCCGGGTGCGGCCAGCGCACCACTGGTGGCCCCTGGGCCGCAGCCCGCGGCGAGAGCTGGCCCGCCAGTACCCTCCAATACGCATAAGGAAAACACGGTCAACTTCGAGATCGACAAGACCATCCGCCACGTCAAAGGGGAGGTGGGCGCGATCAAGAGGCTGTCGGTGGCCGTGGTGGTGAATTACCGTGTGACCAAGGAGAAGAAGAAGCCCACGGCGCTCACGGAGCCCGAACTCGCGCAGATCAACAACCTGGTGCGTGAGGCCATGGGATTCAACAAGGATCGCGGCGACTCCGTCAACGTCGTCAATGCGCCTTTCTCTGGCGAGCAACCCGAGGAGGCGTCTTCCCCTTGGCGCGGTTGGATGGACCGGTGGATGGCGCCTGAAGGGGTGATGTACGTGGCCAAGTATTTGGGCTTGGCGTTGATTCTCATTTATGCCTGGTTCGGTCTGCTGCGGCCCGCCCTGCGCGACATTGCGCGTTCGGGCCAGCAGGCGCAAGGCGAACTCGCGCGCGCGGAGCAAGCGCAGGCGGCGGAATCCGCCGGCGTAGCCGCCGCGGTTGGGAAAGCCGCGGAAGATCCCTTCGCCATGGAAATGCTGGCAGTCAAGGAATTGGCCAAGAGCGAGCCCAAGATCGTGGCGGGCATTATCAAGGATTGGATGGAAGCGTGAGGGACCGGAACCATGGCCGAGGCTGACGGCGTCCAGAGAAGTGCCATTCTTCTGGTCGCCTTGGGTGACCAGGAGGCCTCTGAGGTCTTGAAGCACCTGGGCCCCAAGGACGTGCAAAGACTGGGTATGGCCATCGCGAGCTTGGGTACCTTGCCCAAGGAGCAGGTCGGGGCCGTGTTGCGCGATTTTCTCACCGAAGCCGGTACGCGTAGCAAGATTGGCGGGGATTCCGCGGAATACCTGCGCTCCGTGTTGACCAAGGCTTTGGGCCCAGAGCGCGCCGCAACCCTGCTGGACCGTATTTTGGAAACACCGGACAGCGCCGGAATCGAAAGCCTGAAATGGCTCGACCCGGGCCAGGTGGCCGAGCTCATCAAGAATGAACATCCGCAAATCATTGCGACCATCCTTATCCACCTGGATGCGGACCAGTCGGCGCAAGTTCTCAATAAATTTCCGGAACGCTTGCGAAACGACGTCCTGCTGCGCATTGCCACCTTGGACGGTGTTCAGCCCATCGCGCTGCAGGATTTGAACGATGTGCTGACCCAGGTGCTCAACGGTGCCGACAAGATCAAGAAAACCAAGGGTGGCGGGGTGGAGGTGGCTGCCGAGATATTGAATTTCATAGGCGCCGCCACGGAATCCGCGGTCACCGCCCATTTGCGAGAAGTGGATGCGGATCTGGCGCAAAAGATCCAAGACAAGATGTTCGTCTTCGACAATGTGATGGACCTCGATGACCGCGCCATCCAAACGCTCTTGCGCGAGATCCAGTCGGACAGCCTGATCGTCGCTCTCAAGGGAACGTCTCCTGAGCTGAAGGAAAAAATATTCAAGAACATGTCGCAGCGCGCTGCCGAGATGATGCGCGATGATTTGGAGTCCAAGGGCCCGGTGAAGCTCACCGAGGTGGAAGAGGCCCAGCGCGAGATCCTGCGCACCATCCGCCGCCTCGCCGACGAGGGGCAAATCGTGATGGGCGGCAAGGGCGAGGAGAGCCTTGTCCAGTAAGGTCCTTGGCCCAGCAGACCTTACTGGGTTGCGCACCTGGAAACCCCGGCTCATTGGGCCAGGAGAGGCCGAAGCGGACGCTGCGGCCTTGCAAGCGGCCTTGGACGAGAAAAGCATTTCCGCCGCGACCGGCCCAGAAGCCCTCGATCAGGCGCGCGCCGAGGGTTATTCCCTAGGGTTCTCGGAGGGGCGCAAGCAAGCCTCTGAGCACGACATAGCGGAACGCAATGCGCTGAAGGGTTTGATGGACTCCCTTGGCCTGTTGCGCCAGGAGTTGGAGAAGGACCTCGCGGGCGAAGTGCTTTCCCTGAGCCTGGAGTTGGCCAAGCTGATGATTCGCCAGAGCTTGGCATTGAATCCGGAAGCCGTCTTGGCGGTGCTGCGCGAGGTCATGGGTGCGTTGCCTGGCCTGAGCCAGCAAACGGTCTTGCATCTTCACCCGGACGATGCCGCGCTGGTAAAACCCCTCCTCGCGGCCGATCCCACGCTGGCCCAGATCACCTGGAAAGTGAGCGAGGATTCGCGCATCGAGCGCGGTGGCTGCCGGTTGGAAACTCCCCAGAGCGAGGTGGACGCTTCCATGGCAACCCGCTGGAGCCGCTTGGTGGCGGTGCTCGGAAAAGAAGACACATGGCAACCCGAAAAGGCTAAATAGCCGTGCAGCCCACTTGGCGCCGCTACTTCGAGGATTGCAAGAGCGCCGCAGGAGCCGTGCAGCCTTGGGCGGTGAGCGGGCGCCTCACCCGTGTGGCCGGCTTGGTCATGGAGGCGGTGGGCCTCAAACTTCCCGTGGGGCAGAGTTGTTATGTTCTGGGGCCTGGGCGCCAAAGGGTCGACGCGGAGGTGGTGGGTTTCTCAGGCGAGCGCCTATTTCTAATGCCCTCCACGGATATCTACGGTCTTAAGCCGGGCGCGTTGGTTGTACCCCTGGATCCTGCATTGGCGCGCATCCCGCGCTTAGGCGAGGACTTCGTGCCGCGCCGGCGTGCCGAGGACCGTGCCAAGCAGGTGCCTGTAGGGCCGGCCATGATCGGGCGCGTGCTGGACGGTGCTGGGCGGCCCTTGGACGGACTCGGAGCCTTTGAAGTGGAGCGTCACGTACCTTTACACAGCCGCCCCGTCAATCCCATGGAGCGCGCACCCATTCGGAAGGTGTTGGACGTGGGCGTGCAGAGCATCAATGCGTTGATCACGGCAGGGCGCGGGCAGCGGCTGGGGCTCTTTGCCGGGAGCGGTGTGGGTAAGAGCATTTTGCTGGGCATGATGGCGCGTTACACCGACGCTGACGTGGTGGTGGTAGGGCTGATCGGCGAGCGCGGGCGCGAGGTCCGGGAGTTCATCGAAACCATTCTGGGTACTGATGGATTGGCCCGTTCCGTTGTCATCGCCGCGCCCGCGGACAGTCCGCCGCTCTTGCGTTTGCACGGCGCCGCCTATGCGACGGCGACCGCGGAGTACTTCCGCGAACAGGGCAAGCACGTGCTGCTCATCATGGATTCCCTCACGCGCTACGCCATGGCCCAACGCGAGATCGCCCTTGCCATTGGCGAGCCGCCCGCTACCAAGGGATACCCGCCGTCGGTGTTCGCAAAGCTGCCGCAGTTGGTGGAGCGCGCGGGCAATGCCGCCGGTGAGAGTGGCTCCATCACGGGGTTCTACACGGTGTTGGTGGAAGGGGATGACATGCAAGATCCCGTGGCCGACGCCGCGCGTGCGATTCTCGACGGGCACGTCGTGCTGTCGCGCGAGTTGGCCGATCAAGGGCACTATCCGGCCATCGATGTGGAGGCGAGCATCAGCCGGGCGATCACGGAATTGCTCGATGCCGGCCATCTGGATCTGACGCGCACCTTTCGGCAACTGTACTCCGCCTACCGGCGCGCGCGTGATTTGATCACCGTGGGAGCCTATGCCCGTGGCAGCGATCCGGTGGTGGACCGCGCCATTGTGCTCTATCCAAAAATGATGGAATTCCTACGCCAGGACATGCGCACTAGAGCGCCCTTCGCCCAAAGCAAGGCCCAGTTAAGCGCCTTGCTGTCCGAGGCTGTTGTAGCCTAGGGCTTGCCATGGCGTCCTTTGGACTAGCACCCCTATTGGGCGTAGCCAAGATGCGCTTGGACGAGGCCGAGCGGCGTTTGGGTCTTCTCAGTGCGCGCCGCACCGAGGCGCAAGGCAAACTCGCCCTACTCGGCCAGTACAGTTCCGAATATAGCGGGCAACTGGATAGCGCCCAGCGCGCAGGCATGGAAGTCTATCGTTGGCAGGACTATCTGGCTTTCACGGCGAAGCTGGAGCGGGCAAAAGTGCAACAACGCGAGGAAGTCGCTCGGTGCGCGCAAGCCTGGGAGGCGGGCTTCAAGGAGTGGCAAGCCTTGAAGAGCCGCCACGAGGCTTTGCTGGCTTTGGAGACCCGCCACCGCCTGGCTGAGCAAATCAAGGAGCGCCGGGCGGATCAAAAACTCCAGGATGAATTTGCCGCTCGTAGCGGCACGAACTTGCCGGTCGCCGAGTAGAGTGCCGGCCTGAGCACCCGGCTTCCCTCTGCGGGGACGGTTTTTTCGGCATGGCACCCCGCTTGCACAATGAAAGGCTATCCAAGGAGCCTCTCATGCCCGCCATACCAGCAATAACTGCTTCGTCACCTGCCGCATCGAACTCTGTTGCCGCCGTCGCGGGCACCGCGGACGCGGATGTGGAAGGCATCCAAATCGTGCTCGATGGGACCGAGCTCATGAATTTCGAGGAAGTGCTGGCGGCCCATGTGACAGGCAAACCCGGCGCACCGGTCTCTGGCGCCGATGAACCGCCCGCGAGTGCCGAGGTACAGGTGCTCCCGGAATTTCTTGTGGCGCAACTAGCACCTGGCATGGCGCCTCCCCCGGCAATGATCCCCCAAGGCCAGGCCCTGCCCGCTGTGCAGGCCAGAAATCTTCATGCGGCGGCACAGCGCACTGATGCCCTGGAAATTGCCATCGAGGTGGGAGGGCGGGCAGATGCGAAGGGCAAACTTGAACCGGCCACTCCCGTAGCGAATTCCCCGGTCAAGGACGAGCTCATTGCCGCCGCGGCAAGTTCCCCTGGGGCCAACCCGTTGGAACCAGGAAAGGTAGAAGTGCCGGCCACGGACGGGATCCGGGCTGTGGGTGCGGCCGCCCCGCACGATGTGCAGAAATCCACAAGCACCCCGCGGCCCTCCGAGGTCTTCAATCCACGCCATATACCCGAACCCGTCAAAAGCCCGGGGTGGGGCGAGGCCTTGGGCCAGCGCATCGTCTGGATGGCGAAGGAGAATTTGCACGTCGTCCACTTGCAGGTGGAACCTCCCAATCTTGGGCCCGTGGAAGTGCAGATGGTGCTCAATCGCGACCATGCGACCTTGGTGTTTGCCTCCCCCCACGCCGCTGTGCGCGATGCCATATCGGAATCCCTGTCTAGGCTGGATAGCTCCCTGGCTGCTGGCGGATTGACTCTCGGAGGGGTATCCGTCAACAGCCAATCGCAGTCCCAGCAACATGAACGCTCAAGCGGGCATTCTGGCGAGCCAGTGGCGGCGTGGAATGAGACGGAAGCCGTCGCGGAAGTTGCGCCACCGCGTGTAAGAGTGAATATCGGGCTCGTGGATACCTTCGCCTGAGCGGGCGAGACCAGTCCTTTGGGCTTCATAAAGGGAAATCCACTCCCGGGCTCCCCGGCAGCCACTGCTTGCCTGTTGCACCCCCGTTAGGAAACACTTAAACTTCTCCCAGAAGCGTCTTGTTTTCTTGGGTGCTTTGCGCTTTGTGACTCACGATTCGTAGTTCCAGGCCGATATTCATGCCGTGGGCCGATGTGGCCCGCTCCCTCTCGGGTTCGAGAGGCGATGGATTCCCAGCGTTAAGGAGTGAGTCATGTCCACAAAGGAAGAAAAGAAAGTAGAAGCGGCGCCCGCGGCGGCGAGCCCTCCCAAGAAAAAGAAGCTGCTCCTCATCGTCGCGGGCCTGGTAGTGTTGCTCGTGGCTGGAGGCGGGGCGGCGGCGTTTCTCGTGATGTCGGGCAAGCACGGCGGCAAGGCCCAGCACGCGGCACTGGATAAAAATGCAGAGGATGCGCAAGACGCGGAGGGAGATGGATCTGAAGAAGGCGGCGATGAAGGCGGAAAGAAAAAGAAAGCTCCCGTGTTCTTCACCATGGAGCCCTTTGTGGTGAACCTCGCCGGAGATACGCAGCGCTATCTGCAAGTGGGTATGGATTTGAAATTGTCGAAGGAAGACTACACGGAAAAAATCAAGCAGCACATGCCGGAAATCCGCAACGCGGTCGTGCTGCTTTTGTCGAGCAAGCAAGCCGATGAGCTTGTCACTCTTGACGGCAAGAACCGCCTGCGAACGGAGATTCGGCTGGCGGTGAACGAACCCTTGGGCATTCGCGTTTCTAAAAAGCGTAAAAAGCCGGTCAAGGATGCCGGGGATGGCGAGGAGGCGGACGCGCCCAAGCAAGACGTGGTTCTTCCCAAGAAGGGCGTGACCGATGTGTTGTTGACCTCCTTCGTGATCCAATAGGCTGAACCCGGAGAGCCATGGCCGAGGATGTCCTCTCTCAAGAAGAAGTCGATGCGCTGCTACGTGGCGTGGGTGGCGACGCGGAGGAGCAGGCGCCCGATGAGGATCAAGGAGGCGTCAGGCCCTATGAGATTGGGCGCCAGGAACGCATCGTTCGCGGGCGCATGCCCACACTGGAATTGGTCAATGAAAGGTTCGCGCGGCTTTTTCGCATAGGACTCTTCAATTTCATGCGCAAGACCGCGGAAATTTCCGTGGGCGCGGTGCGCGTGTTGAAATACAGCGAGTTTATTCGCAACCTCGTGGTGCCAACCAACCTCAATCTGGTCAATATCAGACCCCTGCGCGGGACCGCTCTCATCGTCTTCGAGCCCGCGCTGATCTTTCAGGTCATCGATAATATTTTCGGAGGCAGCGGCACGGTTCACATGCGGGTCGAGGGCCGTGATTTCTCCGCCACGGAGCAGCGCATCATCCGGCGTATCCTGAACGTGTTTTTTCAGGAGTACCAGAAATCCTGGCAATCCATTCAGGAATTCGAATTCGAGTACGTACGTTCAGAAATGAATACGCAGTTCGCCACCATCGCCACACCCACGGATGTGGTGGTGGTGTCGACCTTTTCCGTCGACCTCACCCCGGGCGGCGGCGATATTCACGTATGTATCCCCTATGCTATGCTGGAGCCCATTCGCGACGTGATCTACGCGGGTGTGCAAGCGGACCGGCAAGAAGGAGATAACCGGTGGTTAACCACGCTGTCTCGCCAAATTCGCGACACGGAGGTGGGGATGGTGGCCAACTTGGCCCACACCTCCATCACGGTCCGCGAGTTGATGTCACTCAAGGCGGGGGATGTGATTGCCATCGATATGCCGGACACCGTGCATGCCGAGGTGGATGGCGTATCGATGGTGGAGTGCCAGTACGGATTGAACAATGGCCGTTACGCGCTCAAGGTGCAGCGCCGCCTAGGCGCGGTGGAGACCGAGGCGGGCCCCGGAGAGTAAGATGGCCGAACAGGAAGTAAAAGACGATTTGAGCGCGGACGATTGGGCCGCCGCCATGGCGGAGCAAGGCCCCGTTGAAGCCGCGACCGCGCAAAGCGCAGGGGTGCTGGCCTCGGCGGCAGTGGCTAAACCGGTCTTTAAGGAGCTATCCGCCACGCCTGGCGCCGCGCCGCCGGCCAACCTGGAGATGGTGATGGATATCCCGGTCCATATGACGGTGGAGCTGGGGCGTACCAAAATTCAGATTCGTAACCTCCTTCAACTCGCGCAAGGTTCGGTCATCGAGTTGGACCGGCTGGCGGGCGAACCCATGGACGTGCTGGTGAACGGTTGCCTGGTGGCGCAAGGGGAAGTGGTCGTGGTCAACGATAAGTTCGGCATTCGGCTCACCGATGTGATCGCGCCGGAGGAGCGGCTACGCCGGCTCAACCGATGAGGCGCCTGGGGTACCGCCCCTTCGTATTCTTAGCTTTTCCGCCATCGCAGCCCCTGTGGGCACAACAAGCTGCTGCCCTACCCGGATCCAACTCCTTCTATAGCCTCCTGCAAGTTTTTTTCGCCCTGGCCGTTGTCCTCGGGGTGATCGGGTTATTCGCTTGGGTATTGCGCCGCATGTCTCAGGGCCAGCATTTCGGCGGTGGCCTGCTCAAGATACGTGGTGGCGTGATGCTCGGCCCCAAGGAGCGAGTGGTGCTGCTCGAAGTGGCCGATACATGGATCGTCGTGGGTGTGGGCGCGGGCCAAGTGACCGCGCTACACAGCATGCCCCGCCCGGCGGGCAGCGATTCCCTTCCGAGCGATGCTCCGTCCCCGGGGACCTTCAATTCGTGGTTGCAACGAGCCATGCACGGCAAGGCCGGTTCCGGCACTTCCAAGCCGTGAAGCGAGTATTACCCGCGGCCCTGGGGCTGGCTTTGTTTTGGGGGATGACGGCGGCATTCGCCCAAGGATTACCGGCCTTCAACGTTACACCGGCGGCGGGAGGCGGGCAGACTTACTCCTTGCCTATCCAGACCCTGCTTTTCCTCACGGCGCTCACGTTCCTGCCCGCCGTGTTGCTGATGATGACGGCGTTTACCCGCATTGCGATCGTGTTGTCGCTGTTGCGGCAGGCCCTGGGTACCGTTCAGGCGCCGCCCAATCAAGTGCTCATTGGGCTTTCGCTGTTTCTCACCTTCTTCGTGATGGCGCCCACCTTCGACCGCATCTACAACGAGGCTTACCTGCCGCTCTCGCGCAACCAGATCAACTTCAATGACGCCGTGGTGAAAGCGGGCGAGCCCTTGAAGGCTTTCATGGTGAAGCAGACGCGCGAATCGGACTTGGCGCTGTTCGTGAAGTTGTCCAATTCGCCCGCCCTGGCCGGCCCGGAGGAAATACCGTTCAAGGTTCTCGTACCCGCTTTCGTGATCAGCGAGTTGAAGACGGCCTTTCAGATCGGATTCGTCATATTCTTGCCGTTTCTCGTGATCGACATGGTGGTGGCCAGCGTGCTCATGTCCATGGGTATGATGATGCTCTCGCCGGTGATCGTATCGCTACCATTCAAATTGATGTTATTCGTGCTGGTGGACGGCTGGAACTTGCTCGTCGGCTCCCTGGTACGCACCTTTGGTTAATAGACTATGAATTCGGAAAGCGTCCTGTCCCTGGTGCAGCAAGCCTTGTGGGTCACCATGCTGATCTCGGCTCCCCTGCTGCTGACATCATTGGTGATGGGATTGGTGGTGAGTATTTTTCAGGCGGCAACACAGATCAACGAGATGACCTTGTCCTTCATCCCGAAGTTGCTCGCGGTGTTCGTCGCTGGAGTCATCGCCGGGCCTTGGATGATCAGCACCTTCGTGGATTTCACCCGGCGCTTATTCGAGGACATCCCTGGAATCATCGGCTAGACGGTGGTCAATTTCAGTTCGGCGCAACTCGAAGCGCTGCTAGCGGTTTTCTTCTGGCCTTTCTTCCGAATTCTCGGTTTGATCATCGCGGAACCCGTCCTGGGCCACCGCAGCATTCCCATACGGGCCAAGGTAGGGCTGGCGATTCTGCTGGCGGTAATCATTGGGCCCATGCTGCCGGGCCTTCCCAAGACCGCCTTGTTCTCCCCCGAAGGGATTTTCATCGCGATGCAGCAGTTGCTCATCGGTTTGGCCATGGGATTCGTGGTGCGCCTAGCCTTGACCGCCGCGGAAACCGCGGGGCAACTCATGGGTTTGCAGATGGGCTTGGGATTCGCTGTGTTCTTCGATCCCCAAACCACGGCCCAAACGGCGGTGATGGGCCAGTTCCTGGGGTTATTCACCACGCTCATCTTCCTGGCCACGAACGGCCATTATTGGGTGATGACGGCCTTGGTGGAGAGCTTCAGGGTGCTACCGGTGGCACCCGATCCCTTGGCGGCAAAGGGCTTCCTCCTGGCCGCGCAATCGGGGGCGAGCATTTTTCTGTACGGCTTGCTCATCGCCTTGCCCGTGATCGCGACCTTGCTGGTGGCGAACGTTTCCTTCGGAATTCTGAGCCGCGCCGCGCCCCAGCTTAACCTCTTTGCCGTGGGATTTCCCGTGACCCTAGCCGTGGGTTTTCTGGCGCTCTATGTGATGGTTCCGATGCTCGGGCCGGCACTGCTTAATCTTTTCGAGCACGCCGCCGAGGTCATCATGCGCATGCTTGGCGCGTTGCTCCCGCCTTTACCGGCGAACCTGTAAGCGGGCGCGGGATTGCGTTTCGGAGTTTCCCGCGAATTGCGCTACACTAGCCCGCCTATTTTTAACACGCGCCCGAGGGACCCATGCTGACCGGTAGTGTTGTGGCCATCGTTACTCCCATGACGGAAGATGGCCGCCTGGATATGGTCGCTTTCAAGCAGCTGATCGACTGGCATATCACGGAGGGAACCGACGGCATCGTCGTGGTGGGTACCACGGGCGAATCTCCCACGGTTGATGTGGAAGAGCACACCCAGTTAATCAAGACCGCGGTGGAGCACGCCGCCAAGCGCATCCCCATCATCGCGGGTACGGGAGCGAACTCCACGCGCGAAGCCATCGAGCTTCAGACTTTCGCCAAGAAGGCGGGTGCGGATATGTGTTTGTCCGTTGTGCCTTACTACAACAAGCCCACGCAGGAAGGGCTCTACCGGCATTTTCGCGCGATTGCCGAATCCGCTGGCATCCCCACCATTTTGTACAACGTGCCGGGGCGCACCGTATGCGATATGAGCACCGACACCGCATTGCGGCTCGCCGAAGTGCCCGGCATCGTGGGCATCAAGGACGCCACTGGAAATATCGAGCGCGGATCGGAGTTGGTGCGGCGCGCACCCAAGGGGTTTGGCATCTATAGCGGGGACGATGGAACCGGGCTGGCATTGATGCTCATGGGTTGCCACGGCGTTATATCCGTGACCGCCAACGTGGCACCAGCCGCGATGCGTCAAATGTGCGACGCCGCGTTGAAGGGAGATGCCGAAAAGGCGCGTGCCATCAACCACCGCTTGCTTGGGCTGCACAGGCATTTATTCGTGGAGGCGAACCCTATTCCCGTGAAATGGGTCCTGGAGCAAATGGGGAAAATTCGCGGTGGTATCCGCTTGCCCATGACCCCTTTGTCGAGTTCCTTCCATCCATTGCTCAAGAGCGCGATGGAGCAAGCTGGCATCTCGGCCAGTCTTCTACCGGCTTAATACCGTACTCACAGGAACCACAGCCCAACTCATGCATCACCGACTCCTTCCGGTTGCAGTATTTCTCCTCAGTGCCCTTATAGGTTGTTCGGGCAAAGTCCTGGAAGGCCGAAAGGTGGACTACAAGTCCGCCAAGACAGGCAAGCAATTGGATGTTCCCGAGGATCTTTCCCAACCGCCGGTCTCGGACCGCTATGCCTTGCCGGATGCGGGACCGGCGTCCTACTCGCAATACAACAAGGAAGGTCCCGCGAAGCCCAAGGCAGATGCGCTTCTTCCGCAGGTGCCAGGCCTTCGCATCGAACGCGCGGGTACCCAGAGATGGCTGGTGGTCCAGCGCCCGGCCGAACGAGTGTGGCCGGCGCTGAAGGAATTCTGGCAGGAGATGGGCTTCATCATCGACCGCGAAGCGCCCGATGTAGGCATCATTGAAACGGATTGGGCGGAGAACCGGGCCAAGGTGCCGGCCTCGGCCCTGCGCAAATTGCTGGGCAAGGTGATCGATCAGGCCTACTCCACGCCCGAGCGCGACAAATTTCGTAGCCGCCTGGAGCGTAGCGCCGATGGCAATAGTTCGGAGATCTACATCACGCACCGGGGCATGTACGAGGCCTACAAGGAAAACAATCGTAGCGGGCAAAATCCCACCATCTGGCAGCCGCGCCCCACGGAGCCGGAACTGGAAATGGAAATGCTGGCAAGGCTGATGATGCGCCTGGGTGCTAGCGAATCGGTGGTGACCGAGCAGCGGCGCGAGGCAGTCAAACCGCCAGAACCGCGCGCGGCACTAGGTAAGCTTCCCGACGGGACGCCCGTACTGGAAGTCAAGGACGACTTCGACCGCGCCTGGCGCCGTGTGGGGCTCGCGTTGGACCGGCTGGGATTCACCGTGCAAGACCGCGACCGCTCCAGTGGCTTGTACTTCGTGCGCTACCAAAATCCGGATACGGCGAAAAAAGAGAGTTCCTTCTGGTCTTTCTTCAAGGGCGACGCCAAGAAACCCGAGCCGGATCAGTACCGGGTGGCGGTGAACGAAGCCGACGCCGGATCCGAGGTCCGGGTGCTCAACGCCAAGGGCGAACCGGAGAAATCCAATACCGCATCGAGGATCCTCGCGCTGCTCAAGGATGACCTTCGTTAGCGCCGCCCCCAAGCGGATGCGCGTCCCATGACGCGATGAGGTTTGCCGCGCTGGGCAGCGGTAGCCAAGGTAATGGGCTCGTTGTCGAGCACGATGGATGCCGGCTTCTTATCGACTGCGGGTTTAGTGCCGCGGAAACTTCGCAGCGCTTGGCCCGCCTGGGGCTCGAACCGAAGGACCTGAGCGCCATCCTGGTCACCCATGAGCACGACGACCACATTGGCGGCGTTGCGCGGCTCGCGGCCAAGTATGCACTGCCAGTGTGGATGACCCCGGGCACCTTGCGCGGCATGGAGCAGCGTTTCCAGTCCATCGATCTAAATTTCATTCAAGGTTACCGGCCCTTTTCCATCGGCGGTTTGCATGTAACGCCCTACCCGGTCCCTCACGATGCGCGGGAACCCTCGCAATTTGTCTTCACGGATGGCAAGCACCGGTTGGGCTTGCTGACCGACGCCGGCAGCGTGACGCCGCACATGGTCAGCACATTAACCGGCTGCGATGCCTTGCTCCTGGAGTGTAACCACGACGCTGGCTTGCTTCACCGCGGCCGCTATCCGGCGGCACTAAAACAGCGCATCTCCGGGCGTTGGGGCCATCTGGATAACGATGCCGCCATGCAAGTCCTGAAGGAAGTCGATCAGGCCGGAACCCTTCGTACGGTGGTGGCTATGCATCTTAGCGAGGAGAATAATCACCCTGGTCTCGTGACGTCCGCGATTGAAGTGTCAGCCGGAAATTTCAAGGGGCGAGTCTGCGTGGCGCACCAGGACGCGGGCACGCCGTGGTTATCGGTGGTCTGACAACTGACCGCAATACCTAATAAAAAAGCCGGCAATCGCCGGCTTTTTTACGATACTGGTGGAGCTATTACTTCTTCTCTTCGGGTTTTTGCTCGGCCGGAGCAGGCGCTGGAGTGGCGCTATCGGTAGCTGGCGCGGCAGGTGCGGCCTCGGGAGCCGGAGCAGGGGCGGCGGCGGGAGCCTCGGCCGCGGGGGCCGGTGCAGGAGCAGGAGGAGCCGCTTCTTCTTTCTTGCCACAGGCAGTCAAAGCGATCGCCAGAATTGCACCTACGAGGAGTGCTTGTTTCATCGAGTTTCCTTATACATTGAGGGAAATTTTAGAATCGTCAGGCCGGGACCGGCAACGATCGGGCGCTGATTCTACCAAGATTTGAATTCAAATCTAGAGCTTTGAGGCTTCTTTTCCCAACTGGCTCACAAGCCCAATACCGTTGCGGTCACGGCCGGAGAGGAGAGCTCCCACATCTCGCCGAAGCGGCGTACGAGTTCTAGGGCTGTTGCTTCGTCATCCAGGCTGGTGACGCCCCGGTTATCTTCGTGGTGAAAGCGCCTGGTGTAGGCAGCGTGGTCCGCTACGCTAAAGGGATCATAAATGCGCTTGGCTTCCTCGGGCGTTTCGTGGATGAGGACCGCGTAACTGAATTGCCGTAGCAGTTGTACAAGGCGGGGGCAGCTACGCGTGATCGATGAGGCGTCGTGAACCAGAATCCTAATCTCGCGGGCGCGGTTGGCGAGCAGGAAAGTTCGCAGCACTTCGTAACGGCGGGCGCTGTTGAAGCGCGCGCTTAGTTGGGGCTCGAAGATGCAAAGACGCATACGCGCCTGCGCGAGCAATTCATCGATCGCGATCTCGTAGTGTTCTATGCCTTCGAAGTGGCGAATGCTTGGAGAGGTTTCCATGGAGATTTGTGGCGTGGAGCACTATTTCACCAGCAAATAACCCGCCCGGTACCACTCGTAGAGTTTCTCAAGGGTTGTGCCGTTCACCGTGTTTCCGCGCGCAAGACAGCGGCTGTTGGCCAATTCGGCCAGTTGGTTGCCCGCCGAATGTTCCAGGTGCTCTCCGTTGATGAATAGGTGGTTATCGAACCAGAGCATCCGGGTACGAAGGTCCAGTTCGGCTCCGGCTAGTTTAAGAGCCGCGGCAAATTTCGCTCTGGAGAGCGCAGGCGCGGGGGGGGAGAAAACCGCCTGGGGTTTGGGCTCCGTAAGATGACGCCCGAGGAACTTCATGATGCGCGAACGAGATGTATCCAGCTTGGCGATGCGGGAGTGCGCCTCTTCGATCATTCTCGCCGGAATTTGGGCGGGCGCGTTCACCGCTTGAAGCCGTGGGTCCTGGTACATTCCTTCAATGCTAAGGCCGTCCTCCAAGTCGGCGAGAAAGCCGCTGGCCAGTTCTTGAAAGGAAGGCGAGCGAAATCCGATGGAATAGGTGATGCATTGCCCCATGGCCACACCATTATGGGCAACGCCAGGCGGCAAATAAAGCATATCCCCTGGATTGAGCACATGTTCCTCTTCCTTGCGAAATTTCTTGAGAATTCGAAGGGGCGCGTTCTCCACGAGGGAAAGATCCGTCTGCGTGCTTAATTGCCAGAGCCGCTGCCCGTGTCCTTGCAAGAGAAACACGTCGTAGCTGTCAAAGTGCGGCCCCACCCCGGCGCCATCTGGAGCCAAGCTCACCATGAGGTCGTCCATGCGCGCATAGGGGATGAAGCGAAACTGCATGAGCAGATCGTGCGCGCTGCGCAGGGCGAGGTTCACATCCTGCACGAGAAGTGCCCACCCTTTGTTGGGCAGGCGGCGCAGTTCGCGGATACCGAACGGACCGTG
>JBJXGQ010000008.1:0-3819 GCA_046160525.1 Burkholderiales bacterium
TTCTTGGTTGGCGGAGCCTGCTCATGGCGAAAATCGTGCTCGCTATAGCAGCTTCGGCAGCGGACCTTGGCGGCCTCTGTGTTCAGCAACGAAACGATCAGATGATTGGAGAGGCGCTTGCACTTGATGCAAAAATCGTCGATATCGTCGCCAAGCCGGTGTTCCACGAGTGAGTCTCCGTCGTCTCATCATCATAACCGAAAACGCAGCGGCGGGTGATGGCGAAAATCGTGCTTGTCAAGGCAAAACAGAAATGTCCCCATCCCGGCAAAGTAGAAATGTCCCCTGTTGCTCGAACGGCGGTTGTCGATGTGGTCGCGAATGAATCGCGCATTTGCTCGCGGGCCTGGTTACGCACGTCAGAGGGGACGCCTTGATAAATCGGTGTCGAACTACCCTGGATCTGCGCGTAGAGTCGGGCGGCTCGGTCATCGACATTGAAGGCGTCCACGCCGTCAAGTTTGAGAACGTTCAGAAGGGTACTCTTGCCGCCCCCCCGGATGGACCGGCGGCAATGACCATACGCGGGAGAGGCATTACGAGCGACTCGCGCGTTACTGCTGCTCGACGTTCGCGTCGGCATCAACTACGGGAACCGTCGTGGACACGCGGTAGCCCATTCTCGTCGATGATGCCATCCTCATTCATCTTGGCCAGCACGGGAAGCGCTTTCTGCGATGGAAGCGGCGAACCAGGCGCGATGGAACTCCGCCATTTGCTTGGGATCGTCGAAGTTCAAAGTGGTGACATCGAGAGGGTTTCTGGGGGCAGGCGAGGTAGCGCTCCCGAAAGGAATCAATAGCTCTCGGGGCAACGACTTCCCTTGGGATCACACTCCTCGGTCGTGCAGTGGCGAACCTCATGCATTTCAACCCGCGGCAATTGCCGCAGTCAACGTTCGTGCGGAGAATCCTGACGAACTCCGTCGCCGGACACCTGTTGGATGGGACGTACCGCTGGATCGCGGTTTACATCCATCACTTCATCCAGGCATTTGTCCCGATTGCTGAAAACACGTTCGGTCCACCCTAATTCGGGGTCGTGGCCAGGGCGCCCTCAATTTCGATGAGGAAATTGGCCGCAGAGCGCAGCTGTCGTTCGAGCCGATTCTCAGGTCCGGAGCAGCGGCGCTCCAGTAGCGATCGCGATGAATCCACCGCTTAGCAATGGCACCGCACCTTGGTGCAGTGGATGGGAAGGCGAAATCGTGTGCCTGCTCAACCAGGAGACGATCAACAATCCGTGTAACGAGGAGACCGCCGCCACCCTGCGGCAGTCATGGCACAGCACGGGCTCACTCGAATCCCCGGCCCTATTTCCGCAACACCGAACGGAACGACGGCGTTCACGTTACCCTCGTGTACCTGAAGAAGACAGCCGGGGATGCTCGCGTTCACTTGTGCACACCGAGGGTGAGGAGAGGCTTATAAACGAGGACATTTGGTTCACCCCGAAGCCTTGCCGCACTCCGAGACAAGCCCGCCAACATGGAGCCCTCTACTCATAACACTGAGATGTTCACGCCGTTCGGCCACGTCCGCAGGGGCAATTGTTCATGGGGGCCCTTGGACGCACGGGAATCTTTCATAAAGTGGGATCAGAGGGACAAGCCCAGGACTGTTGTTGGAGAGCCCGAGAGACTGGTCATCCAGGCACATGCTGACGTAGAGAACTGCCGCTTTGCATTTCAGTCTAGAGCCGCTCTTATCGAGTTCTCTCGCAGCCCACTGGCTGAATTGATCCCTGACTGCTCCGATCGCAGCGAAGTGCTGCCGCAATGCCGCTTCGCGCCTCATTATTGTTTCTGCGGCCATTATCTGTGCCTGATCCATGGCGGCTTGTCTTGACACAGCATCAGGCGAAAGAGCCACCTTCATCCGCGCAGCCAGGGCGGCCTCGCCTAGACCGTGTAAACCTCCCGTGTATTGCCGTCCCACCACGGCTTCAATCCGGGATTTCCAATCCTTCTCGAAACCGGTTAGCACATTCATGAATGCTGCATTGCCTTTCAAGTCCTCGAAGGTAACGTAATTCGTGTTTCCATCGGTGAGCATTGGCCGAGCACACCATTCTTTGCGTTGCTTGTAGAGATTAAAATAGTTATAATAATCGAACTCGGGCGCGTTCTTCTTGCGAGCAATCTCTTCCTCATTGAGACTAGTGCTCTTTTTTGTTGTTTGGTAGCCGCTGACTGCGGAAACAGTGAAGAAAACGGAAGTCACAGCTAGTGCTGTCAGGGCCATTCTGAATCTAATGCGATACATCATGCCGCAAGCCTCCTCTCGGTCAGGCTGCGCCTATTCTACCTTCGTGGGGGGGGGGAAGCGCAAACCGCCGAAAATTCCCGCCGAAAATTCCTGGCGAAAATGGCGCTCACTATTGCGGCTTCGGCTGCGAACGCTGGCGGCCTCGCTGGTCTTCAACCTAGATCAAACCTAGATCCGAAAAGAGCTCAACCCGCGATGAGCCCGCAGATGGCACCGGCGGCGACGGCCCAGGCGGTATCCCAGCGAGTGCCCACCATCGCCGCCGTCACCACTGCCGCCAGCACCACTTGCCAGGGCGCGGTCAACGCATCGCGCGCGATTGGGATCACCGATGCCAAGACCAGGCCGGCCGAGGCGTGGGTGACCGCCTGGATCGCCGATAGTGCGCGCCGGTCCAGCGTGCGCCGGGCAAAGTATCGCAGCATCGCCAGAATCAGGAAGGCGGGCGTCACCATCGCGGCAAAACCGGCGATCGCGCCGGGCCAACCCCCGGCATAGTAGCCCACGGGCACCAGATACAAACCAAAAGGGCCCGGAGAGACGCGCGTAATCGCGACGGCGGTGTTCAGTTGCCGATCCGTCAAAACCGGCCGCCGCACCACCAGATCGTCACGGACGGCCGGCAGCGAGGATAGGCCGCTGAAGGAGGTGAGTGTCGCCTTCAAGAGCAGGAAATAAAGGAGGAACGGGTTCATCGTTTTGGAAAGCACCACCCCGCCACCGCGGCCATCCCGAGAATACCCACCGGTGGCCCGCCGGCGTAGGATGCCGCGGCGGCCGCCAACGTGAAGGGCAGAGCGCGCAACAGCCGGTTTTCACGCCACGCCGGTTTGAGCAACAGGATCGCGCCCGCAAGCATCAGGCCCGCCACCGTGGCCGCGATCCCCCGCAACGCCGCCGCCAGCCATGGATTGGCTTGCCATTGGCGCTCGGCCACCGCCAGCCAGTAACATAAGAGGGCAGCGGGCAGGCACGAAGCGAGCACCGCCACGATAGCGCCAGTCCAGCCCGCGAGCCGCCAGCCCGCGCCGGCAAAACAAGCGACGACGTTGGTGCCCGGCGTCACGCGCGCGAGGCTCCATATCAGCGTAAAGTCCTCTTGCGTCAGCCACTTGCGCCCTTCCACTAGTTCGCGCTGCAGGGCCGCCATGGCCGGGTCGCCGCCACCGAAGGTAAGGTTACCAATGCGCAGGGAAAGGGCCGTCAGCTGGCCCAGTGGAGGAGCCATCATGTGCCCCCGAAGGCGGTATCGATGGGCCCCCAATAAGGGCAATCACGGCCTACAAGGGGGACGGCTAGTCTGGTCATCGACACGGGGCGAAGGAAGCATAGCACCCTGCCGAGAATCTGTGAATACAAACTTTGTCTCCATGACTAAAGATTCCCCACCGCTTGCCGATAGACCCTGTTAGAGAGATAGCCAATTATGGACGCAATGATATGGATGATGCTGCCGATGTTCACAGCTGCGGGCTCTGCCTTGCTGTCGTTCTACATCATGCAGGCCCGCTTGGAAGTGGCCATTTCCAAGGAACGTGAAGCTCTGATTGAA
>JBJXGQ010000009.1:0-3137 GCA_046160525.1 Burkholderiales bacterium
CTCCCCGGGCTTCTTGAACAGCGGATTGAAACGACGCTTCGCGTCGCCTCAATCCTTATGGGTTAGGTCTCAACGCGCAATTCTCCGGTGCGCCAATTTGATAGCCAGTATAGGCCTTCGAGGCGCCCTGCTGCGAGTGGCGCGCCAGTGGCGCCACTGAGCGCAGATTCAAACCGAATTGGTAGCGGACTAGGGCTAATTCTCTTCAGCGCGGCCATGAAGCGCTTCAGCGTCGATGGTTTCGGCAAACTTGCACCTTCGTAAAACGTGAGGAAGCCCTTGGGAAGAAAGAGGACCGGCTGATAGCCTGACGGGTCTGAGCCCGCGTTTAGCGTAATCATTCCAGCGCGGACGCGGCCATTCGGAAAGAAGAAGACGGCCTGAACGATGACTTGCTGGGTTGCGGCAGCAAGCTCAGGTAGCGGCAGTGGACGAACTGTTGTTTCGTCCTGGTCTTCGCGGTCTTCTTCGTCCGTGGCGTACTCCCAGCAGGGATGTGCCTCAAAGTCAGACACGGCAAGTTCGTGAACTGGTCTGCGGATTCGGCGAACCATAGATGCTTCCTTTGAGACCTAACGTTGCCCATGAGAGGCCGAGCAAGTGGGCGAAGCCCGCTTGCGAAGGTCCGTCTCGATGGGCCGGTTCAAGTAAGCCGCTACGCGGCGGGAGTTCATCACGATTTTGGCATGTTCATTCTGAATCGCAAATCATACTCCGGCTGAGGCGCTAGCCGGATTGCTTCGAGTTTGTTTTCCTGACAGGGCTCGTCACGAGTTTCGTGGCGGGCATTCCCTTTATTCCTTTCAGGAGAATACCCATGAACACCGATTGGTACCAGAAGTCCGTCAACGCCTTGACCTTGGCCGGCAAGGGCGAGCGCACCGTGCAAGCCTACACCCGCGCACTTCGCATGCTGGTTGAATTCCACGGCAAGGAGCCTTCCGAGATCTCGGAAGCCGAGCTGGAAATTTACTTCTTGCACCGGCGCAATGGGGATCGTTGGTCGCCCAACACCATGCGGATTTGCTACTGCGGCATCCGCTTCTTCTTCGTCTCGGTGTTGGGGCGCGATTGGCGGCTGTTTCAGTATCTTCGAGCCCGCAGCGAGTCGCGCCTACCGGCGGTGTTGTCCCGCGAGGAGGTACGCTCGATTCTGGCCTGCGTGCGTACCTCGCACAATCATGCTTTCTTGAGTACGGTGTACGCCTGCGGGTTGCGCTTGCAGGAAGCCTTGCACCTGGAAGTGTGCGACATCGACGCGCAGCGCATGATGATCCACGTGCACCGTGGTAAGGGCGCCAAGGACCGCTTTGTCCCCTTGCCCAAGACGACGCTCACGCTGCTTCGCGAGCACTGGAAACAACACCGCAATCCCCGGCTCTTGTTCCCCGCCTACGGGCGCGACTCGCGCTCGGGGGGAACCTCCACGACCCCGATGGCCAAGAGTTCGGTGCAAGGGGCCTTCCGCCGGGCGAAGTTCGAGGCCGGTATCGGCAAGCCTTCGGTGAGCGTGCACACCCTGCGCCATGCTTACGCCACCCACCTGCTCGAAGCCGGGGTGAATCTGCGGGTGATCCAAAAGTACCTGGGGCACTCCTCCATCGAGACCACCACGCTCTATCTGCACCTGACCCGCAAGGGAGAGGAGAATGCGTGCGCGCTCATCGACTCGGTGATGGAGGGTCTGTGAGATGAGCCTCCTTCAAGATCTGTTCAGGATGCACGGGCCGGCTTATCTCGCCCGCTTCGGCGATACCCTGCCCGGCCACCACAGGAAGGTGCTGCACGCCTTGATGGCTTGCCGCACGCCGGGCAACGGGTGCACGTGTTATCGCTGCGAAGCCTGCGATGCTTCCCATGTCCTGCCGCGCTGCTGCGGCAACCGGCACTGCCCGGCCTGCCAGGGACACAAGGGCTACGAGTGGCTGGCGCGCCAATTGGAGCGCCAACTGCCCACGCCCTATTTCATGCTCACCTTCACGGTGCCCGAATCCTTGCGCGCCTTCTTGCGCTCCAACCAGCGCGTGGGCTACGCCGCCTTGTTCGAGGCCTCCTCGGAGGCGATCAAGGTGCTGTGCGCGAGTGCTAAGTTCCTGGACGCGGATACTCCAGGGTTCTTTGGCGTGCTGCACACCTGGGGGCGCCAGCTCCAGTTTCACCCCCACATCCACTACCTGGTTCCAGGGGGAGCGTTCTCCAGCCAGGATTGCGCTTGGCACGCCAGCCCCGGCGGGTTCTATCTTCCCGTGCATGCGCTTTCAAGGGTGTACCGGGCTAAGTTCCGTGACGCCATCGCGGCAGCCGGGCTCTTGGACCAGATCGCGCCCGCTGCGTGGGCCGTGGATTGGAACGTGAACGCCCAAGCGGTGGGCAATGCGGCGAACTCGCTTTCCTACCTCGCGCGCTATGTGTTCAAGGTGGCGATCTCGGAATCGCGCATCACGGGGGTGGACGACACGCATGTGAGTTTTACTTACCGCAAGGTGCACAGCCACCGCGTGCGCACGATGAGGCTGCCCATCTTCGCCTTCATGCACCGCTTCTTGCAACACGTGTTGCCATCGGGCTTCATGAAGGTGCGCTACTTCGGCTTCTTGTCGCCGTCCTTCAAGATGCCTTTCGAGGAGATCAAGGCGCGCATCGAATTGGCCCAGGGATTCGACGTGACCCCGCCCGAGGTGACCGAGGTCCCGCGCCCGCGCCCGCTTCGCTGCCCGCGCTGCGGAAACGTCCTGCGCTACCGGTGCACGATCTTGCCGCGTGCCCCAATCTCGGCTCGCATCCACTCGCTCCCTACTCACAGGCTTTCGGCTACGACCATGCACATCCCTAATTCCGGACCTTAAGCCGCGCTTACTGTAGCCGGTTTCGCACCGCGTCCCGCCACCACCGCATGGGCGGGGACGCGCTTGGCTTCGCCCGTTCGTTGTTTCAACGACGGGCGCGCCCGCGTATCGCCCAGCGTGGCGTGGTCATCCCATCAGGAGGGTAATGTTGTGCTCAAGTAGACATTAAACGCCGCGAATTTCGCAGAATCCTTCTCCCGATACTGCTCGCAACCACTCCTCCGTCCTCGCGCGTGGTGCCTATCCAACCCCGGCCCCCTCCCGCGCGTAAGCATTTCCCATATACAGATC
>JBJXGQ010000010.1:0-3720 GCA_046160525.1 Burkholderiales bacterium
TCCGCCGACGGGCGCGTGTTCCCCTGGAATTTCCCGCTGCTGGGCACCTATTGGACGGCCGCCGACATACTGATTCAGCATCTGGGCAAGCTCTCCGGTGGCTTGGGGCAACTTCGCGGCAAGAAGATCACGCTCGTGTACCACGATTCGCCCTTCGGCAAGGAACCCATCCCTTTGCTTCAGGAGCGCGCCCGCCGCCATGGCTTTACGCTCACAACCATCCCGGTCACTCATCCGGGTGTCGAGCAAAAAGCGGCTTGGTTGCAAGTGCGCCAGCAACGGCCTGACTACGTGCTGCTGTGGGGCTGGGGCGTGATGAATTCCACCGCCATCAAGGAGGCGGTGGCGGTGAACTACCCGCGCGAGCAAATGTTCGGCGTGTGGTGGGCGGGTGCTGAACCGGACGTCCTACCTGCCGGTGCGGGGGCCAAAGGCTATAACGCCATCGTGCTTCAGCATTCGGCGGACAAAGCCGCCGTTCACCAGGATGTCTTGAAGTACCTCTACGACAAAGGTACCGGGGCAGGCAAGAAAGAAGAAGTCGGAAACGTGCTGTACAACCGCGGATTGATCAATGCATTCATGGTGGTCGAATCCATCCGCACCGCTCAAGGCAAATTTGGGAAGAAGGCCTTAAGAGGCGAGGAAGTACGCTGGGGCATCGAAAACCTTAACCTCGACCAAGCGCGAATCAAGGGAGCCGGTTTCTACGGCATGTTGCAACCCATTAAAGTCTCCTGCAACGATCACGAAGGCGTGCGCCACGCGCGCATTCACCAGTGGGATGGCGCGAAATGGAACTTCGTGTCGGGATGGCTCGAAGGCGACAATAGCATCTTGCGCCCCATGGTGGAAAGCGCCGCGGCCAAGTATGCCAAGGAGAAAAACATTACTCCAGGGTGTCTTAAAGGCTAGGGGCTCAAAGGCAGGGGCTGGGGACTAGGGGCTAGGGGCTAAAACCCAAGGCGCCGTACCGGGGGTGTTAGCCCCCAGCCCCCAGTCCCCAGCCCCTGAAAAAAAATGCTGAGTCTTAGCAACGTCGAAGTCATCTACGATCACGTCATCCTCGTGCTGAAGGGGGTGTCGCTGCATGTCGATGCCGGCAATATCGTGGCGCTGTTGGGGGCGAATGGGGCGGGGAAGTCAACCACCCTCAAGGCCATATCGAATCTGCTGCGAGCAGAGCGCGGCGAGGTCACGAAGGGATCCGTGGAACTCAACGGCGAACGAGTGGACCGCTTGAGCCCGCCGGATCTGGTGCAACGTGGGGTGGTGCAAGTAATGGAAGGCCGCCATTGCTTCGCGCACCTCACGGTGGAAGAAAATCTCATGACGGGTGCCTTCACCCGCAAGGCCAGCCGGGCGGAGATCGCCGCGGATCTGGAAAAGGTCTACGCTTACTTTCCCCGGCTCAAGCAGCGCCGCGACAGCCAAGCAGGCTACACCTCGGGCGGCGAGCAGCAGATGACGGCGGTAGGGCGGGCGCTCATGGCACGCCCGCGCATGATTTTGCTGGACGAACCCAGCATGGGCCTCGCACCGCAAGTGGTCGAAGAGATATTCGAGATCGTGAAGGATCTCAACGCCAAGGAGAAAGTGAGCTTTCTTCTCGCGGAACAAAATACCATGGTGGCTCTGCGCTACGCCAACTACGGCTACATCCTGGAGAACGGACGCATCGTCATGGAAGGCAGCGCCAGCGAACTGAGCTCCAACGAAGACGTGAAGGAGTTCTACTTGGGATTGAGCAGCGGCAAGCGCAAGAGCTTTCGCGACACCAAACACTACCGGCGCCGAAAACGGTGGCTGGCTTGATCGCCGCGAGGCGAGAGGCGTAAGGCGTGAGGCGTTTCCCGCTTCACTCCTCACTCCTCACTCCTCACTCCTCCCTCCTCACCCGCTAATGAAATACTTCGACGACCTGGAAACCCGCTCCGCCGAGACGCGCGAGCGTGCTCAGTTCTCCGCGCTCCAAGACCAGATCGATAACGCGAAAAAGAACGCTCCCTACTTCACCCGGCTGCTGGCTGGTGTGCAGCCCTACGACGTGAAAGACCGCGCGGCGCTGGCGAAACTGCCGGTTACCCGCAAGTCCGGTCTCATCGCATTGCAAAGAAAGGAATTGCCTTTCGCCGGGATGACAGCGATTAACGTGAGCCGTCTGGGCCGTGTGTTTGCCTCGCCCGGCCCCATCTACGATCCGCAGGGCGATAAGAAAGATTATTGGGGTATCGCGCGCGCCCTCTATGCCGCCGGCTTTCGCGAAGGCGATCTGGTGCACAACACCTTCTCCTATCACTTCACACCCGCGGGTTTCATGTTCGACTTGGGTGCACAGAGTATCGGATGCCCGGTGTTCCCCGCCGGTGTGGGGCAAACGCAATTGCAGGTACAAACCATCGCGGATCTGAAGCCTGCCGCGTACACCGGCACGCCTTCCTTCCTGAAAATTCTGCTGGAAAAAGCGGACGAGTTGAAACTCGATATCAGCGGCATGAAAAAGGCCTCGGTCAGCGGAGAGGCTTTTCTGCCACCGCAAAAGAAATTTTTCGCGGAGCGCGGCATCGAGGCCTATCAAAACTATGGCACCGCCGACCTCGGGTTGATCGCCTATGAAACGCCCGCGCGCGAAGGTCTGGTGGTGGACGAAGGCGTCATCGTCGAAATCGTTCGCCCCGGCACGGGCGATCCAGTGCCCGATGGAGAAGTGGGTGAAGTCGTGGTGAGTGCGTTCACCCCGGCCTATCCGCTTATCCGCTTCGCTACGGGGGATATGTCGGCGGTACTCGCGGGAACCAGCCCCTGCGGGCGCACCAATATGCGCATCAAGGGCTGGATGGGGCGCGCCGACCAGACCACGAAGGTACGAGGCATGTTCGTGCATCCCTCGCAGATCGCCGAAGTGGCGAAGCGCCACAAGGAGGTCTTGCGCACGCGGCTGGTCGTTGTGCATGACGCGGAGCGTAACGACCAGATGACCTTGCGCTGCGAAGTCAACGGCATCCCCGATGGCTTATCCCAATCTTTGGGCGAGAGCCTGCGCGATCTATGCAAGGTGCGCGGTGACGTGGAATTCACCGCCCCTGGAACTCTGCCCAACGACGGCAAGGTGATCGACGACCAGCGTAAATACGATTAGCGTGGACTTTCGCTCGCCTTCGGTCATCGCCAATCCTTACCCGCTCCTGCATCACCTGCAGGACGAAGATCCCTGTCATTGGAACACCGGCTTGGGCGCTTGGTGCCTGACCCGCTATGCGGACGTGGAAATGGGGCTGCGCGATGAACGCTTCTCCTCCGACCGCATTCGCCCCTTCGTGGAGCACCAGACCAGCGTGCCGGATAATCTGGCGAAGACTCTCGGCGATACGTTGAGTCTCTGGCTGGTGTTCAACGATCCGCCCCGGCATACGCGCTTGCGCAAATTGCTCAACAAGGGATTCACGCCGGGCGCCATCAATGCACTACGCCAGGACATCGCAAGCATTGCCAGCGAGCTGGCGGATCAAGTCATCGAGCAGGGGCGCATGGACGTGGTGGGGGACTTCAGCTACCCGCTGCCGGCCACGGTCATCGCCGAGATCCTCGGCGTACCCCGCCAAGACACCGCTTTGCTCAAGCGCTGGTCCGACGATATCGGCGCCTTCGTGCTGGTTTCCCGCACCCATCCCGGCAAGTACGCCGCCGCCGCCAAGAGCATCGCCGAAATGAATGCGTATT
>JBJXGQ010000011.1:0-5330 GCA_046160525.1 Burkholderiales bacterium
CGGGCTCCGGCACGCGATTCCCGGGCGGGCGGCACTTGACGATATTGGCGATGTATACGTCCTCGCCGCGTTTCAATCCGATGGCGGCCAGCATGTTGTCCAACAAACGGCCGGCCTGGCCCACGAACGGTTCGCCCTTCGCATCCTCCTCCGCGCCCGGACCTTCGCCGATGAATAGCCAGCTCGCCGATTCGTCGCCGGCGCCAAACACCGATTGCTTGCGCCCCGCGTGCAGCGGGCATAGGGTGCAGGAGCGCACCGCATCCTTCAACGCGGTCCAGTCCATCAGGGCAACGCTGTTGTGCGAACCCATGGCGGGCTCGGCAAGAACGCCCTCCTCCTCGCTAGCGGGCGGCGCAGCCGCCCGCTCCCGCCTTACCCATAGGGGATGCAGATTAAGCTCCTTCAGCATGCGCTCGCGGCTGCTCACAGCATCAACTCCATGATTACGGCGTCTTCCCGTCCATCGCGGGTGGGATAGTAGTAGCGCCTCACGCCAAGTTCGGCGAAGCCTTGGCTGGCGTAGAACTTTCTGGCAACCCAATTGGATTCCCGCACCTCCAGCAAGAACTTCCGCGCTGCCTGGGCCTTGGCCATTGCTCGCAAATGCTCCATGAGTTTCTTGCCCAAGCCTTGGCGTTGCCGCGCTACCGCCACACTCAGATTGAGCAAGTGTGCCTCTTCCACGCCGGTCATCACCACGGCGTAGCCCGCAAGCGCGCCCGCGCCATACATCATCCAACAACTGTAACCCGCGCTGAGCGAATCCTTGAAGTTACCCTCGGACCAGGGAAATTCGTAGATCTGCGTTTCCATTTGCACCACGGGACCGATGTCCTCCATACGCATGGGGCGGATGGTTGTTTGGCGCTCAAGCAAGGCGTTGCTCACATGGCCCCAGCGCGCTCGGTGGTCTTCAGCGCCACTTTGTCGCGGACGTACAAGGGTGCGGCGTGTTCGGGCGAGAGCCCCTGGCCCGCGGCGAACGCCCGCACACTCAAGCGCGCGACTTCGCGCGCGTGCGGGATCAGTTGCGCATCGGCACCCACCAGCTGCGATCCGTAGCCGGCCCGCAAGGCCTCGCCATGAACTCCAAAACCAGACCCGGCGCCAAACCATTCTCCGCCTTCAAGTGCCGGAACAGCCATGGGCTTGCACAGGATGGGAGCGATGACCTCCGACCAAGTGCCCCCTTGCCTGCGGTAGGCCGCCACGTATAACTCGCCCATGCGAGCGTCGAGGCAACTCAGTACCCTTTCCTGCCCCGACGCTTCCGCCAACGCGAGCAAGGAACACACGGGTACCAAACGCAAATCCGCGCCCAGGGCCATGCCCTGAGCCACGCCGCAGGCGATGCGCAGGCCCGTGAAAGAGCCTGGGCCGCTGCCGAAAGCGATCCCGTCCAATTCCCGCACGCCAAGCCCCGCCTCCTTCAGCAAGCTGTCCACCATGGGCAGCAGTAGCTCGGAGTGGCGCTGGCCGGCATCGGCCTCCCTGATGCGCACGTCATTGGCGAGCAGCAGCGCCGCGGAGCACCATTGGGTAGACGTTTCGATCGCTAAGAGCTTCAGGGGAGCAAAACACGAAGAAAATGGGCACCGATTGTAGCGTCCGCGACGGTAACAGTAGCTTCGCCGCGCCAGTCCAAGTAAATTACACGTTTGCCGTCATGGAGCCCCGCAGGCCGGGGCTCCTGACAAAATAAAACAGGGAGGATGCATGGCAGGTGTGAATGAAGCTTCCCGCACCCGGCGCAGGGTTCTCAAGCAATGCGCATCGCTGGTGGCCCTGGCCAGCTTCCCAGCCATGGTTCGCGCGCAGAGCGACACGGTGAAGCTTGGCCACCTGGCCTCGCGCACGGGATTTTTAGGACAAGCAGGCGAGCAAAGCTATCGCGGAGCGCAATTGGCGGTGGACGAAAGCAATGCGGCCGGAGGGTTGCTGGGACGCAAGCTCGAACTCATCGCGGAGGACAGCTTGAACCCCGCCACGGTCACCAGCAAAGCACAGAAAATGGCGGAACGCGACAGGGTCGTGTGCCTGATCGGAGAGGTGAGTTCCGCGGCCGCCGTAGCCATCGGCGAGCAGGCCGCGCGCTATAAAATTCCGTTCTTCAACACCGGGGCCAACTCCGATGTGCTGCGCGGGGAGAAATGCAACCCGTACATGTTCCATGTCGAAGGGTCCAATACGATGTATACCAAGACCATCGGCACGTGGCTCAAGGAAAATAACGCCATCAAGAACGCGCGCTTTTATTTCCTCACGGCGGACTATCCCCTTGGACATGACTTGCACCGCGTGTCCTCGCGCTTCCTTCAGGAGAATGGCGGCGCGGCCATCGCCAACGACGTGGTACCCGCCGGCACCTCCGACTATAGCGCCTACCTATTGAAGCTGCGTGCCCTGAAACCGGATTGGGTCTATCTCAACCTGGCGGGGGTGGACCAGACCACCTTCCTCAAGCAATACCGCGAATACAATCTGCCCTTTGCGCTCACCGGCGGGACCATGGACACGGTGCAGTTCTGGGGAGCGGGCCTGGAAAATCTACTTGGCCATTGGCAATCGCTGTGGTACCACGGCCTGAAAGTACCAGCGGCGCAAGCCTTCACCAAGCGCTTTAGCGGTAAGCACGGCATGCCTCCGGACAATCATGCGTGGAGCGGCTACGTAGGCGCACGCATCGCACTGCAAGCAATCGCGGAAACCAAGAGCACGCAGGCCGCGAAACTCATCGAGCATCTGGAAAGAGGTGCAAGCTTCGATCTATTGAAGGAGCGCAAAGGCAGTTTCCGCAAAGGGGATCACCAACTCTTGCAGGAAATGTACGTGGTACGAGTGAAGGAAAAACCCAAATCCAAGGACAAGTGGGATATCTTCGACATCGTGCGCTCCGTGCCCAGCTCCAGCGAATCCCTGGAAACCATCCAGCCCACGCAAGCGGAAAGTAGTTGCAAACTCCCAGCCTAGCCCTCTAATCAACGGTGCTTGAACCCACGCCTATCATCGAGCAAATCCTTAACGGCCTGCTAGTTAGCGCCTTCTACATCGTTCTCGCTCTCGGGCTATCGCTCATCTTCAGCTTGAGCGGCGTGGTGAATCTCGCCCACGGCGCGTTTTACGCGCTGGGTGCCTATCTGGCCGTGTCCATCGCACAACGCCTCGGGTTCTTTGGCGCGCTCCTTTTATCTCCCGTGTGCGTGGCCATCATTGGCCTCACCATCGAGCGCCTGTTCCTGCGCCGGCTCTACGGCAAGGATCCCGCCTTGGGGATGCTCTTCACCTTCGGCCTTGCCCTCACCGCCGAGCAGGCATTACGCGCGATCTGGGGCACGACGGGCTTGTCCTTCTCCATACCGGCGCCAATGCGCGGGCAACTCGTTGCGGGCGAGTTCCTCTACTCCCACTACCGGTTGGCCATTCTCGCGAGCGCCGTGTTCTGCGTGGGCGGATGCTGGTATCTGCTCAATCGCACGGCATTCGGTTTGATCGTGCGCGCGGGTGTGCGAGACGGCGAGATGGTGCGCTGCCTGGGCATCAGCTTGAAGCCAGCGCTCGCCACCATCTTTGCACTGGGCGTGGGGCTCGCCGCCTTAGCGGGTATGCTGTCAGCACCCTTGGCCGGAGTTCAGCCTACCATGGGCACCGAGGTTCTCACGGCGGCGTTTGTCGTGGCCGTCATGGGTGGGCTTGGCAGTTTCTGGGGTGTCGTTCTCGCAGGGCTGCTAGTAGGACTCGTGCGCGGCTTGGCGATGGCCTATTACCCACCGGTGGCCGACGCCTCCATGTATCTTCTAATGGTGCTGGCGCTGTTGTTGCGCCCGGGCGGGCCGATGGGTGATCGCGCCGAGAAATTCGAGTGAGCGTGCCCATGCCTGACTCAGTTTTGCGCATCGCGCAGTGGCTTCGCCACCCCATACTCATTCTGGCGGTGGCACTACTCATCGTTCCGCAATTGCTTCTGAAGCTAGGGTTCTCCTGGACGCTGCCCACGGAGATTGCCATCTTCGCCATGGTAGGTCTTGGCTACAACCTATTGCTGGGATACACCGGGTTGCTGTCCTTTGGCCACGGACTGTTTTTCGGTATGGCCGCCTATGGGATGGCCCTCTCGCAGATCCATTGGTTCAAGGGCAGCCTCCTGCTTCCATTCCTGTGCGGACTGGTTTTTGTGACGGCACTGGGTACAGTGGTGGGCTTCCTGGCCCTACGCAGGCGCGGAGTTTATTTCTCCATGCTGACCCTGGCCTTCACCGCGCTGGGCTTCTATATCGTGTTCCACTGGAGCGCTGTTACCGGCGGCGCAAGTGGCCTCTCGGGCATCCACCGCGATCCACTGTTTGGATTCGGTATCGAGGCACCCAAACGTTTCTACGTAGCGGTGGCGCTTATCGTCTTGATCGTCGCGTCCTTGCTGTGGCGCGTGGTGCATTCCCCCTTGGGTTCGGTCCTCGTGGCGATTCGCGAGAACGAGCAACGCGCGCGCTTCGCGGGTTACCCGGTGCAGCACTACAAACTTACCGCCTTCGTCATATCCGCCGCCGTCACCGGGCTGGGCGGATGTCTGTATGCCTACCTCAAGCTTTTCGTCTCCGCCGGTATGGTGCATCCCGCCGTCTCGGGCGAGATTCTGGTGATGTCGGTCCTTGGCGGCGCGGGGAATTTTCTGGGACCTGCGCTGGGTGCGCTGGCCTACCTCATGTTCCGCGAAATCGTCTCCAGTTACACGGACACCTGGCAGTTGTGGTTCGGCCTATTGTTCATGGGCTTTATATTATTTTCTCCGCGTGGATTGATGAGTCTTGCGGCACGCCTGCTGGCCCATTGGCGCAAGGTGGAACCGGCCGCCATGGCGACCCGCGCTTCGCCCCCGGTCGCGCATGCAGTACCTTCTTTCCTGCGCGAGCATCCGCCGGTTGTAGGAAGTCTGGTTTCTTGCGATCTGGTAGAGAAGCGCTTCGGCACTTTCGCCGCCCTAGGTGGCGTTAACTTGTTCGTTGGGGACCGCAAGCTGCACGCTCTCGTTGGCCCCAACGGCGCCGGGAAAACCACTCTGTTCAATGTCATTTCCGGTATGTACGCGCCCGATCACGGAGCCGTACGATTGGCGGGCACCACCGTGGGCGGGCTACCGCCCGATGAGGCCACCCGGCGCGGACTCGCGCGCACCTTCCAGCTTTCCAGTCTGTTTCCCTCACTGAGCGCCTATGAGCACCTCAGGCTCGGCGTGCAGGCGCGCAGCCAACGCCGCTTCCATCCATTGATCCGCACTCGCTCGCTGGTGGACGTGGAGTCGCAGACCCAGGAACTCGTGGATTTCCTCGGGC
>JBJXGQ010000012.1:0-5124 GCA_046160525.1 Burkholderiales bacterium
TGCCAAATTCGCCTTGAGCCAAACCTCTTGAGTCTTGCCCAGCGGCGTATTGACGATGTTGCTATTGAGCGCAACCACGTGCCACGCCCCCAGATCGAAACTGTAGAAGCCGCTCCCCCGCGGCCCCGCGCGTTCACCCCAGTAGTCGTAGTAGGGCTTCGCCCCAGGGGTGTTGTATTCGTGATTTCCCGGCACGGGCCGCGTGCGTTGCTTGAACCGGCCCCAGGTTGGCTCATAGCAGCGGACGAATTCGGCGGCCTTGCCATTGGGGTAAACCAAATCTCCTAGCGCCAACACGGTTCCGGGAATGCTCTCCACTAATTTCGCCGTGGCTTGCGCTGGGGTTCCCACAAAACTTCCGGACCTACACTCGCCGATATCCCCGGCGGCGATCACAATCTCTGCCTCCAGAGATACTGGCGTTGCGCCCAGAACACCTTGCCAAGGTTGCGTGGCGGCCAGCCCCAGCACCACTAGGCTTGCCCGGATCGTCTTCCAATTTCTTTTTACGCGCATTGCACTTTGTTGCCAGGCATTAAGCTGGGGAAATCTTGCCGGTCATAAGAACATTGCCATTATGCGGTCTCGCCAGGGAAACGGCCTCAACAGAAAAGTGATGAGGCCTTAACGAGATCTGTTGTAACCGGTAAGCTCCTTGAAACGGATTGGCAGTGTCACATCGTGGCACTGCCTTGCCATCTAAACATGTAACCGGCTCGAACGCGGCACACCGTTCAGCAAGTACTCCATCTGGTCCGCCAAGATGTGACGGTTACGCAAAATGAAGTGCTCATGCCGGTTCGGCGTGTAAGGCACGTAAACCAGCGGCATGTGCGCTTGCTCCGGTGTGCGATCCGCCTTTCTTACGTTACATCCGCGGCACGCGGCGACAACGTTGGTCCATACATGCCTTCCACCCTTGGACACGGGAATCACGTGGTCGCAAGATAGTTCTCGGTCCCGCAAGCGCAGAGCACAGTACGCGCATACGTAACGATCACGGGCGAAGAGCAACGCATTGCTCAGGGCCGGCGCACGGGCATACAACGCCCCTACCCCACTGGTTCCACGAAGCGCAAGAATGGACCGTGTTTCGATACGCGAACGGCGCCCGTCGCGCTGAATACCACCCCGGTATTCGCAGACCGTATTGCCCGCTGACCAGGCAACCAGCTGCTTCGCGTGATAGGTAATCGCCTCTTCTATGTCTGCCCATGCTTGCGGCAAGCCAGCTTGATTCAGCGTGAGGATTAGTGCTTCCATTTCTTTGCTCAGATGAGAAGAGGACTCTTTACGATTAGTTGAATTTATGACGAAGCTGGATGTAGTCTAAAGTGGCGCGCCATGGAGGATTCAAACCTCCGGCCTCCGCGTCCGAAGCGCGGCGCTCTGAATCGCTGAGCTAATGGCGCGGTACTCAAACAAGATTGGGGTGACTGACGCGGTTCGAACGCGTACCCGCTTGGTTCACAGCCAAGCACTCTGCCGGTTGAGCTACAGCCACCAATGAAAACGGTGGTTCGGCCAGGCTTCGATCCTGGGACCCCCGGGTTATGAGTCCGGTGCTCTGCCTACTGAGCTACCGAACCGCTAATGTGACGCCCCCGGCAGAATTCGAACCCGCATCAACGCGGGTAGAAGCCCCGTGCCTTACTTCCGTTGAGCTACGGCGGCTTAGGGTAACGCCAGCAACTACGCCGGCGCCACCGCCTGGGCTCCCCGGGCATCTTCAATGCGTTGCATCTGCCTACGGATATAACGCATGAACAGCAGTGCCTTATCCTCCGCGAGAAACTGAGCGCCTCCCGTATCCGAAACCGGCACCGGAAATTCAAAACCGCATTCAGTGCGATAGAACAGTTCACCGTCTCGATAACGCACGAAGCGCACGACTTGGTTGTTCGAGACCATTTCTTTCAAGCTACGCATGATGTCCATCCTTTCTTTGGTTCACATGGCGGGGCGTGCGGGATTTGAACCCGCGATCTTCCGATCGACAATCGGATGCTTTCGGCCGCCTAAGCTAACGCCCCAAAAGACCGCGGCATTGCACCGCGGAAAAGCAACCCTCGCCGCGGGAGATGAGCGGCAAAGGCACAACGATAGTGGCGTCCCCGGCAGGAATTAAACCTGCGGCCTGCGGATTCGTAATCCGCCGCTCTATTCCCTGAGCTACGGGGACTGGGAATTTCATTCGAGACCTCACCCGAAGTCGAACGGTTCGTACGGAGCAAACCATATGGAATAAGGGGGACTCGCGTCCATCCCACCAAGCCAGATCTGCTTACTACGCCTGCCGCCCTGCCCGGCGAGGAACAAAGCATCCGTGTGTGAGGACACGGCCGCTCGCCTCGCCGGGCAACGACAGACTCGATAACCACATCCAAGTTGATAAAGATCAATCCGCGTTGACCCAGTTGCAATGCCGGCGCGGTTACCGCTAACGCTTTGGTGCCCCACCCGAGACTCGAACTCGGAAGTACCGGTTTCTAAGACCGGCGCGTATGCCAATTCCGCCAGCAGGGCACGGTGGATGGTGATGGATTCGAACCACCGTTGCTCCCATTGGGAATCCTGCTTTACAGGCAGGCGCCTTCGGCCTCTCGGCAAACCATCCAAATAATCTTCCAAAACAAAAAGCCCGGAGACCTTGCGGTGCGATCCGGGCTTGTTGCTGCTTACCGACTGAAGCGGACTTACATCCTCAGTCTCTCCCAGATCGCACTCACGAAGCGTTCCAATCCGTAACGATGACCGCGCAGGGAATCAGTCGCACAGCAAACGGCGAGTCTGTCCATACTCGCACCCAGCTGGCCGCACGCACGCCGCTCACGGCTCAATGGCCTTTGCGTGCATCGTTTATTCAGAGCTGGATTCATGGATCGGTGCCTTGGGTAATGGAAATTTGCGAGAAGCGGTTCGTCTTCTTGCATCGGAGCGGACTCTAGGTGAAGAAAAAGGCTGTGTCAAGCATATTATGCAATATCCTTGCATAGAATGCATTAAACGGTATACTGCCGCCATCGATTTGTGAGGGTCGATCCCATGGCAAGCAAGCCAGCAACAAAGCCGCGCCGGCTCAAATGGCGCACCCGCGTAGTCATGGCCGAACGCGGTATCCGTTCCGTTTCCGCGCTGTGCCGCAAGCTAGGCGCCGTGGGCGTGGACATCTCGGAATCCCAGCTCGGCCGCATCATCGACGGCAAATCCAGCCACTTCAATGCGACCGTCGTCGGTGGTTTGCTCACCGTATTGGACTGCGGCTTGAGCGATTTGCTGGCGGTTACCTAAAGCCCAAAAACAAAAAACCCGGAGAGCGTCACGCCGTCCGGGCTTGGTGTGCGTCCTTTGGAGCAACGCCTAACCAGTGCCCTGCTGCCGAAGTGCCCGAACGTCGCGGCGCACCGCATGGCGGCGCATTGGTTCGTGGTGTCCATAGCTCATCGCAGACGTGCATGCGCCTCCCGGCAAGGGCGGGGATGTGGCGGCAGAAGTTCGGAGGCAGTTAATCACCTTGCGGCAGTCGTTATTTCGTCGAAGGGGCGGCAGTTTGCCGTTGTTCGTGGCGCGCGTCAATTTCCACGCTGGCCTGCGCTTCATGGGGCGACGAGCTTGGTTTTCCGCCCAACGTGATTTTCCGGCAATTTCGCACCGCGCCTAAAGAGTTTCTCCCGAAGCGTCCCCTCGGAATACTCAGTCCGGTACCGCCGCCTCCCCTGCAATTCGGGAACGATGTACTCAACGATGTCGCGAAAGGTTCCCGGACTCACGGCGAAGGCCAGGTTGAAACCATCGATACCGGTTTCGTCCACCCAGCTTTCCATCTCATCGGCCACCTGCGAAGCAGATCCCACGAAGACGGGACCGCGCCCGCCTAGCGCCACGAAGCGGGCCGCTTCGCGTACGGTCCACTTGCGGTTCGGATCGGATTTCGTGAAGGAGGCCAGTGCCGTTCGCCCCGCGTCGTTCTCGACGTACTCCAGTGTGGCGCCAGGATCGCAGCGGCTGAAATCGATACCGGTCCACCCCGATAGCAGCGCCAATGACGCATCCGTGTTCGTGTGTGCGCAATACTCGTTGTACTTTTCCTTTGCCTCGGCTTCGCTGCGGCCCGTGACGACCAAAGCCTGTGCGTAGATCACGGCATCCTCGCTTGCACGCCCCGCCGCACCCAACGCTGCTCGGGTACCTTCAACATAGCGTTGAATGATGATCTTGCTGGGTCCGCTCATGAAGATGCACTCCGCGTGGCGTCCCGCGAAACTCATTCCGCGTGATGATGCCCCCGCTTGATAAAGGACTGGCGTGCGCTGAGGCGAAGGCTCGCACAGATGAATACCGGGCACGGTGAAATGCCTTCCCTTGTGATTGACCGGGTGCACTTTCGATGGATCGGTGAAGATACCGTTGCGCTTATCGCGCACCACCGCGCCTTCCTCCCAACTGCACTCCCAGAGCTTGTAGAGAACCTCCATGTATTCTTCCGCGAGGTCGTAACGGTCGTCGTGGGCAATCTGCGCGGGCATGCCGAGATTCTTCGCTGCGCTCTCCAGATATCCGGTGACGATGTTCCAGCCCACCCGCCCCTTCGTTAGATGATCCAAGGTGGACATGCGCCGGGCGAATGGATAAGGGTGTTCGTAGGTGAGCGAGAATGTCACGCCATACCCAAGATGCCGGGTCGCCGCCGCCATGACGGGAATCACGAGCATCGGATCGTTGGTGGGGATTTGCACGGCGTGCCGTATAGCAGTATCAGGCCCGCTTCCGTAGACGTCGTACACACCCATGACATCGGCGATGAAGATGCCGTCAAACAACCCGCCCTCAAGCAGGCGCGCCAATTCGGTCCAGTACTCGGTGTGCCGGTAATCGGCGGATCGGTCTTCGGGATGGGTCCACAACCCTGGCGATTGGTGCCCCACCGTGTTCATGATGAAGGCGTTGAAACGTATTGGCTTCTTTTCGGCGGGCATGAAGTAGTGTCAATCCGTAGTGCAAGAAATTCTATTGGGCACAATGGACACTACAGTACACGAACGAGATCCGCCACGTAGGTTGGGCCACAGACAGGCGGGATCGTCTGCCCTTACCCTACTTCCCCACCACAATCGGCACCGAGCC
>JBJXGQ010000013.1:0-15931 GCA_046160525.1 Burkholderiales bacterium
TTAACGTTTTCTGTGAAGCACAACAGCGGTGGCGGGATCTGCAATGTTGGGCTTCATTTCATTCAGCCCAACCTACTCGTATTGATCCAAACGTACGGGCCTCGTGGTTTGGTAGCCTTGCTACCCGTTTCTCAGTCTTCGGTCCTTCATTTTCTGGTAATTCATGATCCGCACTCTATTCAAAGACGTTCGCATCCTGGACGGTACCGGCACCCCATCCTTTCCCGGCCAAGTTATGGTGGAAGATGGCCGTATCGCAGGTGTTTGGCCCAGCGCGCAGAGCCCGAACATCGCTGAGGCCGAGGTTGCCGAGTGCAAGGGCGCGACCCTGATGCCGGGTCTGATCGAGCCGCATTCGCACATCACGTTCACCAACTACACGCGCTCGGTGGAAATGGGATCGATTCCGCCGGAGGAGCACATGCTTATCACGGATCGCAATGCGCGCAAGATGCTGGACATGGGCTTCACCAGTTGCTTCAGCGCCGCTTCCGCGAAGCCGAGGCTGGACGTGGTGTTGCGCAATGCCATCGATGCCGGTGAGTTTCCGGGGCCGAGGACGTTGGCGGCGTCTCCCGAAATGACCGTGACTTCCGGGCTCGGGGATGTGCGGCTTTCGCATCTTTACCGGGAAAACTTCGCGGTGGTTCTGGACGGCGCGGACGAGTTTCGGCGTTACGCGCGCCTCATGTGCCGTGAGGGGGTGGATACGCTGAAGATGAACATCTCGGGCGATGCCGGAACGCCCGCGTCGCCTTCTCACACCACAGTGATGACGGAGGCGGAAGTCGCCGCCGTGAGCGAGGTGGCTCGCGCCCATGGCAAGCGGCTGGCGGCGCACACGCGCAGCGCGGAATCGGTGAAGCTCGCATTGCGCCATGGCGTGGATGTGCTCTATCACGCCACCTTGATCGACAGTGAAGCGCAGGATTTGTTGGAGGCCCAGCGCGAGCGTGTGTTTGTCGCGCCGACTTTGGGCAGCCTCTACGCCACGCTTTACGAATCGGAGCCTTGGGGTATCAAATTCAACCCAACGCAACGGCGTGCGATGGAAGAGGAGCTGAATGCGGGCATCGAGAACATGAAGGCGCTCAAGAAACGGGGTGTTCGTGTTCTGCCCGGTGGTGACTACGGAGTGGCGTGGGCGCCCATCGGTGCCAATGCCCGCGACCTGGAGCACTTTGTTCGCTTGCTGGGCTTCTCGCCCATGCAGGCCATCATGGCCGCAACAAAGGGGGGGGCTGAGATCATGCACATGAGCGAGAGCGTTGGGTGCGTGAAGCCCGGATTTCTCGCCGATCTCATTCTGGTGAAGGGCGACCCGCTGGCGGATGTGGCCATCCTTCAGCGGGAGGAGCACATCCTGGCGGTGATGAAGGACGGAGAATTCCACAAGCCTTTCGCGGGATAGAATCCCTTTGAATCTCACAACCCTTCTAAAAGCATGACAACTTCTTGGCCCGAACAAATATTCCAGGAACTCAAAGCCGCCCAGGTGAGGCAAGTGGCCTTCGTGCCCGATGCGGGGCATAGCCAGCTCATCCGCATGTGCCAGGAGGAACCCACCATGCGCGCCGTATCCCTCACCACGGAAGAGGAGGGCGTGGCCATGCTGGCGGGCGCCTGGGTGGGCGGCCAGCGCGGCGTGTTGCTGATGCAATCGAGCGGTGTGGGTAATTGCATCAATATGCTTTCTCTACAGCAAGAGTGCCGGATTCCGTTGCTTGCGCTGGTGACCATGCGCGGGGAGTGGGGCGAGTTCAACCCGCAACAAGTGCCCATGGGCAAGAGCACGCAAGCCGTGCTGGAAGCCGCCGGTGCCTACGTGTACCGCTGCGACGATGCCACGCAGGTACAAGATACGGTTAATGCGGCTGCCGCCCTGGCATTTAACTCCTCACGCGTGATCGCGGTGCTAATCGGCCAGCGCGTGGTGGGTACCAAAAAATTTTTGAAGTAAGCCAACGATGACAAAACTCAATCGAAGAACTGTAGCGGCGCGCCTTCTGCGCGACCGGGGCGATGCACTGGTGGTGACCGGATTAGGAAATCCCAGCTACGACGTGATGGCGGTGGGGGATTCGCCGGCAAATTTCCATCTGTGGGGTGCCATGGGCGGGGCGGCCATGGTGGGACTAGGCATCGCCTTGGCTCAGCCTAAAAGACGCGTGATCGTGGTCACCGGCGATGGCGAAATGCTGATGGGCCTTGGAGCGCTGGCGACGATCGCGGTGGAACGCCCCAGCAATCTTGCCATCGTTGTATTGGACAACGAGTTCTACGCCGAGACGGGAATGCAGGCCACCCACACGGGGCGCGGCGTCGATTTAGCCGGCATTGCCAAGGCGGCGGGTTTCCCCGAGGCGGTGATGGTCCGCAGCGAGCAAGAATTGGAGGCCTTTGCAGGGAAGCTTTACGTGCCTCAACTGCTATTCGGCGTGGTCAAGATTTCCACGGATCCCAATCCCGTGGTGCTGCCGCCGCGGGATGGCCCTTATCTGCGCGGACGTTTCCGCGAAGCGCTCATGGGGCGGGAAGCTCACCGATAATTACTCCGTTAAGAACAACACCGCCAACGCAAAGACGCAAAGGACGCAAAGAAAATCTCCAAAGGGTGTCTTCGCGACCTTTGCGTCTTTGCGTTGAAGAGTTTTTTGGTGGAGTCATGCTCGCTACGGCGCAGGAAGCGTAATGGCGATGCATGCACCCCCCAGAGTGCTACGCTCGATGGAAACCCGGCCCGAATAGGCATCCACGATATCCCGCGTGAGGGCTAGGCCGATGCCTTGTCCGGGCGTGCTTTGGTCCAGCCGTACTCCGCGTTCCATGATGCGATGGGCGTCCCCCTCGGGAATGCCGGGGCCGTCATCTTCGATTTCGATCCGCAACGTTCGATTTTCCGCGCGGGCACACACGCGAATGCGAGACTTGGCCCACTTGCAGGCGTTGTCGAGTACGTTGCCCAGGATCTCCATCAAATCGCCCTGGTCGCCGCGAAAGGCAATCTCCTGCCCGATTTCTATTTCGCTTTGCAAGGGCTTGTCCGCATACACCTTGAGCACGGCGTTCAAGGTGCGTTCCACGGCGGCGTGTAGCAGGATGGGCGTTGCCAGTGCGCTTTTTCCCGACGTGGCGGCACGTTGCAAGTGGTAGCTCACGATCTTATCCATGCGGTCCACGTGCTCGTCCAAGGAGGCTTGCAGATCCGCGTCTTTGCGCGAGGTGGCGGCGCGAATCAGAGCCAGTGGAGTTTTCAGGCTGTGAGCAAGATCGGCTAGCGCGTCGCGATAACGCCTTTGCTGCGCGCGTTCTCGGATGAGAAGCGTGTTGAGGTTTTCGGTGAGCAAGTTGAGTTCGGTGGGATAGTTGCCCTCGACTTTGTCCTTGCCGCCTTGCTGGAGTTGTTGGATCTCGTGGGCGACCTTGCGCAGAGGATTGAGCCCCCAGCGTAATACTGCCCACTGAGCCGCCAATAGGAGCGCCGCCATGGCACCCAGCCAACCCCACAAGCTTTGGCGGTAGGCGGCGAGTTGTTCTTGAAAGGGCGCGGTATCTTCGGCCACGGAAAAGGTAAAGGGAAAACTCGCCTTGCCCACGGCCCAACTGATGCCATAGCTTTCCACGAAGTAGCGGTTGCCGCCTTCCTCGCGCTCCTCGAAGCGTTGTTCTCCGGCCGGCAATTCAGGTCCGGCGGGCGCATTCACGGCGAGATGGGAGCGGGACTTCCACAGCAGCGCGCCTCCCCGGGACTTAATGGCGGCGTAAAGACCTGATGCGGGCAGATCCAGGCGCGGTTCCATGGCGCCGCTACCTAAAGTGAGTTCGCCCTTCGCATCCACTTCCGCGGCGGCGATGAGCAGATACACCTGGGCCAGCAAGCGCTCTTGGCGTGCCGCGCGCGCGCTCTCGCGGAAGGCGCGCTCCAAGGCAAGGGCGGACAAGGCGATGAATACGGCGAGCACCAACCCTGCGCTGAGCGTGACGCGGGCGCTTAGGGAACGCATGGGTTATTCACTGAGAGATACCTAACCTCTTTCAACACGAAGGTCACGAAGGTAGCACGAAGGAACACGAAGGAAAGGCGATAACTTAAAAGCCTATTGGCCACGGAGGACACAGAGGGCACAGAGGAAAAACGAGAACCTCCCGAAGCGGCGGACGAATTCTTTCCCTCACCCTCGGTCCCTCTCCCGGAGGTAGAGGGAAGCAACAAAGCCGGCCGTGCCTCGGGACAAGACGCTGTCAGGCAATTGTTGCGTTGAAAGCTTACGTTGAAAATAATTCATGCGCCTTTGAAGTCTCGGAGATGTCCGTGGTTATTATTCGGGTTTCCTTCGTGCTCCATCGTGTTACCTTCGTGCCCCTTCGTGTTAAGAGCGTTTGCCTTCGCCTCGCTAATGCGTTACTGCTCGGTTAACGTAAACCGGTATCCCCGCCCGCGCAAGGTTTCCAGGGGTTGCACGCTGCCATCGGGGTCCAGCTTACGGCGCAAGCGCCCGATGAGGACTTCGATGACGTTGCTGTCGCGCTCCTCGTCGTGGGGATAAAGATGGGCGGCGAGTTCGTCCTTGGACACTACGCGGCGCCGCTCGCGCACAAGGTGTTCGAGCAAGAGGTACTCGAAGGACGTGAGATCGACTTGCGCGCCGTTCAACATCACTTTCTGCTCGCTCATGTTGATGGCGAGCGGCCCGCATTGCATGACTTCTTGCGCGAGGGCGGCGGCGCGGCGCAAGAGCGCTTTGAGCCGCGCCAACAACTCCTCCACTTGGAAAGGTTTGGTGAGGTAGTCGTCGGCGCCCGCTTCCAATCCTTCAACCTTGTCTTGCCAGCGGCCGCGCGCGGTGAGAATCAGTATGGGCAGGCGGCTGCCCTTGCCGCGTAAGCGCCGGATGATGTCGAGCCCGGACAAACCCGGCAGGCCAAGATCGACGACGGCCGCATCGATCGGATATTCGGTGGCGAAGAACAAACCTTCCTTGCCTTCTCCCGTGGCATCCACCGCGTAGCCTTGCGCTTGCAAGGTGGAGCACAGTTGCTCGCGTAACTGAGGTTCGTCCTCGACGACCAGAACGCGCATGGCTATTAACGCATTTCGCCCGTGGCGGGGTCCACGAAGATGACGCGTACTTCGCCGTTACGGGTAAGCACCTTCAGCCGGTAACCGCCGTCCTTCTCGCGCGCGTCCAAAACCCGGCCGCCGGTGAGGCGTTGGACCTTGGCGATGGCCTCGTCCATGCCGATGCGCCCCTGTGCCGCGGTGCTGGGAGCGTAGCTATGAGGCGTGATGTCGCGCCAACGGTCTCGCCCCCGGTCCGCCAGCGCTGGCGCCGGTAGGGCGGTCAGCGCGGCAAGAAGGAGGGCGAGTTTGAGTTGCGGCGTCATGAGTAGCGTCAATGAATGCAGGCTAGTTGTCCCGGTCTTCCCGGCGGCGGTTGTCGTACCGGTCATCATCGTCCCGGTAGGAGGAATCTGAACGCACGGATACGGGTTCCACTGCCACGGTGATGGCGATCTTCGCCCCAGGGTGGTAAGGCATAACGGCATTGTACGTGTGCCCTTGGTATTCGTAGACCACGCGGTAACCGGAGATCCGGTTTTCCCAATGGTCCACCATGCGGCAGCGCCTGACTTCGCGCTCGTAGTACTCGTCGCCATGATCGCGGGCTTGCAAGCGGTCTCCCACGATGGCCCCGATGGCGGCACCGGCGGCGGAGGCGGCCACGCGGCCATTACCGCGCCCCACTTGCGCGCCGATGATGCCGCCGGTCACACCACCCAGGAGCGGCCCCACGAAGGAGCTTTGTCCCCTGCGGCGCTCGGGAACGTACTCGGAGAAGCATTCCTTGCGCGGGAGGTTGACTTTCTCGTATTCCGGGGTCACGTCCTTGACCCGTGCATAGTCCTCGAAGACTTGTCCGGCGAAGGCCGTGGGGGCCAGCAAGGCGAGGGCCGCGCTTAGGGTGGTGAGTTGCGTCTTCATGATGTTTCCTTTCCTAGGTTTCAGGTGTTAATCCAAATCGCCGCGCAAAATGAAGGTGATGCTGCTGCCGCCGTCGTAGAAACTGGGCCCGAATGCGTGGTGAGGCGGCACCCAGTGATTGCACCACCGGTCATGATGGTGGCGGTACTGGTGCCCGCGGGGCTTCCAGTGCTGGTAGCGGGGATGCTCCCTGGGTGCCCAGTGCCTGCGGTTGTCAAATCGGCGGTCATCGTGACTATCGCGCCGCTCATGGCGTTGCTCGTGCCGGTCGTTGCGATCATCGAAACCGCGATACTTGAAATCGCCTGCGAAAGCGCTTGCGCTTACCAAGGTGGCGCCAATTGCCAGAGAGATGAGTTTGCTGTTCATGACTTGCTCCTTATGAAGTGGGCCCAGTGGTTACTGGGTTGAGCGAGAGATTAAAGAGGGGTCGCTGAACGCTTCCTGAACGAAGCCAAGTTGTTTCTAAGCGCTTGTTTACGCGGGGGTAGATCGTGCCCTGAGCGGGGTCGATGAGCGAAAAAATCCGCCCCGGCAAGGCGCGGCGCTATACTTCCGCCCCCAACTCGCTGGCTCCCCGTGGATACTTCCTCCCTAAACGCCGCGCCGCGCTCGTTGTTTTCCTACCGAAAGCACTGGGCGCAACGCTTTGGCATCGCGCCTTTTCTCCCCATGAGCCGGGGCGAAATGGACACGCTCGGCTGGGATTCTTGCGACGTGATCATCGTGACCGGGGATGCCTATCTGGATCACCCCAGCTTCGGCATGGCCCTGGTGGGACGGTTATTGGAAGCGCAAGGGTTCCGCGCGGGCATCATCTCCCAGCCCGATTGGCACTCGGTGGACCCCTTTCGCGCCCTGGGAAGGCCCAATCTCTTCTTTGGCGTGACGGCGGGCAACATGGATTCGATGGTGAACCGCTATACCGCCGACCGAAAAATCCGCTCGGACGACGCTTACACGCCCCACGCGGCCCCCAACAAGCGGCCCGACTATGCGGTGAACGTTTACGCACAGCGCTGCCGCGAGGCTTATCCCGAAACGAACATCATCGCAGGGAGCATCGAAGCGAGCCTGCGCCGCATCGCGCACTTCGATTACTGGTCCGACAAAGTGCGCCGCTCGGCGCTGGCGGATTCCAAAGCAGACCTTCTCCTCTTTGGCAACGCCGAGCGTGCGTTGGTGGAAGTGGCGCACCGCATCGCCAAGGGCGAACGCGCGCGCGATATCCGCGACGTGCGCGGTACGGCCTTCATGGTGCCGGGCAATTGGCGGCCCGCGGAGGATTGGGCCGAGGTGGATTCGACGCAGTTGGATAAGCCGGGGCGCGTTGAGGTGCATGTTGATCCCTATGCCGCTACCCAGGGGCTAGGGACTGGGGACTTGGGGCTGGGGAAAACACCCTCACCCCTTGCCCCTCTCCCGGGGGGGGAGAAGAAGGCTCCCTCACCCCTAGCCCCTCTCCCGGGGGGAGAGGGGAATGCAGGTGAGGGGAAGGTTGTGGCGGTGCCGGTTCGGTTTGTTCCGCGAGCGGATAAGCTGGCGGCACGCAAGGCGGAGCGGGCGAAGCAGGTGGTGCGTTTACCGTCCTACGAGCAGGTGCGCGACGATGCGGTGCTTTATGCGCATACATCGCGGGTGTTTCATCTGGAATCCAATCCCGGTAATGCGCGCGCTCTGGTGCAAGGTCATGGCGAGCGCGATGTGTGGCTGAACCCGCCGCCCATTCCGCTGACCACGGAGGAGATGGATGGCGTGTACGGCTTGCCCTATGCCCGCGCGCCCCATCCGAGTTACGGCAATGCCAAAATTCCCGCGTGGGAGATGATCCGCTTTTCCGTGAACATCATGCGCGGATGTTTTGGCGGCTGCACCTTTTGCTCCATCACGGAACACGAGGGGCGCATCATCCAAAGCCGCTCGGAGAAATCCATCCTGCGCGAGATCGAGGAGATCCGCGACAAGACGCCCGGTTTCACCGGCGTGATCTCCGATCTTGGTGGCCCTACGGCCAACATGTACCGCATGGCGTGCAAGGATCCCAAGATCGAATCTTCCTGCCGCCGGTTGTCCTGCGTGTACCCAGGCATTTGCGAGAACTTGAACACCGATCACGCGCCGCTGATTTCCCTTTACCGCAAGGCGCGCGCGCTGCCCGGAGTCAAGAAAATCACCATCGGCTCGGGCTTGCGCTACGACTTGGCCGTGCGCTCGCCGGAGTATGTGAAGGAATTGGTCACCCATCACGTGGGCGGTTATCTCAAGATCGCGCCGGAACACACGCAAGCCGGCCCGCTGTCGAAAATGATGAAACCGGGCATTGGCACCTACGAGAAGTTCAAGGAGATGTTCGAGAAGTACTCCAAGGAAGCCGGCAAGGAGCAGTACCTCATTCCCTACTTCATCGCCGGCCACCCAGGTACTAGCGACGAAGACATGATGAACCTGGCGCTCTGGTTGAAGCGCAATAAGTTTCGCCCCGATCAAGTGCAGACGTTTCTGCCAACACCGATGGCACTTGCCACCGCCATGTGGCGCTCGGGCAAGAACCCGCTGCGTAAAGTCACGCCCGATAGCGAGGATGTCGCCATCGTGAAGAGCGGGCGTGCGCGGCGTTTGCATAAAGCGTTTTTGCGCTACCACGATCCGGAAAACTGGCCCATGCTGCGCGAGGCCTTGCGCAACATGGGGCGCGCGGATCTGATCGGCCGCTCGAAACATCATTTGGTGCCGCCCACGCAGCCCGTTGGCATGCTCTCCGCGAAGCGTTACTCGGAGCCCCCTTCACGCGGGTTTGGAACCCATACTCCTGCCAGGGCAAAGCCGCGCTAGACCATGATTCGAGTTTTGGCGGTGATGCTACTGTGGGTAGCGGCGAGTTCTTTTTTGTCCGAAGCCCAGGCACAACAGGTATTCGAGCTGCAACCCGAGTACGTCTACGGCAAGAACCGCAAGCCCAAGATGGGTTACCGCAAGCCGGAAGTCTTCGATCCACTCTCCGATGAGTTCTACCAATCAGGCTATCGCGATTTCCCGGCCATCCCCGATGAACTGAAGGAAGTGGACGCCATGACGCGCACCCAGAAATTGGGCCGCATTCTGGTGTGCGCCGACGGCTGGTTCTGGCCCTTCTCGCGCACGGCGCGCAAGCACGAGCCGCCGGGCATCGACATCGAGATCATGCAGGCCATCGCCAGGAAAAATAACTGGGACATCGGCATCATGTGGGCCAACACGGGAACGCGCTTTGGCCAAGGCCCTGCTTTTCACGCCACCATCGACCGCGGCGTGTGCGATGTGTTCGTGGGCTTGACCATCACCGGCGAGGACCAGCACCTCTCGCGCCACACCATGCTGTTCTCCAATCCCTACATGAGTTCGGGATTCGTATTGGTCACGCAGGGGCCCGCCAAGGATGTAAAAACCCTGGACGACGTCAAAGCGCGCGGCATCAAGATCGGTGTTCCCGTGTATTCGCCCATCTACCGGTACGTGCAAGCCAATGGGTTTCAGTATGAAGGTTTCTACCAGAGCCACATGGTGATCGAAGCGCTGCTAAAGGGCGAGGTGAATGCCGCGATGATCTGGGCCGGAGCGGTTTCAAGGGCCAAGCTCGAACATCCCGAAGCGGAATTCGAGATGGTGAAGGGCTACATGCCGATGTCCGAGATGCGCTGGAATAGTGCCTGGGGCGTGAAGGAGAAGGAAGTGGAACTCATGCAATTCATCAACGCCGCGTTGGGCGAGATGCACAAGAAAGGCGAGATCCGCCGCATCGTCGAGCGCTACGGCATGCCGTACCTACCACCGTTCTAGGAATATCAATGATCGAAAAACTCATCCACTTGAGCGTCATGTCCGGCGGCCTGCTGCCCTTGATGGCGCTCGTACTGCTGGTTACCCTCGCGGTCATCATCGAGCGCGCTTATTTCTTTCACCGCGTGCTCAAAACCGGTCTTGCGATGGAGCACGATCTGCAACTCGTCGAATACCAGAACGCGGACAAGCTGGAGAAGCTCGCCACGCACTATGAAGGCTCCTTGCAACGCTCGCTTATCTCCTCGGCCCTTGCCTGCCGTGGGGAGGATGCCGAGACCATGGACCGCCACCTCGAAGAATCCATCATGTGGCAGTTGCCGAAAATCGATAAGCACGTCTGGGTGCTCGACACCGCCGTGACCTTGGCGCCGCTCATGGGATTGCTGGGCACCATCATCGGCATGGTGCACGCCTTCGATGTGCTGGGCACTTCGGGTACGGGCGGATCGGCCACGCAAATGGTTACGGGCGGTATCGCCGAGGCCTTGGTGGCCACGGGTGCGGGTTTGCTCATCGCCATCATCGCCGTGCTCTTCCTCAATCACTTCAACAAACGCATCCGCTTGGCCGCGCACCAGATGGATCTGCTCAAGGTGATGCTCATCAACCGCTTTTACGGTGGCGGTTCGGCTCATCACGGCGTTCCCGTGCGCGAAGCGCATGCGGCGAATGTCAGTTCCATCAAGGCGGGGAGGGCGCAGCCGTGAGGGCATCGCGTCCCGGATACTTCGAATCCACGCGCCCGCGCGTGGAAGTCATTCCCATGATCGACATCATGATGTTCCTGCTGGTGTTCTTCGTGGTGATTTCCCTCAAGATGATCGCCGGTACGGGGGTCGCCATGGAGTTGCCGGGTTCCAGCACCACCCAGCAGATCAAGACATCGATGATCACCGTGGGCGTGACCAAGACAGGCGAGACCGTCGTCGATGGCCAGACATTGTCTTCCGATGCGCTGCACGCGAAGCTAAGCGCGCTCAAGCCTCCGGTGGAAGTCGTGCTCGCCGGCGACAAGGATGTTTCCTTGCAGGCGCTGCTCAGCGTGATGGATGTAGTGCGGGGTGCTGGCATCACCACGGTGGGCATCGCGGCGAAAGCCGAAAAGAACTAGCCGTGCAAGCCACCGCGGCGCTCGTGGGGCGCGGCGCCCTCTGGGCGCGTCCGGAACATTCAGACCGTAGCGCGCTACCTTTGTGGAAGGCCGCAGTGGTTGCTGCGCTGCTGGAAGTTTTGCTTCCAGTATTGGTGTTCGGTGTGAATTGGTCCTTTCTGCCAATGTGGGAGGAGTCTCAACCCATCAAGGTCATGACGGTGGATCTTCGCGAACCGCCACGAGAAGAACCCCCACCCCCTCCTCCGGAGAGACTCAAGCAGGTGGAGCGCAAACTGCCATCCCTCCCCATCGAATTGCCGAAACCTTTACCTGGGGAAAAGCCCTCGAAGATTCAGTTGCCCGAGCCGGTAGAGGAGGTGAAGCCCAAGCCCGAGGTTAAGCTGGATCCTGAGCCTGGGCCGGAGCCGGAGAAGGAACCCGAGCCAGCACCCGAGCCCGAGCCAGAAGCCCCGCCACTTCCCTCCGTGTTTCAAGAAGTAAAGCCGGTGAAAAAAGTCCGTATCAAATATCCCACCGAAGCGGAGAGCCAGCACATTCAAGGGAGGGTTAAGGTGCGCTTGACGGTTTCAGCGGAGGGCAGGGTGACTGATGCCGAAGTGCTCCTCTCGGAACCGCCGGGCGTGTTCGACGAAGCCGTGCTGGAAGGCGTGCGGCAGTACCAGTTCAAGAAAGATGGGACGAGTTACAAGGCGGAGCAGGAGGTGGTTTTTAAGATTGATGGGTAGTGGGCGTTGTGTGACAAGGTGCGGCTGCGACTCGTAAGTCCGACTCTAAGAGTCGCCGGGGGTAGCCCGGCAGCTACTTACCTTTTTTGCGCGGCCAGAAAAGGTAAGCGAAAAAAGGCCGCCCCCACTGAACCGCCCCTTGCGGGGTACCCTGCGTTACTCGAAACGATGGGCGCCTGCGGAACTCGCCCGCGCGTGAAGCATGCGCGGACTCAGACAGTCCTCGGCGAAGTCCCCCATAGCCTCTGCGTTACTCGGCGGTTCAGAAGGGGGGAAGAGGCACGTCAGCCCCCAGCGCCTAGACCCGAGCCCCTAGACCCGAGGCCCCAGGTCGTAGGTTGGGCTGAATGAAATGAAGCCCAACACTTCGAGGTCCGCAATATCTCCACTCCTCGTCAACGAGTTGCCTGCTTTCATCCACTGTCATCAATTTCTCCGTGCGTTGATTGTTGGGCTTCGCACACTTAGCCCAACCTACCGTGCTCGGATAATGCCCGGCTCACAATCCAGGGCGAGGGCGCAAGAGCATGGGATTGCACTAGGCGCAAGAACATGCAATATTGCATCAGTAGGATGATTTTCGATTGCTTACCGGAAGCCAAAATGGGCACCACACGAAAGACCATCATCGTTACGCATCAGCAAGACCAGTGGATCAAAGCCCAGGTCGAGGGTGGCAGTTTCGCCGATGATAGCGAGTACATTCGCGACTTGATCCGGCGCGATCAGGAGAGCGAAAAGCTGCGAGCCCTCAAGGCTGCCATTCAGGAAGGATTGGCAAGTGAGGATAGCGAGCGCACCGTGCCACAAATCATGGAGGAAGTCGAAGCGCGGCTACGAGCGGATGGCCGTTTATAGCCTTTCGTCCAAAACCGCCACCGATCTTGAGGGAATCTACGAATACTCGATTCTGAATTTTGGACTGGATCAGGCGAGGGCATATCTTTCCGGCCTGCACGAGTTGATCGAGGTTCTGGCGCTGCACCCGGACTAGGGACGTAGCGCAAGAGAACTCGCACCGGAACTACGCCGCTTTGAGTATCAATCGCACGTCGTGTTTTACATGCCCAAAGGCAAAGGGGTTCGGATTATCCGCGTTCTCCATCGAAGCATGGACGCCAAGAGACACTTGTAGCGATGTCCGGTGCCGAACCTACGCCTGAACCAGAGCCAGACAACCTGATCGCGAGTCCGGGCCGGAAGCGCCGCCCCTTCCCTCGGTGTTTCAGGAGGTGAAGCCGGTGAAAAAAGTCCGTATCAAGTATCTCCCCGAAGTGGAGAGCCAGCATATACAGGGGAGGGTAAAGCCACGTAGTTGGGCTGAAGTAATTGAACCCCAACATTTCAAGGTCAGTAATCTGTGCGTGCGTCGTTAACAGCTTGCCGACTCCAATTCGGCGTTGCTTTACGCGTGTTGATTGTTGGGCTTCGCACACTCAGCCCAACCTACCGGGATGCGAGTCCGGCAGGCAGCACAGGAGAAAAGCGGCATCGGGGTGCCCTTCTTTTTGGTTACTTTTGCTTGGGCAAGCAAGAAAACGAAGTTTCAGTGAAGGCTCATGCGCGGAGCGCGTTACGCCGGAACTAAAAAGTAACCAGCCGCCGGGCTGCCCCCGGTGAATTTGATCTGTCTCTATGCAATAAACCAAGCTTGACCCTATGTCCGCGTTTGAAGTTTGAATAAACAGGCCTTACCAAACAAAACACCTAACGGAGAAATTTGCATCTTCCCGCGAATGAACGTTAGCCGATGACGGTATTTGTCGAAATATGGAGCCTTCTCGATAGCTGGCTGATAGATAGCCGACAACTGGTCATACAAGCCTATCGGTTCAGCAATAAACACGTTACGCTGGAGATTGATTAGTCCAAGGCTCTCAAAATTATTAAGATACAGATCTAGGTTTTCTGGGTAAGTCAATTGGACACTGCGCTCCAGTCCCGTCATTAGTCCTGGAACTGGTATGAAAAATCCATCGCCAGGAACGATCTCTGAAATGCGCCCTTCAAGAAAAGGTAATTGTCCTTGAATGTGGGGGAAAAGGAGTGCTTCGTCTGGCGATAAGCCATTAATGATGCTGACGAAGCGTGGATGCGCTGTGCCTGCGTTATCAGCGGTGGACGCTTTCGCGAGCAAATTGACGTACAGGTTACTTATCTCCTCGTTACTCACGTAGGTCAGTTTTTCAGTAATCGGAACTCCGATCTCTGGGGGGACACACACGATATTCTCAGGAGGCACGTTTTCGAGTTGAGCGCGATATTTTTCTAGATTGTTTTGGAGTGCCATCCTAGCTCGCTCATTCAACAGCGTGATCGGCAATAGAAGGGTGTTGCCGAGACCCAGCACCGTGCCCAGCGCCTTACCAACTTGCGAGACACCTGGCTTTGCGATATCTCCATAGATCTCCTTCAGAAGACTGGGGACCTGAACCGCTGCTTTCAACATCGGAAGTGTCTCATTAAGCATATTGCCTCCTGCGTTGGTCAGATCCTTATTGAGATTAAGGGTCAGTCCAGTACTTTATAGATGTTTTCTCGGGTGGCCGACACATCATACCTCGCCAATTTGCCTGAGCAACGCCTCCCTTCGCACCAGCCACCATCCATACGCCTCAGGCCATTGGCCGAACTCTGGGTCAGCGCCGAGTTCATGGGCGGCGTGTAGGGGCCAGAAAGGATCGTATAGCGCTTCGCGCCCGATGGCTATGAGGTCGGCGCTACCGGATTGCAGCGCTGCTTCGGCCTGCTCGGGACGCAGAATCAATCCGACGGTCATCGCCAGCATGCCGCTCGCGCGGCGGATGTGATCCGCGTAGGGGATACGGAATCCCAAGGGTTGCGGGCCGATTGCCGCGGTGGCCAATCCCGCGATGCCGCCGGAGGAGCAATCGATGACATCCACGCCGCGCGATTTCAACTCCACGGCTAGAGCCGCGGAGTCGGCCAACTGCCAGCCTTCGGATGAACCATCGATATCAACCGAGGAGATGCGAACGAAAAGTGGTTTTGATGCTGGCCACACCGCGCGCACTTGTTCGGCGGTTTCCAGTGTGAAACGCATGCGTCCCGCGAGGCCGCCGCCGTAACCATCCGTGCGCCGGTTGGAAAGGGGTGACAAGAAGGAGTGGGCGAGATAGCCGTGCGCGGAATGGATTTCGAGAATCTCAAAACCCGCTTCGAGGGCGCGCTGCGCGGTCGTGGCGAAGGACTGCTGAACCGAGCGGATATCGCTCACGGACAATTCATTGGGTACGGGCCAGCCATCCCGCACCGGAACGGCGGATGCGGCCACAGTGGGCCACGGCGGGTCTCCGGGCAATTGATCCTCCGGGTAGATGGGGCCATTGCTTTCCCACGGCCGCTGCATGCTCGCCTTGCGCCCGGCGTGCGCGATCTGAATGGCGGGGAGCGCGCCGCTCGCCTTGATGAAGGCTGTAATGGGCTTGAATGCATCGGTGTGCGCCTGCGACCACAGCCCCAAATCCCCATGGGTGATGCGCCCGCGCGCCTCCACGGCCGTGGCTTCGGCGCACACCACGGCGGCGCCACCCAGCGCGAATTTTCCCAGGTGTACCAGATGCCAGTTCGTGGCCAGCCCGTCTCCGGCGCAGGAATAGGTACACATGGGCGAGATGACGACGCGGTTCTTGAGTGTGGCCCCCGCGATAGTGAGGGGCGAGAATAGAAGCGTGTTCTTATTCATGCACGAAGCACGGCCTACAACCCCAGCATCAGCGATAAATTCTGCACCGCCGCGCCCGATGCCCCTTTGCCTAGATTATCGAGGCGTGCAACAAGCAGCACTTGATGGTTCGCGTCGTTGCCGTATATGCGAAGCTCCAGTAGGTCCGTGTCGTTGAGGGCTTCGGGCTCCAGCTTGAAGCTATCGTTGGCCGGTACGGGTATGACGCGCACTCTGGGCGACGAGGCGTAACGAGTGGCGAGCACTTCTTCGATATGCTGGCGCGAAGGCTGGCCACGCAGCAGATCCGTATGCAGTGCAACCGATACCAACATTCCTTGCCGGAAGTTGCCCACCGATGGCACGAACACCGGCGTGCGCGCGAGGCCGCTGTAGCGCGTCATTTCGGGAAGATGTTTGTGACTCAACGCCAGACCATACAACTCGTAGGTAGGCGCACCGCCGGACTCGTAGTGCTCGATCATGGATTTGCCGCCGCCGCTATAGCCGCTAACCGCGTGAACCGCCACCGGGTAATCGCGTGGCAACATGCCGGCATCTACGAGCGGCCGCAACAATGCAATGGCACCCGTTGGATAGCAACC
>JBJXGQ010000014.1:0-7303 GCA_046160525.1 Burkholderiales bacterium
GTGTTCGTGTTCTTGTAGTGCCGGTAGTACACGTTGCCCGCAATCAGCTCGTCCGCGGTGAGGAAATGGCTTGCGCGCAGATTGAGTGCCTCGACCTTATTTTCATTGCGATCCGGCCAGGTATAGGCTTGCTTGGGTGTATTGAGCCAAGAACGAGGCAGGGCCTGCGTGCCCTGCAGGTCGTTATCGGCGATGAGCAAAGAGAGATCGAAATCCTGGGTCTCGGTTTCGCGCCCCACCTTGCCGAAGAATTGGCGTACATCGCTGGGGGAGTGCTCGCGCCATCCGTCCTCCTTGAACGCATTGCCGGATACGAACCAGTCCCACTCCTGGCCGTGGCCCCCATATTCGGCCTCCAAGGCCTTACGCCCCCAGGAACCCCCATAGGCGCTCACAGCACCCCCAGGATACTGAAAACCCGATTTCGTATTCACGGAGAGCGCAGCCCCCAAGGTGTTCAACCCGAACACGGGGTTCGAACCCGGGATGAGATTGACCGTCGAGATGGAGTTCTGGGGGATGAGGTCCCAATTCACCACGTCGCCAAAGGGTTCGTTGATGCGCACCCCGTCGTAGAACACCGAGAGGCCTTGGGGTGTGCCCAACAACGGCGAGGCCGTGAGCCCGCGAAAGTACACGTCGGGCTGAAACGGGTTATTCTGGCCCTGGTTGATGGAAACGCTGCCCAGGTTGGCATCCAGGAACTCGCTCAGGTCAAGGGTGCGCTGTTTCTCGATATCCTTGCCCGTGACCGCTTGCACGTTCGCCGGGACCTGGCTGATGGGCACTCCGATCCCTGGAACCGGTGTGGTCCCGATGACTTCCACCGTGGGAGCCTCGAATTCCGTGGCGGGATTCTCCGCGATGGCGGTGCCCGCCATCGCGGAGAATATCAGCAGGCAGAAAATTGTTTTGGAAAAGGGCATGGCTACCTCTTCTTCGACGAGCGCATGACTGTATTGAAATCCGCCTCGTGTGGTTAGGGGTGGAACGGAAAAAGAACCTGGGAGTTTTTCCCGAGAGGCGTGGCAAGCCGAAAATTTGGAGCAGATTTGAAATATGGCATTGCAGGAATACCCCTCCCACCCGGCCGCGGGCATCCGGCGGTCAGACCCCTCCACGGCGGCCAAGGATTTGTTCATTGTCGTGGTGGTGACCTTGGCGGCATTTGTTTTCGCCGCCAAGGTGGAGCTGAACGAGTGGATCTTGTCCAAGACCCGCCATGTGGAACCCTACCAGCTCGACGAACTCCCGCTGACCATCGTGGTATTGGTGCTGTCCATGGCGTGGTACTCGTGGCGCCGGTGGGCGCAATTTTCGAAGGAGTACGCATTGAGGCTCCATGCCCAACAAGCCTTGAGCGACTTGTTGGCCGAGAACCGGTTGCTGGCGCAGAAGAACGTGCTGGCCCAAGAAGAGGAGCGCCGTGTGCTGGCGCGCGAGCTGCACGACGAGCTGGGGCAGTCGCTCAATGCCATCAAACTCGACGCCGTGGCCATTCGCGAACGCATGGCCGGCGCTTCCGGTGAAGTGCATGGCAATGCCACGGCCATCATCCAGGTCGCCGACCATCTGCAAGAAACCGTGCGCAGCCTCACGCGCAGATTACGCCCCGTGGCATTGGATGAGCTAGGGTTGCGCGACGCGCTGGAACTCTACGTAAACCAGTGGGAGCGGCGCAATCCTCCCACTACCTGCACCCTGGAGGCCAGCGGCTCGCTCGAAGGCCTCGGTGAACTGGTAAACATCACTTTGTACCGCTGCGTGCAGGAATGCCTGACCAATATCACCCGTCACGCGCGCGCCACCGTGGTAAAGGTGCTGCTCGCTCGTGACCATGACACCGTGCGGCTGGTCGTTGAGGACAATGGCTGCGGAATGGACGTGCACGCGAAACGCCACGGGCTCGGGTTGGTGGGATTGCGCGAGCGCGCGGAATCCTTGCACGGGAGCTTGGAGGTGGCGAGTACGCCTGGCGCGGGCACTCGAATCGCCCTCTCCCTACCTTGCCTTCCAGAACCGGCTACCCCATGACCAGCGTGCTCTTGGTGGACGATCACGCCGTCGTGCGAGAAGGTTACCGCCGGCTGTTGGAACGAACCAGCGATTTGAAAGTTACTGCCGAGGCGGCCAGCGGAGAGGATGCCTACCGCGTTTACTGGGAAACGCCCGCGGACGTGGTGGTGATGGACGTGAGCCTGCCGGGGATGAGCGGCATCGAAACCACGCGGCGCATATTGGCCCGCCAGCCCGCCGCCAAGGTGCTGGTCTTCAGCATGCACGAAGACACGATGTTCGCCTCGCGTGCATTGCAAGCTGGTGCCAAGGGCTACGTCACCAAGTCCAGCGCACCCGAAGTATTGGTGGACGCCGTACGCGCCGTCGCGGCGGGTAAGATGTACATCACGCAAGACGTCGCGCAACAACTGGCCCTGCAATCGCTACCCGGCCAGCGCTTGCCCTTGAATGCGTTGTCGCCACGCGAGTTCGAGGTTTTCCGCCTGCTCGCCCAGGGCCATCCCGTGCAGGACATCGCCAACAAACTCTGCCTGAGCCAAAAGACCATCGCCAATTATCAGTCGAGCATTCGCCAAAAACTGGAAGTGACCAGCGCCGCCCAGATCGTGCGCCTGGCCATCAGTTGCGGTTTGGTGGATTCAGGTACACCCCCACCGGAGTTGGACGACGGCGCTGAAAGCTTACCTGGCGGATCGTAGAAAAACCACTTCTACAGCAAAAGTCCTCAACGCGAAGACGCAAAGGACGCAAAGAAAATCTTTCTTGGGTTCCTTCGCGTACTTTGCGTCTTTGCGTTGATAGGTTTTTCTCGGCTTGATCTACCTATGCCCGCCCGCGTAATTCCCGGCGGATGATTTTGCCGGTGGTGGTCAACGGTAGCGAATCCACGAAGCGCACTTCGCGCGGGTACTCGTGGGCGGCCAGCCTCACTTTCACGTGATCTTGAAGCTCGCGCACGAGAGCATCGCTGCCCTCGAAACCCTCTTTTAGGACGACGTAAGCCTTCACAATTTCCGTGCGCTGGGGATCGGGCGCGCCGATGACGGCGGCGAGCTTGACGGCGGGATGGGCGATCAAACAATCTTCAATAGGGCCAGGTCCAATGCGGTAGCCCGCGCTAGTAATCACGTCGTCGTTGCGGCCCACGAAGCGCACATAGCCTTCATCGTCTTGAGTGCCTGTATCACCCGTAATCAGCCACTCGCCGGCGAATTTCTCGCGGGTTGCCATCGGATTGTTCCAGTAGCGCAGGAACATCACGGGGTCGGGCGAACGGATTGCGATGTTGCCTTGCGTTCCGCGCGGAAGAACGCGGCCGAAATCATCGATCACCTGCACCTCATGCCCTGCCACCACCTTGCCAATGCTTCCAGGTTTGATGGGATAGAGCGTGCTGCAAGACGACACCACCATGTTGCACTCGGTCTGCCCGTAGAACTCGTTGATCTTCACACCGAACCGGCTCACGCCCCAATCCAACAGTTCCTCGCCCAGGGACTCGCCGCCGCTGGCCAGGGAACGCAGCGGGAACATCGTGCTGGAAGCGCTCCCCGCACGCAACATCTTCAATGCCGTGGGTGGCAAGAACACGTTGCGCACCCGGTGCCGGCGCATCAGGTCCATTGCGGCTTCGGGATCGAATTTCTCGAAGCGCCGCGCCAGCACGGGCATCCCCAATTGCCACGCCGGCATCAGCACATCCATGAGCGCGCCGATCCAGGCCCAGTCGGCGGGCGTCCAAATGAGATCCCCCGGCTGGCCGAGAAAGTCGTGGGACATTTCCACGCCCGGCATGTGGCCCAGCAAGGTGCGGTGAGCATGCAGCGCACCCTTAGGCGGCCCGGTGGTACCCGAGGTATAGATGATGAGCGCGGGGTCCTCCGCCGCCGTTCGTACGGGTGTGAAGGCATCGGACGCACGCGCCAGTGCATCGTGGAAGGATTCGCAACCCGCCGGCGCCTCGTCTATGCATAGCACCGTTTGCAAGGCCGGCAACTCATTGCGCAAGGGTTCGATCTTCAGCGCATTGTCGCGGTCGGTCACCAACAACTTGATGCCCGCATCGCTTAAGCGAAAACGCAGCGCATCAACGCCGAAAAGAACGAACAATGGCACGGCGATGGCGCCGGACTTATAGACAGCCACGTGGGCAATGGCGGCCTCGGGTGCTTGGGGCAGCAAGATCCCCACGCGGTCTCCCGCCACCACGCCGCGCGCCGCAAGCACGTTGGCGAAGCGGTTAGAGGCACGGCAAATATCGTCGAAGGAATAGCGGCTGACTGCCCCATCCTTGCTCTCGAAAATCAGCGCAAGCCGTCCGCTACCGTCAGCCCATTTGTCGCATACATCGGCGCCGATGTTGTAATGCGCTGGGACGTTCCAGCGAAAGCCCTCTACAAGGCTGGCGTAACTATCTGTGCGCCGGAGCATGGGCGGGCGCCGAGAGGATTTCCGAAAGAGCTAAAGCCAGCGCATCGCATTCCTCATCGGTTCCCACCGAGATGCGCAGGAACTGCTCGATGCGAGGCGCGCGAAAATGCCGCACGATGATCTGGCGCGCACGCAGTGCCGCGGCCAACTCGCCGGCATCGCGTGCTGGGTGGCGCGCCAACACAAAATTGGCCGCCGAGGGCAGTACCACCATTCCAACCTGCTCCAGCGCGCGCGCCAGCTTTTCACGGCTGGCGATGATGGCCTGGCGCGTCTTGTCGAAGTAGGCCTTGTCCTCGAAGGCAGCGATGGCGCCTGCTTGCGCGAGCCGGTCCAGGGGATAAGAGTTGAAGCTGTTCTTGACCCGGTTCAGCCCTTCAATCAAGTCCGCGTGCCCGATGGCGAAGCCCACGCGCAATCCCGCCAACGAGCGCGATTTCGACAGCGTTTGGATGACGAGCAAGTTAGGATATTTATCCACCAGGGCAATAGCCGAATCGCCGCCGAAATCTACGTAAGCCTCATCAATCACCACTGGCGCACCGGGCGTCGCCTTGAGCAAGCGCTCGATATCGGAAAGCGGAAGTACCCGCCCCGTCGGCGCATTGGGGTTGGGAAAGATCACGCCGCCGTTGGGGCGAAAGTAATCCTCAATGCGCAAACGAAACTCCGCATCCAGGGGCACGGTTTCATAGTGGATGCCGTAGAGCTTGCAATAGACCGGATAGAAACTATAGGTCACATCCGGGAACAGCAAAGATTGGTCATGGCGGAGCAAACCCAAAAAGGTATGGGCCAGCACTTCGTCCGAACTATTGCCAACGAATACTTGCCGCGGTGCCACCTTGTAGTAGCGCGCAATGGCCGCCCTCAAATCCTCCGCGTTGGGATCCGGATAAAGCCGCAAGTCTCCGCTCGCCGCCTTGGCAATGGCCTGCAGAACGGCAGGCGACGGCGGATAGGGATTCTCATTGGTATTGAGCTTGATGAGCTTACCCGCCTTGGGCTGCTCCCCTGGTACGTAAGGGGTCAGCGTGGCGACAACGGGACTCCAGAATTGGCTCATGGTTTGGTGGGGCGGGAGAAGATATGGAGATTGTAGTGGTTAAGGGGCGGCCGTCCCTTCATGTGAGCGGTGATCTCCTACGTCCATCCCCCCCTGAACCATGGCCAGATAATGCCGTGCACAGGGCAGTTCGTCACCAGGACATGAATTCCGAGCGTGTGTATTGCGTGCCCGGAGTCCGTTGTACAGCCGCCCAAAGCTATTCCAAGAGTCGCTTACATTTTTCGGCAACGATGGCCTGAGCGAACAACTGTTCACTCTTACTCAACTGCAAACTTTGAACCTCGAAGTGTTGCCAGTTTATGAGTGGTTACTGGCATGCTACCCAGACAAGAACGCAAGTGTGTTTGTTTCCTGGGAACGGAACCCTGCCGTAGAAACAAAATGGAGTGTATTTGCCCAGTACTGGAGCGACTTCTGTTATCCAGCCTCGGACGATGTCCTAGCGTGGCGCGACTCACGCGCATGGGTACTTCTTTATCATCATGAAGAATTCTTCCAGTTCGGTTTGGCGCGAAATGGCTAAGGGTGCCGGGGGCAGCCCGGCGGCTGGTCACTTTCTCTTGCTTGCCCAAGAGAAAGTAACCCAAGAGAAGGGCACCCCAATGCCGCTTTAATCCTGCGCTGCCTGCCGGGCTCGCGGCGCCTGCGGAACTAGTCCGCGCATGAAGCGCGCGCGGCCGTCGGACAGTCCTCGGCAAAACGCTAGTTTCGGTGAAGGCTAACGTGCCTGCACGTTAAGCGAGCATCGCGAGCGGCCGGAGCCAAAACCCCGCGAGCCCGCCGAGCTGCTCGGTGCGGCATAAGGGGGGAAAAGCAAACCAGCGGTTTGCGGAGGATGTGGCTTCGGTTGTCGGTTGTCGGTTGTCGGTTGTCGGTTGTCGGTTGTCGGTGTTCGGGTTGGGGTTTGGATGTTGACGTGTCTCTCCCCCTTCTGAAGCGCCGAGTAACGCAGGAGCGATGGGGGCCGTCGCCGAGGACTGTTCGACGGCCGCGCGTCTTTTGCGCGGACTAGTTCCGCAGGCGCCCATCGCTTCGAGTAACGCAGGGTACCCCGCAAGGGGCGGTTCAGTGGGGGCGGCCTTTTTTCGCTTACCTTTTTTGGCCGCGCAAAAAAGGTAAGTAGCTGCCGGGCTACCCCCGGCGACTTTAGGTTGAAAGGGCACACAGTAGCCGAGGCGGGAGACGCCCCGCGCAGGTACCATCAGGCGAGGAGATTGGAATGGATGAGGGATCGAAATGAATGCTACGCAATGCGTGGCCTTCGCGTGTGCACCCTTGCCCCCACCCTAGCCCTCCCCCGCAAGCAGGGGAGGGAATGGGCCACGCTCGTTTGGTGATGCCGTTCTTCGCTTCGGTGAGGGCCCTTCGGGGTCGCTCCCTTGCCTCTTCCCTATAGATAAACCAGGGGGAACCTTCCAAGGTTCCTTACACGCATGTTTCAGAGAGGGCAGATCCATTTTGGAGCGCGCTATGCCGGTTTAGGATTGCTCCTACTTGATCCTTCACCCAGGTTCCCAAGCACGTCTCAAGGGGGGCGTGGTAAAAAGCTTAAATTGAAGGAGGGTGAGAGCATGGCTACGCTCGACTGGTCACAGTGCTCCGCCGTGGAAAGTGTTCCAGGCAAGGTAAGCGGGGCTTGGGTTCTAAAGGGAACTCGCATGCCAGTGTCCGCAATTTTTGAGAACATCGAAGCTGGCGCCAGTATTGACGACATCATGGAGTGGTTCGACGGGTTGGATCGTGAGCAGGTAAAAGCTGTTATCGAGTTCGCGGCCCGCAATCTCG
>JBJXGQ010000015.1:0-9007 GCA_046160525.1 Burkholderiales bacterium
CTCCGAATCGCTCGCCCCTGGGCCGTACTTCTTCTGCGCGAAAGCGCTGGTTCCACATAGCAGCACGGCAATTCCAGCCACAACCGCTACGCATTCACGCCGGGTAATTTTCATTAGATCTCCTGAGGGATTAAATTTTTCCTGATTCGCCACGGCGCAGGTACTGGCCCATGCCTTCACGGCCCTTCCATGTGGCGCCGTCCACTATGCACTGGCCGCGCAGGAATACTTTCTTCACGCGGCCCGTCACGCTGCGCCCTTCGAACAGGGTGTAGTCGGCGCGGCTGTGCTGCTCGGCTTGCCGTATGGTCCACGTCTCCTTGGGATCGAACAGCACGATATCCGCGTCCGTGCCCACGGCGATGGTGCCCTTCTTCGGAAACAAACCGAAGAGTTTGGCCGGCGCGGTGGAAGTGATTTCCACGAAGCGGTTGATGGACATTCCGTTCTTCAACACGGCGCCATCGAAGATAAGCGGCAAGCGCGTTTCCACGCCGGGCGCGCCATTGGGTATCTTGCTGAAATCGCCCACGCCTTGCTGCTTCGAGTACTTCATGCCATAGGGCTGCTCGTTGAAGCAGAAAGGACAATGGTCAGTAGACACCACTTGCAGATCGTCCGTCTTGAGGCCGCGCCAAAGTTGCTTCTGGTGGTGATGGTCGCGTAGCGGCGGGGTCATCACATATTTTGCGCCTTCGAATTCGGGCCGCTCGTAATCTTCGGCCGTGAGGAAAAGGTAATGGGGGCAGGTCTCCGCGTGCACGGGGATGCCACGGTCGCGCGCTTCCGTCACGGCGGACAGCGCTTCGCCCGCGGAAAGGTGCACGATGTAGAGTGGCGTTTGCGCCAGTTCGGACAAGCGAATCGCCCGGTGGGTTGCCTCGCCTTCCAATATCGAAGGCCGGGTGGTGGCGTGATACTTGGGGGCTGTCATGCCGGCTTCGATGGCTTCTTTCACCAGCACCGAAATGACCGGCCCGTTCTCGGCGTGGATGCATGTCATGGCGCCATTGGCACCCGCGACGCGCATGGCCCTGAACAAGGCGCCATCGTCCACCATGAGCACGCCGGGATAAGCCATGAACAGTTTGAAAGTGCTAACGCCCTCGTTGCGGATGAGGGTCTTCATGTCCGCCAGGCTTTGATCGTTCACGTCCAGCATGATCATGTGGGCGCCGACATCCACCGCCGCGCTCTTGCGCCGCTCGTGCCAGTTCTCCAGCCCCTTGAGAGGGCTTTCGCCCTTGGTCTGGTTACAAAAATCGATGAGCGTGGTGGTGCCACCAAAGGCCGCGGACTTGGTGCCCGTGCCAAAGGTATCCACGGTATAGGTGGGGCCGAATTCCCAATCGAGGTGGGTGTGTACGTCCACGCCACCAGGAAGAACCAATAATCCGTTCGCGTTGTGAACTTCCACGTCGGCGCCCACGGCGAGGTTCTTGCCGATGGTTTGTATGCGCCCGTCCACCACGAGAATGTCGGCGGTGTAATCGTCCACGGCGGTGACGATCCTGCCGTTCTTGATCAGTGTTGCCATGCTGCCTCCTTAAACTTGGACTTCGGTTCGCTTAAGCCCGGCCGCCTATCCGACGTAGTGCAGTTCCTTTGCCTCCCAGCGGGCGGCGACCCAGTCGCCCGACTGGACTGGTTCGGCGAAGTAGTCATTATCCAGCAGGTTGACCACGAACTCCTCTCCCGAGGCGCCATCGATGGGCAGCTTGACCCAGGAGCCCTGGTACTCGATGGTGCCGACCCGGCCCAGGACCGCGTTTGCACCGGGCTCGGCGTGCTCGTCCTTCGCACGCCGCACCGCGATACGGTCGCGGCGTATGGAGGCACTGAACGCGTCGCCCGCCTTCATGCCCTGCGCCGCGGACACGAGTACCTTGCGCGGTCCGCATTGCACGAGGGCATGTTCGCCCTGCCGCTCGAGCACCTTCCCCGCCAGCACGTTCTGCCCGCCGATGAAACGCGCCACATAACTCGTGCGAGGCCGCTCGAATACCTCGCGCGCCAGGCCCGCCTGCTCAATGCGGCCTTGGTCCATCACCACCACCATATCGGCAAGCGCAATGGCTTCCATTTGGGTATGGGTGACGTGGATAAAGGTGATGCCGAACTCCTTTTGCATGCGCTTCAATTCGCCGCGCATCTGTAAACGCAGGAACTCGTCCAAGGCTGACAAAGGCTCGTCCAGCAACAACACGCGCGGGTTGGTGATGAGCGCGCGGGCAAGCGCGATGCGCTGCTGCTGGCCGCCAGAGAGTTGCGCGGGCACCCGGTCGGCGAACTGCTCCATGCGTACGCGCGCGAGCATTTCCTTGGCCTTGGCCAAGCGTTCATCCTTGGCAATGCCGCGCACCTTCAGGTTGAAGGCCACGTTTTCGGCGCACGTCAAATGCGGAAACAATGCGTAGCTCTGGAACATCATGGCGGTGCCGCGGCTCACGGGAGGCTCTCCGTTCACCCGCTCGCCGTCTATGAGAACATCGCCTTGGGTGGGATCGTCGTGGCCGGCGATCATGCGCAAAATGGTGGTCTTGCCGCAACCGGAGGGCCCCAGCAAACAGCAATAGGCGCCGCCAGGAATTTTTAGACCGATATCGCGCACCGCCACGGTTTCGCCGAAGCGCTTGGTGACGCGGGCCAGTTCGATATCGCCTTTTCGTGTATTCGCCATGATGATCTTAGTGTTGTTGCGCGTCTTTCATGCTCTTCTCGCCGGCACGGGTGCGCCGCCGCTGGATAAGGGCGATGGAGCCCAATGCCAAGGTGATGGCCACGAAGGACACCAAAGTGGTAACGGTGCCCAGGGCATAGAGCGCGGGCGACGTCACGTTGGTGGTCATGCCCCAGATTTCCATGGGGAGCGTATTGGCCGCCCCAGAGGTGAGCAAGGTGCGCGGGAACTCGTCGTAGGAAAGCGTGAATCCGAACAGCGCCACCGCGATCATGCCCGGGAACAAAATCGGCAACACGACCCACATGAAAATCTGCCAATTGGTGGCACCCAGGTCGCGCGCGGCTTCTTCATAGGCACGGTTGAAACGGCTGAACACCGCGAACATGATGAGCATGCCGAAGGGCAAGGTCCAGGTGAGTTGCGTACCGAGTGCCGAGGCATACCACTTGGTTTGAACGCCCATGGTCTGGAAGGTGAGGCCCACGCCCAAGCCCACCAAAAGCCCCGGCATGATGAGGCTCGCCACCGCCAGATAAAACACGAAAGCCGAACCCACGAAGCGCCGGCGAAAAGCCAAGCCCGCGACCACCGATATCGCCACCGTCAGCACCAACACCATCACCGCGAGAATCATGGAACGCGTGAAGGCCCCGGCGAAGTCGCCCGTGCGTTGTTGGGCGAACAAGGCGCCGAACCAGTGCAAGGACCACCCGCGCATGGGAAAGGTGAGCCCGCCCGTGGGGCCTTGAAAGGACAGGATGTAGATGGCCGACATGGGCCCGTAGAGGAAGAGCACGAACAGCCCGAAAAAACTGCTCAGTGCGTAGAAGCTCCAAGGGCGCTTACCCGTTTGCAGATTGCGCATGGCCTATCCCGCGATCTCTTTGCGCACGTCCACGACGCGCAGGATAGCCGCGACCATCAAGCCCACGACGATCAGCAAGATCACCGCGCTGGCCGCGGCCGGAGGGTATTGCACCATGGCGATCTGGTTCGACATGGCCATGGCTACCGAGGCGGACTGGCTGCCGCTCATGACCTTGACGACGAAGAAATCCCCCATCACCAGGGTCACCACGAATATGGAGCCCAAGGCGATGCCCGTCTTGGAAAGCGGCACCACGATGTCCCAGATGATGCGCCAGCCGCTGGCACCGCCGTCGCGAGCAGCCTCGATCAGCGACTTGTCGATTCTGGCCATGGCGTTGAAGATGGGTACGATCATGAACAGGGTGAACAAGTGCACGTAGGCGACGATGACCGCGAAATCGGAGAACAGCAAAAATTCCAGGGGCTCATCGGTGATGCCCGCGCCGATCAGCGCGTTGTTGAAAATTCCGTTTCTTCCGAGAAACGGAATCCAGGAAATCATGCGAATGATGTTCGATGTCCAGAAGGGCACGGTACACAACAGGAACAGCGCCATCTGCCAAATCAAACTTTGGATGTGGAAGGCGAGGAAGTACGCGACCGTGAAGCCAATGAACAGCGTAATCGCCCAGACCACCACCGCGTAGAAAATGGTTTTCGAGTACAGCGACAGCGTGACTTCCGAAGTCAGCACATCGATGTAGTTGATGAAGTCGAAAGCGGGAATGGAGTCCAGGCCGTCGAACTGGAAAAAACTATAGGCGATCACCACCAGCAACGGAATACCGAAGAACAGCAGCAGCACCAGCAACAGCGGGCCGATTTGGAGATACGAGGTTAATGCGGGCGAGACTTTCACGGGCGTGCGCCTCTTGTTGGCTCAGTGAGGTGGGAGGTGGGAGGTGGGAGGAGAAAACATCCGCCCACCCCCTAGATCCTAGCTCCTAAATCCTAGTTCCTCGCGTTTAAGACGCGAGGAACTCGTTCCACTTCTTGACCATGTACTGGTTCTCGTCCATCAAGGTGTTCCAGCAAGCTACCTTACCCATGCGGTCCCAGAAGGCGCCGCCGTCGCGCACGGCCCCGGCTTTCTCCATGACGTTACCGTAGGGATCCTTAATCTCGTGCTTGGCGGCCTTGCCTTCGTACCAGTATCCGTACTCGTCTTCCGTCATGAACTTCTTGGCGGCTTCGGGCACGGAGCTGTAGTAACCCTGCTTGGCGATGAAGCCCGCTTGCCATCCCGACATGTACCAATTGATGTACTCGTAGGCGGCATCCAGTTGCAGACCCTTGAGGTGGGCCATGGGGGCGATACAACTTCCCCATGCACGATAGCCTTCCTTCAACGGCGCGTAGTAGCACGGAATTCCGCGCGAACGCACCGCCGTGACCGCGGGTGACCACATGGATTGAACGATGGTTTCGCCCGCCGCCATCAGGTTCACGGATTCGTCGAAGGTGGCCCACATGGCGCGGAACTGGCCAGCTTTCTTGGCAGCCTTGAGGATATCGATGGTCTTATCGATTTCCGCCTTGGTCATGTTGCCCTTGTCGCCGTACTTGATATCGCCGCGCGCTTCGATGGCCATGGCCGCATCCATGATGCCGATGCCCGGCACCGACACGATGGAGGTCTTGCCCTTCCACTCGGGGTTGAGTAGCTCGGACCAGCTTTCGATCTTGCGCTTCACCATGTCGGGACGAATGCCGAGGGTGTCCGCGTTGTATACGGTGGGAATTCCGGTGATCCACTTGGTGGGGCCCTTGGCGAATTCCTTCGCTCCCGGCCCGTTCACGTACTGCACTTCGTAGGGCAGCACGCCTTGGCCGGACACTTTGTCGCCCTTGGGATATGTGCCTTTACTGAATATGGGTACGACCTTGTCCCACAGCTTGATCTTCTCCATGGCCATGGGCTGAAGCGTGCCGCGCTTGATCAGGTGATGCTGGAAGAAATACTCGATATCGGCGATGTCGATGCTTTGCGGTTGTGTCACCAGGCGGTTCAGCAGGGCGGAATGGTCAGCGGTCTGCATTTCCACCTTGAAGCCCAGATCCTTGGTGGCCTGGTCCGCGATCTCCTTGATGGCGGAGTAGGAGCCGCCCACTTGCACTAACTTCACGTCCTTGATGTTCTGCGACCACACCAAGGGGAACCCGGTGATGGCGCCCGAACCTGCGGCCGCGCCTGTCACCGCACCCGCTGTCTTCAGGAACCGGCGCCGGCCCGCGCTGGGTTTGGAATCCTGTGCAATCGCTTTATAGGTGATACGTTTCTTCAATGCCATGGAGGCCTCCTGTGGATGGAAAAGCTACGGAATACAACCTGTGAGTCGATGGCGCGGGTTCGCGCCGGGAAGCTTAAGTCGATATCATTTTCTTTTCGATGCCGACCCCCGCGGCAACTGCCCGCTCATACTCCAGCGGAATCGTGGCCGAATCCTGCAAGGCGATCCCCGTGGAATCGAACAAGGTGATTTCCTTGTCCGAGGAGCGCCCAATTTTCTTGCCGGTGATGACTTCGCCGATCTCGCCCGCGATATCTTGCTCGCGCAGTAAGCCTTGCGAGAGCGGCACGTTGATCTCGCCATCGGTGCGGCACTGGCGAATGTCATCCACGAAAATGCGCGAGCGCTGGAGAATCTTCGCCGCTAGCTCCTGGTCTCCGCCTTTGTCCGCACCCAAGGCGGCGATGTGCATGCCCTCGCTGATCCACTCGTTCTTGACGATGGCGCCCCGGGCTGGGGTCACGGTCACGAGGACATCAGCGCCGCGCACCACTTCCTCCAAATTGGTGGAAGTCCTGATCTTGAAGGTGTTGTACTTGGGCTGCTGGGTGCTGGCGAACTGATCGAGCGTCTTTTGCGAACGGCTCCACACCCGCACGTCCTCCCACTTGAACACCTCATTGCAGGTGGCCAACACGCCTTCGGCCATATTGCCGGCACCGGCTATGGCCAGCACTTTGGAATTCTTACGCGCCAGCCACTTGGCCGACACGGCTGCCGCCGACCCCGTGCGCATGACCGTGTGGTAGCTGCCATCGCAAATGGCAAGGGGGAATCCCGTCTCCGGGTGCGTATAAATCAGGATGGAGAAGACCGTTGGAAGATCGTGCTTCTCACGATTGCGCTCGCGGATGGAAACCCATTTGCAGGCAGCAGCCTCAGGCTCTTCGATGTAGGAAGGCATGGCCTCCCACTCGCCGGGGTATTTATCCAGGACGATGTGCCCCTTGGGGTCCATGTAGAAACGGCCCTCGCCATGCATGCGGTAGGCTTGCTCGACGCAGCCGTTGTATTCCGCCGGGGTAAGCAGTCCCATCATCTCGGTGCGGCTCAAAATGAGGGTCTTGCGATTACGCCAACTTTCCATGGTCTCCCTCTGCCCTGTTTTCAGGACAGTTAAGTTATTTGCAAAGAGTAGCCGGACCAGACAGGAGCGTCAACGCCAATACCGTGCAGCCATGGCTTCACACCGGATTTAAGCGCTAAACTAAGCTGGCGATCTTTCACTGGAGGAGGAGACAATGGCAAAAGAAATTCTGTGCGGTTTTGGCGTGGACGTCGACGCGGTAGCAGGCTGGCTCGGTTCCTATGGGGGAGAAGACTCCCCGGACGATATTTCCCGTGGCTTATTTTCGGGCGAGGTGGGCAGCCCCCGGTTGTTAAAGCTCTTCGACCGCTTCGGCATCAAGACCACCTGGTTCATCCCTGGCCACTCCATCGAAACCTTTCCGAAGGAGATGGCGGCGGTGGCCAAGGCTGGCCACGAGGTGGGCATCCATGGCTATACGCACGAGAACCCCATCGCCATGACCCGCTCGCAGGAAACCGAGGTGCTCGACAAGTGCATCGAGCTGGTGACCAAACTCCAAGGCAAGCGGCCCACCGGCTACGTGGCGCCATGGTGGGAGTTCAGCACCGTCACCAACGAACTGCTGCTCGAGCGCGGCATCAAGTATGACCACTCGCTGATGCATCACGACTTCCAGCCCTATTATGTGCGCGTGGGGGATTCGTGGACCAAGATCGACTACTCCAAGAAGGCGAGCGAGTGGATGGTGCCCTTGAAGCGCGGCGTGGAAACCGATCTCATCGAAATCGCCGGCAACTGGTACCTGGACGACTTGCCGCCCATGATGTTCATCAAGAAAGCCCCCAACAGCCACGGCTTCGTCAACCCGCGCCATCTGGAGGAAATGTGGCGCGACCAGTTCGACTGGGTCTACCGGGAGTACGACTACGCGGTGTTTCCCATCACCATCCACCCGGACGTGAGCGGGCGCCCGCAAGTACTGCTGATGCTCGAACGCTTTTTCAATCACATCTCCCGGCACCCAGGCGTGAAGTGGGTCACCATGAACGAAATGGCGGACGATTTCGCCCGCCGCAGCCCGCGCAAGAAGTAGCCAGCAACTCCCTCCCCTGCTTGCGGGGGAGGGTTGGGGTGGGGGCGGCCCCCATCCTAACCTTCCCCCGCAAGCGAGGGAAGGAATAGTGGTCTCCCCTCCCGCTTCCCGTCTCCCACTTCACGTCTCCCGCTTCCCGTCTCCCCCCTCCCTGACAACGATGTGCGGCCTTTGCGGCATTCTCGGTGGCCAAGAGCATTGGACTGATGCCGTCGCGCGCGAGGGCGTCTACACGCGCAATCACTCGCCACAAGAGCGCAGGCGTGAGCGCGCCAACCGCATTCGAACCGCCAACGAAGCGCTGAAGATATTTGGCCTCAAGTTGGAAGACTGGCAATCCAACTCCTATATCCTGCGCACCGTCACGGGAACAAGCGAAGTATTCGATAGCCTGAACCACCTCTGGCCCACGGCGGAAAAAATGGTAGGGCGCCCGTGCGATCCGCTGAATGAAGGTTTCATCAAAAGGCTGGAAGAACGCGAATGAGCAACGGGATTCCCCAGTTCACCCCGGTCAACGTGCTCACCGGTTTTCTCGGTTCGGGCAAAACCACCCTCCTCCAGAAACTATTGAAATCGCCGCTGCTGCACGACACCGCCGTACTCATCAACGAATTCGGTGAAGTGGGCCTCGATCATCATCTGCTGGAACAGGTGGACGAGACTACTGTCTTGCTTCAATCGGGTTGCCTGTGTTGCACCATTCGCGGCGATCTTTCCAACGCCATACGCGAGCTGCATTCCAAGCGTGACCGAGGCATCGTGCCACCGTACCGCCGCCTGGTCATCGAAACCACTGGGTTGGCCGACCCCTTGCCCGTGCTCACCACCATCACCGCCGATCCGGTGTTATGTCATCACTACCGGCTCGGCAACGTCATCGCCACGGTGGATGCCGTCAATGGCCAAGGCCACCTCGACCGGCAACCAGAATCCCTCAAGCAAGCTGCCGTAGCCGACCGGTTGGTGATTACCAAGACCGATCTGACTACGCAAGATCAAGTCGGTGCACTCATCGCCCGCCTGCGGCGCTTCAACCC
>JBJXGQ010000016.1:0-3735 GCA_046160525.1 Burkholderiales bacterium
GCTGTCATCGAACGGCGTCTCGCCGCCGCGCGCGACGAGATCAGCCACGTGAGCGAATTCGACTATGTTATTATCAATCAGAGATTTGAAGACGCGGTGGAAGATTTGCACAGCATCGTTCGGGCACAACGGTTGCGCGCCGCGCGGCAACTCGCCGTTCACGGCGCTCTCATCAATGCGATGCAATAGTTCTTCCGCGAATAAGCAACCCAGGGAGTAGAAAAAGCAGATGGCACGTATCACCGTAGACGATTGCATGAAAAACATTAGCAACCGCTTCATGCTGACCTTGGCCGCAACTCACCGCGCACGGCAGCTGGCGCAAGGGGCTAGCCCCTTGGTGGAAGCCAACCGGGACAAACCCACCGTCATCGCCTTGCGCGAGATCGCCATGGGGAAGATTGGCGAAGAGGTCCTCAACAAGACCAACACCTGACCAGCGCCTTTGTTCGAGTTCTCATCACGGAAGGCGTTCTCCAACCCTCATTGAAGTACTTCGCGCAAGGCCGCACAGGGACATGTCCGAAGCGCAACCTCTCCTCAGCGAAGCAGCGGCCTACCTAAAGCCCGAAGATATCCAACAGTTACAAGCGGCCTTCGAATTCTCGGAGGCCGCTCACGAAGGCCAGTACCGCCGCTCCGGCGAACCCTACATCTCCCATCCGCTCGCCGTCGCGAGCATCCTCATGGAATGGCATCTGGACGCGCAGGCGCTCACTGCGGCCCTCTTGCATGACGTGATGGAAGACACACGCGTGACCAAGGGCGAAATCAGCGCGAAATTCGGCAAGCTCGTCGCCGAACTGGTGGACGGCGTGTCGAAACTCGACAAGATCGAATTCGAAAGCCACGAACACGCGCAAGCGGAGAATTTCCGCAAGATGCTGTTGGCCATGGCGAGGGACGTGCGGGTGATCTTGATCAAACTCGCCGACCGCCTGCACAACATGCGCACGCTCGATGCGATGCAAGCGGAAAAACGCACTCGCATCGCGCGCGAGACCATCGAGATCTACGCGCCCATCGCCAACCGCCTCGGATTGAACGGGCTGTACCGCGAGTTGCACGAACTGTCTTTTCGCAACCTCTATCCCATGCGCTACGGGGTGCTCAAGAAAGCGCTCGAAGCGGGCAAGGGCAACCGCAGGGAAGTGATCGACAAGATTCAAAGTGCCATCAAACAGCGACTCGCCAGCGCGGGCATCGACGCCGCCGTCACCGGGCGCGAGAAAGATTTGTACAGCATCTATCACAAGATGCAGGAGAAGCACCTGAGCTTCGCCGAGGTGACGGACATCTACGGGTTTCGCGTGGTGGTGAAGAATCTGGCGCAGTGCTATCTCGCCTTGGGAGCACTGCACGGTTTGTACAAACCCATTCCGGGAAAATTCAAGGACTACATCGCCATCCCCAAGGCCAATGGCTACCAGTCGCTGCATACGATCTTGTTCGGCCCCTTCGGCAACCCCATCGAATTGCAGATTCGAACCCAGGATATGAACCGCATTGCCGATGCGGGCGTGGCCTCGCATTGGCTCTACAAGAGCACGGACGCTTCGCTCACGGAACTGCAACGAAACACCTACCAGTGGCTGCAAAGCCTGCTGGAAGTGCAGTCCCAGAGTAGCGATTCGCTGGAGTTCCTGGAGCACTTGAAGGTCGATTTGTTTCCCGACGAGGTCTATGTGTTCACGCCCAAGGGTGACATCCTGGCCCTGCCACGGGGCGCGACCTGTGTGGATTTCGCCTATACCGTTCACACCGACATCGGCAACCGCTGCGTGGCCGCGAAGATCAACCAAGAACTAGTGCCCTTGCGCACGGAACTCAAGAACGGCGATCGCGTGGAAATCATCACTGCCACCAACGGCAAGCCCAACCCTGTGTGGCTCAATTTCGCGGGAACGGCTAAGGCGCGGCACCACATTCGCCATTTCCTGCGAAATCTGGAATCGGAAGAATCCGCGCAATTAGGCGAGCGCTTGCTGGCGCAGGCGCTAAGCGCCATGGGCTCCGGTATCGATTCCATCGACAAGCGCCGGTGGGACCGTCTGGGCAAGGAGTCCAGCGGCAAATCCCGGCAAGAGATATTGGAGGACATCGGCTTGGGCCAACAGCTCGCCATCGTGGTGGCGCGCCAGCTCATATCTTTCGGGCAAGGTCCGAAGGAGTTCATGCGCCATCCCGCGCCTACGGGCCCCGTGGTGATTCGTGGCTCCGAGGGAATGGCGTTGCAGTTCGCCGTGTGCTGCCGGCCCATCCCCGGCGATCCCGTACGGGGACTGATTCGAAAGGGCCGCGGGATAGTGGTCCACACACACGATTGCCCGGTGTCAGCGAAAGCCAACCGCGATCCGAGCAAGTGGCTCGATATCGAATGGTCGCCGGACACCCAGCGAGTATTTCCCGTGAACATCGATTTGACCGCGTCCAACGAAACGGGCGTCTTGGCGAAGGTGGCGGCGGAAATCGCGCAGCACAACTCCAACATCGAGAGCGTGACCATGGAGCCCGCGGATTCCGATGCCTATACGACAGTCCACTTCACCCTTCAGGCACGCAACCGGCTACATCTCGCGCAGATCATGCGAGGGTTAAGGCGGCTTCCCGAGGTGATCCGCATCAATCGCACCAAGGCGCAGGTACCTTCCCTCAAGGACGCCCCGGGCGCCAGTGCACGTTGAGTGCAAAAGTGCCAGAATAGGCGTCGTGGCAGCGAAGTGGAGAAACCCAAATGAAACATCGATGGATCCTCATATCGTTAGTGCTGGTATCGCTAAGTCCGTCGCTCATGGCAGCCGACGACCTGGATTCCGAAGGAGGCAGCAGCACATCACCTAAATTTTCGCGGCAGGAGTCCCTTGAGTTGCCTGGGCTAACCGCTTGTCACCAATGCGAATGGCGGCCTAGCGCGCACACCATGGCCGCGGGCGAGCGCTGCGGCACGGACGACCAGGGCAAGGCCAAGATCGCGCTCTTCGAATGCGGCTTCTCTCAAGACTGCAAGCGCGTATGCAATTTCATCCGCTGCGGTGGCGATCTGAACTAGCGCTAGGCGCCCACCGAGGCTAGAGCGGAAAAGTCACCGGACTGAGCCCGCTTTCGCACCGGGTTCTTGAGCCGGCCCAAACCTTCAATGCGGCACTCCGCCACATCGCCGTGCTGAATCACAACGGCACCCGGCGTACCTGTGCTGATGATATCTCCGGGATAGAGCGTCATCACCTGCGAATGGAAGGCCACCAGATAGTTCGGCGAGAACGCCATGCTGGCCACCACGTTCTCGCGATGGACGGCACCATTCTTGTAGGTGCCCACGCGTAGTTGCAGTACATCGAGCACCTCGTCCGGAGTCACGAGCTCGGGACCGAAGGAAAAGAAGGTGTCGAAATTCTTCGCGCGCGTGAGAAAGCGCGGATTCTTCTGCAGGATATCCTCCGCCGTCATGTCGGTAATCAAGCAATAGCCCGCCACGAAGCCCGCGGCCTGCTCCTCGCTCACGTAGCGGCAGGTCTTCCCGATGATCACACCTAGCTCCGCTTCCGCCGTCACGCGCTCGGATTCAGGCGGAAGAATGATGTCATCGCCCGGCCCGATGATGGTGTGATCGCCCTTCATGAAGGATGCGGGTTCCGAGGGAAAGGGTGCCTGGAGATCGGACGCATGGTCGCGGTAGTTAAGACCGATCCCCCAAATTTTTCGGGGCCTGCGGTAGAGCGGTCCATACTGGACGGA
>JBJXGQ010000017.1:0-9168 GCA_046160525.1 Burkholderiales bacterium
TTGCCTTCAGCTTCCTCCAGATTCGCAGTCGCCCGCGACACCCTTGCCGTTCGGCTAACTCTTCCCCCTGCCGGGTGAGTAGAGGACTTTCACCTCCAAGTGAATGCACCCTGCCGGGCGCACCAAAAAAAGGCCCGTCCGAAAGCGGACGGGCCTAGTCGTACAGATAACCATTCTCCCAGGGCTAGCCTGGGCGGCGGTTTATGTGCTCAACTGATCGCCCAAGGGCAGGTTGCGAATGCGCTTGCCCGTGGCGGCGAAGACGGCGTTGCAGAAGGCGGGAGCAAAGGGCGGAACGCCGGGCTCCCCCACACCGCTGGACGGCACGTCGTAGGTCGCTGGCACGATGTGCGTGCGAACGTCCATGGCACCCTGGCCGATTCTTAGCACCGGGTAGTCGTGGAAGTTGCTCTGCTGCACACGGCCGTTCTTGAAGGTGATCTGGGTGAGCTTGGCGATGGACAGGCCCATCACGGCGGCACCTTCGATCTGCGACTGAATACGCTCGGGGTTGACCACGAAACCGCAATCGATGGCGGTGTCCACCCTCGGTACGCTCACGTTGCCGTCCTTATCCACCGCGACTTCGACCACCGTCGCCACATAGGTGAGGAAGCTGCGCTGTACCGCGATGCCCAGGCCACGGCCCTTCGCGAGCTTACGCCCCCAACCTGCTTTAGATGCCGCGAGTTCGATGACTCTTCGAGTGCGCGCGGTATCGACCGGATAGGTATCGTAAGGATCGCCGTAGTTCCACAGCTCGGCCGTCACCGTCTTGCGCGGATCGACAATGCGCGGCGGCCCGATCATTTCGAGCAGGAAGTCCTTCGGATCGCGGCCCAGTTCGTGAGCGAGTTCCGCCACCATGGATTGCATGGCGAAAGCGTGCGGAATGTTGTTCACCGAACGGAACCAGCCGATACGCGCATGGGATTTCGCCTCGCCGGTTTCCAGGCGCAGGTTTGGCACGTTGAACGGCGTATCGATGAGCCCCAGTCCCAACTCCAGATTGCTTTGGCGGTTGGGATCCGGCATGAAGTTGGACATGAGGGACGGCGCCACGCTGCGATGCCGCCACCCGACCACCTTCTTGTTTTTATCGATGGCGGCGGTGACATGCTGGTAGGAAACCGCGTGATAGAACGCGTGGCGGATGTCGTCCTCTCGCGTCCACACCACTTTCACCGGTACTCCGCCCATCTCTCTGGAGAGCAAGGCTGCTTCCAGCGCGAAGTCGCACTTGGATTTACGTCCAAAGCCACCACCCAGCAGCGTTACGTTGACGGTGACGTCGTCTTCCTTCAACCCCAACAGTGCCGCCACGTCGCCCCGGGTTCCCCCAGGGCTTTGCACGCAGGCCCACACTTCCGCGCTGCCTCCGTTGACGCGGGCCACGGCCGCGGGCGGCTCCATGGTGGCATGGGAGAAGTGCGGACTGTAGTACTCGCGTTCGATGACCTTGGCTGCACCCGCGAGGGCCTTGTCGATGTCGCCCTCGTTGCGCTCGATCTTGCCGGGCGCGCGGGCTTTTTCCGCCAGCAGCGCCTTGTATTGATCGGAGTCGTAAGCGCCATTGGGGCCATCTTCCCACACGACATTCAAGGCCTCACGGCCCTTGATGGCGGCATAGGTACTGTTGGCAACTACAGCTACACCACCCAGCGGCGCGAACTTCGCGGGCATGGGAGTGGGCGCGATGAATACGACCTTGGTCACACCCGGCACCTTCATGGCGGCGCCGGCATCCCATGACACGGCCTTGCCCAACACCACGGGCGGGCGGGCGATCACGGCGTACTTCATGCCGGGAACGGAAATGTCCTGGGCGTACATGGCCTTGCCCGTGGTGATGTCATGCATATCGGTGATCTGGACCTTGCCCTTGCCGATGTAGCGGAAATCCTTCGGATCCTTCAACACCAGCGTATCGGCCTTGGGCGTGGGCAGGCGCGACGCGGCTTCCGCCAAGTCGCCGTAGCCCAGGCTCTTGCCCGAGGGGGTGTGCACCACTTTATGATTCTTGGCCTTGACTTCGGAGATAGGACAACCCCAAGCGAGCGCCGCGGCTTGCTCCAGCATTTGCCGGGCCGCCGCACCGCATGCGCGCATGGGCTGGACGAAGTGGCGAATGCTGCGCGAACCATCCGTGTCCTGGTTACCGTACTTCTGCTCGTTGCCAGGCGCCTGGGTGATTCTGACCTTGGCCCAATCGGCTTCCATTTCGTCGGCGACGACCATGGGTAAGCTGGTGCGAGAGCCCGTTCCCATCTCGGAACGGTGCGTGACGATGGTCACGATGCCGTCGGAATCGATGGAGACGTAAACATGCGGATCCCACACCACACCGCCCGGCATGCCGCCAGCGCCCGTTTCCCAGGCCGCCAAGGCGGAACGCGGAAGGATTTGGCCCGCGACAACCAATCCGCCCATGGAGACGATGCCCTTCAACATGTCGCGGCGGCTGATATTGGTGATGACTGCCCTGCTTTTCTTGAAGATTTCAGAGTTCATTTCAGGCCTCCTTCGCGGCGGCTTTGACAGCCGTGAAAATCCGCTGGTAGCAACCGCAGCGGCAGATGTTCCCGGACATGGCTTCCAGGATTTGCGCGTCGGTGGGCTTTTTCTTTTCCGAGATCAAAGCCGCGGCTTGCATGATTTGTCCCGGCTGGCAATAGCCGCACTGCGGAACATTCTCCGCGCGCCAAGCTTTTTGCACGGGATGATTACCATCCTTGGACAATCCTTCGATGGTGGTGACCGATTTACCGGAAACTTCGTTCATCGTCACCACGCAAGAGCGTACTGCCTTGCCATCCACGTGTACGGTGCACGCACCGCACAGCCCCGTACCGCATCCAAACTTAGTACCCGTGAGCGCGAGTTCGTCGCGCAGGTACCACATCAACGGCATGTTCGGGTCGCCATTAAAGGACTGACCCTGCTTGTTTACCTTGAGATCCATCTGAGTTTCCTCCGTTTATTGAAATCATCGTGGTGCGGCATTCTCGGCTCTGGCCTCCATTGCGGAAATGGCCAGCGCCACTTGTACAGCTCTCTACAGCGCTCCCAATCTACACCATTCGCAGGGTTTTGGGGCAGGTGCGCGGAGCGCTTACAATGAATCGAGGAACCGCACCAATGCCTGGCGGTCTTCCTTGGGCATCTCCATGAACTTCGCGCGCGCGGCTTCGGCTTCCCCGCCGTGCCACAAAATGGCTTCAACGAAGCCGCGCGCCCGGCCATCGTGCATTAAGTCCGTATGGCCGTTGACCACTTTCTGCAGGCCCAGCCCCCACAGCGGCGGCGTGCGCCATTGCCTCCCGCTGGCTTCGAAATCCGGGCGGTGATCGGCCAGATCCTCTCCCATGTCGTGCAGGAGCAAATCCGTATACGGCCTGATGATCTGGTTGGCTGCCGCTGGAATCGCCGTATTGGCCCCCGTCTTCATTTCCGGAATATGACAAGCACTGCATTGCGCTTGGGCAAACAACAGCGCGCCTCGCTTCACTTCAGGATGCTCAACCGCGCGCCGCGCAGGGACGGCGAGGGCCTGCATATACAAGGTGACATTGCGCAGGCGGCTGGGTAGCACTTCCCAGTAATTAGCCTCTGTGCATTTGCCCCGCCCGCCGCCACAACCGGTGGCGGTGGGTCCGTTCAAGCATTGAGTCTGTCCCTCGGGGCAATTCTCGGCGGGAAACAAAGGCGACGTGGCGCCGATATCCCCGTGGAAGGCGGCGGCCGTCTGCTGGCGCAAGGAGGGCTGGCTCGCTTTCCATCCGAAGCGGCCCAGCACTTTCTTCTTCGCTTCGATATCCCATACGTAATTGGGTACGCCGCGCACGCCTTGTTGCTGCGCGGCGAACGCCAGAATTGTTTCCTCGGGGATGGCCTCCAACAAACCCAATCCCACCAAGGCCGGCGCGATGCGCGGGGAGGTCATGGCATCTTGCCCAAGCTCCCCGAAGGACAATTCCGTGAGGGTAATTTTTGGCCTGCGCAGTTTGACCGTCTCGCCATCGGGGAAAGTGCGCGGCACTTCTTCGTAGCGCACGATGGCCTTCCCCTCGCTGGGAACTAGATTCTTCACTCCGCGATTCTGCAATTGCTCGCCGTAGGCAGGGTGAGGATTGGGGCCGCCCTCGTCCGTAACGCCCGGAATGCTCAAGCGAACCAGTAAACCTTTCTCGGCCGCCGCGCCATGTTCCGGTGCCCGCGCCCGCCCGTTGCCGGCGTGGCACTGAAGACAACTGTTCTCGTTGAAGGTGGGCCCAACGCCCCACACGCCGGTGTATTCCGTGGGCAATACCCAAGTCTCGTTGAACATGCGCCGGCCCGAGGAAACCAGCCCGCGCAATTCCTCGTCGTTGACCGCGACAGTGGCGAGGTAGGCAGTGGCGTCCTGGACGCCGGAGGTAAAGCTACCGGCGCTTAAGTCCGGTTCGTTGTCAGCGATAGCGGGAGTGAAGGCCGCGATAGCCGTAGCAGCCACGAGGAAAGAGGTTTTCATGGGTTCGCCCAACCTGTTCGAACCGCCACGATACGTCAGCGCGCCTCGCGGCGCCAGAGGCAAGACGGTCTAACGCTTTCTCCGCGCGCCCACGGCGATGGAGTCGAAGGCGCACATTTCGGCGGAGGCAAAGAGGGGATCCCGCTTCAGATAAGCCATGCACATGTCCGTGGCGTCGGCCCCCCAGAACAATTCTCCGTCCGCGTAGAGCGTGGGCACGCCGAACACTCCGCGCGCGATGGCTTCCTCGCCGTTGCGGTGTAGTTGCGCCTTGACCTCGGGCGAGGCGATGCGCTCCTCCACACCGGATACACCTAAGCGCTGCAACAGTTGCCGGTATTCCGCCTCGTCTTCGGCGACGTGGCCATCGCTCCAGACGAAACGGGAAATCTCCAGCACCTGCCGCGGAGTCGCATCGATAGCGATGGTCAGGCGCAGCAGCTTGATCGGGTGGAAGGGATGCAAGCGGGGACCCTTCAGGCTCGTTCCCATCTGGTGCGCCCGCCATAGGGATTGGCGAAAGATGAAGCGTTTCTTCGCGGGAATTTCCGCGGGGCCCAACTGGCCCCAGTGATCCAGCAGGCCCGCGAACACCACCGGTTTGCAGCGCAATTCGAGCGGCCAGCCTTGGCGAGCAAAATCCTCCGCCTGCAAATGCACGAAGGGCGAGAGGTAATCGATGTACCAATCCACGATCATGGCGGTTTATCGCGCCGGAGGTTGTGCCAGCGCCCGGTGGCGAGCTTCCCATTCAGCGATCTTTTGCTTCAACGCGGGAATGGCGCTATAGCCTGCGCGCTCGCCCTCGAGCACGGCAAGGTGCCGGCTCGCGAAGTCGGTGGAATTCAACTCGGAAATATCGGGCTGAATGATGACATCGGCCTCGCCCAATTCATGAGCGGCAATGGCACTCCCCATGATGGTGAAGGTTTGCAAGAGGACATCGATGGTGTCCTTGATGGCCTTCAGCACGGGCCGGTCCGATATGTTCACGGCGATCACGATGTCCGCACCCATCTTGCGCGCGACTTTCACCGGAACGGGGCTGACGACCCCGCCGTCCACATACTCACGGCCGCTAATGGTGACCGGCTGAAATACCCCCGGCACGCTGCTGGAAGCCTGCACCGCCGTACCGGCATCGCCACGCTGAAACACGATGAGCTGGCCGGACTGGAGATCCGTGGCGACGACGCCCACGGTGCGCTTCAACTTTTCCAGCGGGCGGCGCCCGACCTTGAGGTTGATGAAGTCGCGCAGGGATTCGCCCTTCAGGAATCCTCGGTTAGGCAACGACCAATCGCTGAAATTGGACTCCTTCATCTCCATGGCGATGCGCTGAAGACCAAAGCCATCGTAACCGGACGCCCATAACACGCCGACCACGCTGCCAGCGCTAGTGCCCACCACGATATCCGGGACGATGCCTTGCGCTTCCAACGACTTGATCACGCCGATGTGGGCGAAACCCTTGGCGGCGCCGCCTCCCAATACGAGGGCGATCTTGGGTGGCGGAATCACGGCCGGCGGTGGAGGTGTTGGCTGCTCCACGACGGGAGGTAGGGTAGGCTGCTCCACAACCGGAGGCGGAGTAGGTTCGGTAACAGGCGGCGGAAGCGGCGCCACAGGCTCCACGGGCGTTTGAGCCACCACGGGAGGTGCAACAACTTCCGCCGGTTGTTTCTTGGGTTGAGGTGCGGCGCAGGCCGCCACGAGCATGCACAGCCCAATCCATGACGAGATGCGAAGGGAAGCGCGTAGATTTGACATCGGCGTCAGATCTGGGATTGTTGGTAACGGTGTAGGCCCGTGCGCTCGATCAGGCCAAGCTGGGCCTCGATCCATTCACGGTGTTCGGCTTGGTTTTCCATGATGTCCTCGAAAAGTTCCCGCGTGGCTATATCGCCCGCTGTTTCGCAGTGCGCGATGGCTTGCTTTAGAACCGGATGCACTTGCGCGCTCAATTGCAAATCACACTTGAGCACTTCGCTCACATTCTCCCCGGCGTAGACGCGGCCAAGTTGTTGTACATCCGGGAGCGCTTCCAGAAACAGTATCCGGCCGATGAGTTTATCGGCGTATTTCATGGCGCCTAAAGATTCGTTGTGCTCGTACTGCGCGAGCTTGGCGAGGCCCCACGCGCGGAACATGCGCGAGTGCAGGAGGTGCTGGTGGGCGGCGGTGAACACTTGGACAAGGACTTGGCCAAGATACGCGATGACCTGCGGGTCGCCCGGCATGGGGGCTTTGGAGTTAGACACCGCCAGATTATAGGGCGCGCGCGCGCGCCGCTCGCGCGCGGGCCGGCGATAAATCTAGAAGGCGGAGGAAGCGGTGAATCCGCCAAAATAGCTGCGCTCGGGCGCGGGCGCGTAGAAGCGGCTGTTGGCGTCATTCACGAATACCGCACTCACATACTTCTCGTCAAGCACGTTATCCACGCGAGCGAATTCACGCAACACCAGCTTGCCAAGCTTCTGCTCGAAGCCCGCGCGGATGTTCATCACGAAGTAACTCTCGGCAGTAGCCGTGTTGGAGTCATTGGCGTAGACCTTATCCACCCAGCGCGCTTCCACACCCGTGCTGAATCCAGCCGGCGGGAGTTTCCAGCTTATCTCGCCATAGAGCGTGGTCTGCGGAACACCCGGTATCTTGTTACCGGCACGCACCAAGACATTGGGTGTCGCGCAAGGCGTCACGGCACAGGTGGTGAAGGCGTCCTGAAACTCCGCGTTCAACCATGTCGCCGAGAAAAACGCGTTGAATCCGCCCGCGAGATTGCTATCGATGGCCAACTCCGCGCCCTGGCGCCGGGAATCGCCCGCATTTTGAAAGGTCGCGCGCCCGCCGGCGTTTGTCAGCACGACGATTTCATCCTTAGTATCGATCATGAAGAGCGCGAGATCGATGCGGGTGTCTTGCCCGGCAAAGGCCTTCACCCCCACCTCGTAGTGATTGCTCTTGGACGGGCGCAGACCGAAATTAAGCCCAGCACCGCCGTCGCTGCGGTAGCCCATTTCGATCAACGTGGGGGTTTCGAAGCTGCGGCCGGCGTTGGCGTACAGGTTCAGCTGCGGGTTCAACCGGTACAACGCCCCGATGACCGGGGTCCACGCCGAGTGATCGACCTTGCCGCTGTCGTCGGGATTAGTTCCTGCGTTCGCTCCTGCGCACAATCCGGTATTCGAGACGCAGATGAAGTTGTCTTGCGATTCGAAATTCACCCTGGTGTAGCGCAATCCCGCGCTCAGGGACAAGGGTTCGCTCAACTGCCACTCTGCCTGCCCGTAGAGACCCCAGCTATCCACCGTGTTGTCTTCGTCGCGCTTGCGTGCGCCTTGCACACCGTTAACGTTGAGATAGCCTTTGCGAGCGTCCATGGCGATGTCGTAATCCGCGCCGGTGGTAAAGGTCAGCGGCAGACCGGCAAGGGCTCCCTGGTGGGTCCAGCGTGCCCCGAGGCCACCGAAATCTCGGTCAAAGGCACTCACGCCACCGGAGTGGCGAATGCCGTTCTGGGTGCCTAAGGGTATGGATAAGTACTGCTCGTTGCTGCGCTGGCCCACGTAAGTGAGCACACGGAGGGTGTCCGATGCGGCTATCTTGGTTTCAAACACGCCGCCCAACTGCAGATTGTCCAGGCTGCGGCGCGTATTGAAGGTGATGGCACCGGGATCCACACCGCGCCGGTTCGAAGCCATTTGAGCCGCCGTCAATCCGAGGGGATCTTGGTTATCGGGCTGGTTCAGGTAATTCAATACGAAGGTGAGCGAGCTGTTTTCGCCCAGATTTACCCGCAACTTGCTATTGAACTGTTCCTTGGTGGCTTCGCTGTGATCGCGGTAGCCGTCGGTGTCAAAGCGAGAGGCGCTGGCGAGGTAGTTAAGACCCCCTGCCTGCCCGCCAAACTTGAGTCCGGCCCGTGTAGTGCCCCAGCTTCCCGCCGAGAGAGACCCTGTAAGCGTGGGGTGCGCGGGACCATCCTCCGTGAAGATCTGCACAACGCCACCGGAATGGTTGCCGTAGAGCGCGGAGAAGGGCCCGCGCAGGACTTCGATGCGCTTGGCGGAACCCAAGTCGAAGAGCCCCGTACCGCCCTGCCCGTCTGGGGTGCTGGCGGGAATATCGTCCGCCAGTAATTTCACGCCGCGCACACCAAACTGGGAGCGGGCGCCAAAACCCCGGAGGGTAATTTGCTGCTCCTGCGCGAAGGCTTCCCTGTTCTGCACCACGGTACCCGGAACGCGATTGAGCTGCTCCGATATATTGGCCAGGGGCTTGCCCTCGCCTTGGATCTTCTGCTGGCCGATGGAATTGATGGCCATGGGCAAGTCAAAACTCTTTTGCTCCACACGAGTGCCCGTGATCACCACCTCGGGCGCCTGTGCTTCTACCGGCGCCTCTTGCTGGGCTTCCTCCTGTGCATGTACGGGCGCCATAACGGCCAGCCCAAACAACCCCGCAATCCCCTCCCAACCTAACTTCCCACTGCCCCTGCTCACGACTTGTCTCCTATTGGACTTTTTGAACACGATCGAGTAGGGGACGGGGTTACCCCCGTCGCCCTCTCACACCACCGGACGTGCGGTTCCGCATCCGGCGGTTCATTGAACACACTGGAGTCGTCGCACGGTATCGAGCAGCGTCACCAGACCTAA
>JBJXGQ010000018.1:0-6537 GCA_046160525.1 Burkholderiales bacterium
AGATTCAGCTTCTTTCAAAGCAGGCAAAGATGAGAAAGGAATCTATAGAATTATTCATTCAGGGACGGAGACAGGATCTTGTGGATAAAGAGCAGGCCCAGCTTAACATAATAAGCGCTTATCTTCCTGCGCAGATGTCAGCCGAAGAAGCCGATAAGATCATTTCCAAAATAGTTTCTGATAGCGGCTTTACTTCTCTGAAGGATATTGGCAAAGTAATGGGAGAGGCAATGAAGGAATGTAAGACTTGAGGAACGGTGCATTGGCATCGCGAAGAGGACGAGCCGGGGACTTGGTCAGTTCCTGAGGAGAACTGGCAGTATCCCGTCCAAGACATTGAGGGTGCGGAGCCACTTACGGGCGTACCGGTGTCAGCAGTCGTGTACTCAGGCCACGGCGATACTGCTTCGGTGGAGGTCGTCCTGGCGAATGGGAGAAAACTCGTATTCACCAGCGTAGGAGACGCCAGTGAGTACCATGCGGCCTAACAATAGCGCCGGGTGGGATATACGCGGGAACGGCGTGCGCTTTTCACGGCAAAAAGCGTGACCGAGTGCTATGGCTCCATACTGAGCCATGGCCAAACGACCTGCTCCTGGAAAGTGTGTTCACTGCCTTACAGACAACGTTGATCGCACGTGGGATCATGTCTTCCCTCGCGCGTGGTACCCGAACACTACGCCGGCTGATCTGTACAAGTGGCAAATACCAAGCTGCCACCCATGCAATCGTGATTATGGAATTATGGAGGACGATCTCTTGTTTCGTCTCGCGCTTTGCGCCGATCCCAAAGAGCCCGAGACGTCAGGAATCGTCGAGAAAGCACTGAGATCGATGAACCCCGAGATTGCTAAAGACAAGCGAGACCGGGCGGCGCGCGCTGCGAGGGCCGCTCGTCTGCGAGCGGAATTGATCGACGGGTCTGAAATGGAGCGGTCTGCTGTCTATCCTGGATTGGGTGAAAGGTGGGGGCGTCAGCCCGCCGAAGGATTGGGAATTCGGGTACCCGCCGAGAGTCTGCGCCGTCTAACGGAGAAAATTGTGCGAGGTATTTTTTTCCTTGAAGACGACACATTCCTCGATTCCGATCATTCGATTGGCTTTTATGCGCTGAGTGACGAAGGTGCTGGGCCAATCAAGGAGCTCCTGCATCGATTCGGAAAAGAGTATGCGAGAGGGCCTGGTATCGTGGTACGGCGCGCAGTTGCGGTAGACCGGCCAACCGGAGGCGTTTTCCAGATTGAGATCTGGGGTCTGTTTACGATGTATGCATCCGTGGGACCGCATGAGCCCTAACCCAAAAGGATTTAGGCGGCGCGGCGCGTCAGTTCAACCCCTTTTAGTTCCGGCCGCGCACTTAACGTGCGCACAACGCACATTAAGCAGGCATCGCGAGCGGCCGAGGGCAAATTCGCGCGAGCCCGCCGAGCTGAGCAGCGCGGCATGAGGGGAGGGAAAAGCAAACCAGCGGTTTGCGTAGGTTGTTGGCTTGCGGCTTTGATGCTGACGTGCCTTCCCCCTTCTGAAGCGCCGAGTAACGCAGGAGCGATGGGGGAATTCGCCGAGGACTGTCCGACGGCCGCGCGCTTTTTGCGCGGACTAGTTCCGCAGGCGCCCATCGCTTCGAGTAACGCAGGGTACCCCGCAAGGGGCGGTTCAGTGGGGGCGGCCTTTTTTCGCTTACCTTTTTTGGCCGCGCAAAAAAGGTGAGTAGCCGCCGGGCTACCCCCGGCGACTTTGTTATGCACACGCTGACGGGAAGGGGATTCTCCCCTTGTTCCCAAAACGCATGTGGCCATAGCGAGTGCATTTGTATTGGACTCGGCTATGGCCACTCGCCTCGAATACCGGGATAGGTCTTCCACCCTTGTGCCACCAGCCACCCCGCATCCACGGGAATATTGATGCCCGTGATGGCGCTGGCCTCCTGAGAGAGCAAGAAGGCCACGGCGTTGGCAATGTCCGTGGGGTCGATCAAGCGCCCCAAGGCGCTCATGCTCTGCATGGCGCCGGGCGATCTTTCTCCGGTGTCGAATTTCGCTTGCAGCGCCGGTGTGCGCGTGAAGCCAGGCGACACCGCGTTGACACGCACGCCCTTGCGTCCCCATTCGGCGGCGAGACATTCGGTCATCGACAACACTGCGGCCTTGGCCGGAGCGTAAGCGTGCAGCGGAAAGGAACGCATGCCCGCAACCGATGCGATGTTGACGATGGAGCCTTTACCGCGCGTGGTCATCGCTTGCGCGAAGGCAAGGCTCGCGAGGTAAGTACCTCGCTGGTCGATGTGAATGACACGATCCCAGTCCTGCATGGAGAGTTCCTCGGGCGCCTTGGGTACGGCCAGGATGCCAGCCGAATTCACCAGGCCATAGACCGGGCCGATGTCGCGCTCGATGCGCTGTGCTTCCGCATGTACGGCTGCGTCGTTGCCTACGTCCATCGTGCTGGCGGTGGCGCCGGTTTCCTTGGCAACCCGCTGGGCGCCCACCGCGTCAATGTCTGAGACCACGACCTGCCAACCTTTCTTCGCCAATACCTGGCAGCAGGCGTGGCCGATGCCGCTGGCCCCACCGGTGACGACGACGATTTCTCCCTTCATGATGGCGCTCCCGCGCGAGCGGCGCGGCGCTCGCGAAAGTATTCGGTGATGACTCCCAGCAGCCCTTTGCGCAAACCCAAAGCGAAGGCCAGGATGATGATGCCGAGCACCAAGCCGTAGTGCTCGGTGATCTTGGTGACGAAATCGTTGAGCAGCAGCAAGATGACGGCGCCAAAGAGCGGCCCGAAGAACACGCCAATGCCGCCCATCATGATCATGAACACGGCCTCCCCTGAGATGGTCCAGTAGGCGAAATCCGGATAGGCGCTGGAGACGAAGAGGCTCATGATCACGCCGCCCACGCCGCCAAAAACTCCCGCGATGACGAAGGCCAGCAAGCGCATGCGCCACACCTTGATGCCGAGGAAGCTCACGCGGTTGGGGTTGTCGCGGATCATGCGCAAGGTGTAGCCAAAGGGCGAGCGCACCAGATGCCACATCAAGTACAGCGACACCACCAACAACACGCAGCAAAACAGATACAAGTGCGCGGGTTGCGCGAGATCGACGCCGAGAAAGGGCGGGCGCGGAATGCCACCGGTCAAACCCTGGTCGCCGCCCGTGACCGGTGTCCAAGCGATGATGATGCTATGGAGCAGCATCTGAAAAGCCAAGGTCAGGAAGGAGAAATAAATCTCCTTCAAGCGAATGCAGATGGCGCCCACGACCAGCGCCACGCCCGCGCTCACCAGTATCGTGAGACCGAAAGCGGCGGGGATGGATGTGCCGAGCTTTTGCATCATCAGCGCGAAACTGTAAGCGCCCAAGCCGAAGAAGAGTCCATGGCCGAAGGAAACCAATCCCGTGTAGCCCACCAACAAGTTGAGCGAAGTGGCGAAGAGCGCGAAAGCGGACAAGCGGATGACAAAATCCGAGAGCGCCTTGCTGGGAAATAAGTGAGGGAGCAACGCCAGCACTGCAAGCGCTGCGATGGCGAGCCCGATGTCGCGCGCGGTGGTCCCTTTGTTCATCGCCCTTCCTTGCCGAACAATCCGCTGGGCTTGGCGACCAGGATGGCGGTCATGAGCAAGAACATCAAGCCTTCGGTGAACAGGGGAAATCCGATGGAGCCGAAGCTGCGCACCAGACCAATCATCAGGGCGCCCACCAACGCACCCGCCATGGAGCCCATGCCGCCAATGACGGTAACGATGAAAGATTCGATGACGATGGAAAATCCCATCCCCGGAACCAGCGATCGCACGGGAGCCGCTAGCGAACCCGCGAGCCCCGCGAGAACGCCGCCGAGGGCAAACACGCCCCCGTAGACCAGCGTGGTGTTAATGCCCAGGGCCGACACCATGCTGGGATTGACGGCCGCCGCGCGCACGATTTTTCCGATGCGCGTCTTCGCGGTGGCGAAACCCAGGCCGATGGCGATGAGTAGCGTGATGGCTATCAAGAACAAATAGAACACGGGCACGATGCCCCCGGCAATGACTAAGGGAGGGAGAGCAAAAGTAGGCGGCATCCCCAGGGCCTTGAACTCTGGTCCCCAGACGATTTTCACCACGTCGTCCAGGATCAAGATGAAGGCGTAGCACACCAGCAATTGCATGAGCACGTCTTCCCCATACACCCGGCTCATGAATAGGCGTTCGAATATCAGGCCAAAGAGCCCCACACCCAGCCCGGCGCCGATGACGGCCAGCGTATAACTGCCCGTCACGTTGTAAATCGTGTACGCGAAGTAAGCGCCCAGCATGTAGAGCGAGCCGTGCATGAAGTTCACCACCTTCAGCACCCCGAAGATGAGAGACAGGCCGGCCGCCACCAGAAACAGCAGCATGCCGATGATGAGTCCGCCGGTCAGTTGCGTGATGACGCAGGAGGCGGTGGAGATACAACTTAAAAGGGCTTGAGGATCCACGGATTGTAATTTAGCGATTGGCGACCATACGACCAGCGTGGGCACGCTGCGCTTTGCCCACCCTACGAACTACGAACACTGTACTTTCCACTGGACCCTTTTCCCTCGGGGAAAAGGGTTAGGTGTAGCCCATCTTCTTCTTCCACTCCGCTTCGTGCTGGAGAATGGTTTTCCAATCCACGGTGACGATGTTGGACACGTAGGGATCTTTCGGTATCGTCACACCCCAGCCGATGGCGTACCCGACAGTGGTCTGATCCTCCGCGCGCATGGTGATGCTGCCGTCGGCTCCGAAGGGGGTCTTCAACTTCATTCCGCGGATGGCGGCGGCGAGCTTGTCGGGGCTGGTGGAGTTGGTCTTTTTCATCGCCTGGATAATGAATTGGATACCCACGGTGTTTTCCCACGACCAGTTGGTCGGGTAGTCCTTGTACTGCTTGCGGTAAGCCTCGGCCCAGGTTTCATTCTCCGGCGTATCGGGGAAGTGCTTGATGTAGCGCGTGGAGGAATGAATGCCGGCCGGAAGATTTTTCACCGCCGACATGGTGGTGTAGTCCGCCATATTGGGGGTGAAGAGCGTGGTCTGCGTGAACAAGCTGTAGATGGCAGCCTGGTCCACGAAGGAGACCAGATCGCCCGCCCATAGCGCGGAGTACAGCGCCTGGGGTTTCAACTGGAGGATCTTGGTGAGGGATTCGGTGTAGTCCGGCTGAAAAAGCTTGGGCCAAGCTTCGCCCACGATTTGCACGCCGGGGCTGAACTTCTTCAGATACTCGGCGAAGAGCGCCGTGTTGTCGCGCCCGTAAGCGTAATCGGGGGAACAACTCATCCAGGTCCTCAGGCCCTTGGCCTTTACCACGCCGGACGCATAGGTGGCACTCATGATGGCATCGTGGATGCCTTGGCGGGCGACGCGAAAGGCATTGGGCACGCGAATCTTGGGGTCGGCCGAAAGGGAGGAGGTCTCGGAATTGGTGTGTACGCACAACACCTTGAGTTCTCGAACGACCTCTTGCACGGCGAAGGCGCCGCTGGAGGCCTCGCCATCGATGATGATCTCGCAGCCTTCGCTATTAACCAACTGGCGGGTAACGTTCGCCGCTTCCTCGGGTTTGCCCTTGGAATCGCGCACCACCAATTCGATCAGCCGTCCGCCGAGACCTCCGGCCGCATTGAACTTGGCGATTTCCATCTCCACGGCGTTGCGCGAAGAGATACCTAGCTGTGCCACCCGGCCCGAGAGAATCGTGGGCATGCCGATGCGGATGGGTTTGCTCTGGGCGCGGGAGATAAACGGAAACCCTAACGCGGTACTGGCGGATAGGGCGCTCGCCGTCTTGATGAACTGGCGGCGGGGCGCGGGCGAGTGTTTCATGCGGTGTCTCCTCGTAATGGATCTTCGCTTTCTGGGGGCGAAGGATTAAGGGCGCGGATTCTAACGCATGCCAATGGAAATCCTAAGTGCCATACACCGGCGCATTTGGCGCGAGAATACGCCTTGCACGCGTTCAACCACAGGGAGCGGGAAATGAAGGTCAAGAGCATCGAAACACTGGCCTGCGATGCGGGCTGGCGCAACTATCATTTCGTCAAGCTCACCACGGATACGGGCATCGTGGGCTGGAGCGAATTCGACGAGGGCTTCGGCGCGCCGGGCGTGGGCACGGTGATCGAGCGTTTGTCGCCCAAAGTCATTGGTAAGGAGGTGGGCGAGCACGAGCGCATCTATGCGGAACTTTACTGCTCCACCCGCCCGGCGGCCGGTGGCATCGTGGCTCTGGCCATGGCGGCCATCGAGAACGCGTTGCTCGATGCCAAGGCCAAGGGACTCGGTGTGCCCGTCTACGAGTTGCTGGGGGGCAAGATCCGCGACCGCATCCGCGTGTATTGGTCCCATTGCGCCACATGGCGCATCAATCACCCCACGATCTACAAGCCCGCCATCACGGACCTGGATGGCGTGAAGGCCCTGGGCCGGGAGGTGCGCGAGAAGGGCTTCACGGCTCTGAAGACCAACCTCTTCATCTACGACGAAAACAAGCGCAACGTGAAGGGCTACCGGCCTGGG
>JBJXGQ010000019.1:0-4557 GCA_046160525.1 Burkholderiales bacterium
TCAAGGTCTACGCCGCGGCAACCCGCAAACGCATCGCGGCCTTACCCGGTGTGCCCACTCTGGATGAGTTGGGCCTCAAGGATTTCGAGGTGACGGTGTGGCACGGCGTCTATGCGCCCAAGGGCACACCAAAGGAGGCGCTTGATAAGTTCGCCGCGGCCCTGCGCGCCGCGCTCAAGGATCCCATGGTGAAAACGCGTCTGACGGAACTCGGCGTGCAGTTTGTTTCGGATGCCCAGCAGTCACCAACAGGTCTGCGCGACCGGTTGGCGGCTGAGATAGCGCGCTGGACCCCCATCATCAAAAGCGCGGGGGTGTACGCGGAGTGAGAGGCAGTGCGCGTTATGGAGCGGCGCTAAAACCTACGAGATTCAGTGCGTTTTGGGCCATCGTTCTATCGGTTCTTTTCGGCTGCGGACAGGGCGTTCCGCATATTCCAACCTTGGGCCAGAGCGACGTCATCGTCGCTTTTGGAGACAGTATTACTTTCGGCACTGGCGCCGCGCCCGGGGAGAGTTATCCCGAAATCCTCTCCCAAATGATCGGACGTACGGTGGTGAGCGCAGGTATTCCGGGCGAACAAACCGCGGGCGGGCTTCAACGGATTGAGGATGCGCTTGCGGAACACCGGCCGAAAGTACTGCTTCTATGCCTAGGCGGCAATGACATGCTGCGCAAGGTGGATGCATCCGTTACGGAATCCAATTTGCGCCAGATCGTGGCCGCCGCGCGCGCAAAAGGCATTGCGGTGGTGCTGATCGGAGTGCCTAAACCAGCGCTCTTTGGTGGCAGCGCGGAATTCTACGAGCGCATCGCCAAGGACCTCGGCCTGCCGCTGGAGAACCACGTCCTCAACGAGATACTGAAGAACAACGCGCTCAAGTCCGATCCCATACATCCGAATGCCCAAGGCTACCAGCGCATGGCGGAGGCTATCGCCGCGCTGCTGCGGAAAACTGGCGCGCTGTAATGACTGAGTGGTTAATGAGCCGAAAGCGTCAAATCACCCAAGAATGACAGCGTGCTCTCGTCTGTGTTGTCGCTGTCTCCCCCAACGGCAATGGCGGAGAGCTTGGGTGGATCCTCCCCGAAGGCAGCTTTGAAGTCTTGGGCGATGTTGCGCTCTTCCTCCACCCACTGTCCGAGTTTTTCATCGCCGCCGCGAACGACGATCATGCGCACCCGGTTGGTGTACGCATTCCAAGCTGTGGTGCCGGCGGGATGCTTGGCGTCCCAGACGTAACAGAGCGCGGCGGCGGGAACTTGTTCGCCGTAGAGTTTGCGGGCCAAGCGTAATTTAGCCCGGTCCAGAAATCCCAGCTTGGCGGTGTCGTAGTCGAACATGACGTAGACGCGCGCCGGATAATCATCTCCTTTCTTGGTAAGCAGATTGGTCTTGGCGTTGTGAGCGGGCAATTTCCAACGCCAGCGCAGGAGCGGGAAGGCGAGGGGATTCGCGTTTAGCGCGGTGACCATACTCCCCGCTGATGCGTTGGCGCGTATTTTGAGAACACGTTGCCCCGCGTCATCTTCGATCATGAGCTCGGTGCGCTTCTTCACGCCCGAAATGTAGACTGGCTGCCAGCCCGGTACCCTCTCGTTGCCCAGTGGCGCGGTGGAGAAAGGAGGTAACACATAAGCATCCTGTGGGTGAACGGGAAGTGCAAGACAAAACGCCACCAGCCCCACCGGGATGAGCGGCAGTTTCATTAGAGCATTGGGAAATGGGGCATTAACCCCGATGCCAGAAGCCGGTCGTAGTCTTCCGGCCGGTCTATGTCCCAGCGCATGGCCAATTCTTCCCAGCGCCATTCGAGCCGGCGCAGACGCTCGCGGGTTTGCGCCATGACTGCTTCCGTGCCCCATGGCATGTTCTCGAATAGGCTCGCATGCACTCGCGACAAGGCAATCAACGTATAGCCGCCATCTTCCACCGGTAAGAAGACTGCGTCTTGGCCCCGTGCGAGAGCTTCGGAGGTCATGCGCAGATCTTCCTCGCATAGGGCAGGGCAGTCAGTACCGATGAGCACGACACCTTGCGCGCGCGTGAGAACATCCGCGCAGGCACTGTGCATCTTCTGGCCCAGATCGCCTTCGCACTGAAGTTTCAACGCTACGCGGTAGCGCTGGGCGCACTCCACGAAGAAGGGATGCTGTGTGCTGGGTGTGCACCACAGTTCCACGCTGCCTGCGTTCGAGGAGGTAGCGGTGAGCAAAGTGCGGTGGATGAGACCGCGCTGCAATTGCGCGGCCGCTTGCGCGCCAATGTGCGGGATGAGGCGGGTTTTGGTTTCTCCTGGGACCGGCGCCTTGGCGAATACCGCGATGATGCAGCTAGCGCCGCCCATAGTAGAGCGCAGCCAGTTTCGCCGGATCGGCTCCGCTCCAATAGGCCAGGCGCAGACTCCACATGCTGAGTATCGTGCGGCATACGCCGCGTTGTTCCCAGCGGCGGGCGGAGGTCACGACTTTGCTTCGCAGGCACAAAGGAGGGCCGTGGCGCTTCAGTATTTTGGAAAGCGCGATGTCTTCCATCAAGGCGATCTCGGGAAATTCTCCCGCGCTCTGGAAAAGCTCGCGTGTGACGAATAGAGCTTGGTCACCCGTGGCGATACCGGTCCAGCGCGAGCGCAAGTTCATCATGCCTTGCACCACTTTCAGCAGGGTTCGTTCGCTTTCCAATTGCACGTCGAACCTTCCCCAGCTCTGCCCTGTCACCCGGATGGCATCGCAGATGGCCTGCGCGAACCCGGCCGGAAGGCGGGTGTCGGCATGAAGAAATAACAAAACGTCCCCCGTCGCCTGGCGCGCGGCTGCGTTCATTTGCAGCGCCCTGCCCCTGGGCGCGCTCACGACAACGTCCGCAAAAGGAATGGCAAACTCCATAGTGCGATCCGTGCTGCCGCCGTCGGACACTACGATTTGGTGCCCGGCCTTGCGCGCCGGTTGCAGCAGCGGAAGCAAGACTGCGAGATTGGCTTCCTCGTTGAGCGCGGGGATGAGGATGGAGAGTTTCACTGCGCTACTTTACGGTCGTTCAACGCCCAATCGTAGTCCAGAAAGCGGATGGGGGCCTTGCCGTCCTGGATGCGTGCCTGGTCTTCCGGCTTGTCGCTCAACACGCTGGCGTAGGCCGAGAGAAAGGCATTGAGGGATTTGGCACCGCGAAATCCCTTCGCGAAGTCTTTCCCGTACCAATCGAAGATCTTGGAAACTTCGAGCGTGCCCCGGCTGAAGCGGTTGCGCGAGTGGTCGGATAAAAAGCGCTTGAGGGAGTCTTCCAATTGCTCGTCGAGCCGTGTAGCCACGTAGGCTTCGTTGCGCAGGGCAGGGCAGCCAATGGACGCGCAGTTCACCGCCGTGTGGATGCGCGGGTCGTCGTACACGCCTTCGGCCCGGATCATGCCATGCTCGATTTCATCCAGATTGCGCTGCTTGCCGAACAAGCTGAAGAATTTCTTCTTCCATGGGTTGTTGATGAACTTGCCGAAGTCCTGGATGGATTCGATATCCGGATAGCGCGTGAGAATCAATTCGACGGTAAACGCGTTATAGGCGTTGATGAGAAAGGCCAACTGCTGGGGCTTGCTCCAGCCATTGAACTCTTCCTGCGAGACAGCGCTAAGAGCAGCTAGATAGGATTTGAGGGTGGCACGCTCGCGCTTGAAGGCTTCGTACTTGACCTCCGTGGCATTGCCGTTTTGGATGAGCACGACGTGTTGCTTGAGCAAGGCGTCCCATTGCGGGTGCGCATGGTCGAAGGCGGCGAAGGCATTGCCTGCCCAGAACAGCAGGGCGATAAAGAAATACCGAATTGTTCGCCTTACCATGAACACTCCTTCCCCTGCTTGCGGGGGAAGGCTGGGATGGGGGGGGGAAGATAGAGCGCTTAGGCCCCGAAGAGCCCCCGCCCTAGCCCTCCCCCGCAAGCAGGGAAGGGGACCGGTCGCGGTTATCTTGCAATAACGGGCATCTCCCACGCCACCGTTATCGCGGGGCTCCCCCGCGCGGATTTTATGAAGTGGCCATTGCGGCGAAAAAATATTGGCGAGTTCTAATGGTAGTTTCATGGGTTCCTAGTTAAGCCGCCAAGCGTGAAAGCGCTGAAGCCAACGTAGTACGTTCGCCGGCGCATGGGCTTTGCGCCACACGCCGGCGGCGAATTTATTGGCTTCGGCCAAGGTGGGATAAGTATGCACGGTCTTGAGAATGCCGTTGAGTCCGATGTTGTGGCGCATGGCCAACACGAATTCGGCAAGCAGGTCGCCGGCATGTTCTCCGGCGATGGTCACTCCGAGTATGCGATCCTTACCCGGCACCGTCAGCACCTTCACTTCGCCGTGAGCTTCGCCATCGGCGATGGCGCGGTCCAGATCATCGATCCCGTAGCGCGTGACTTCAAAAGCAATGCCCTTCTCCTTGGCTTCCAACTCGTTCAGACCCACGCGCGCCACCTCGGGTTCGGTGAATGTGCAGCAGGGAATCACGCTGTAGTCGGCCCGAAAGGCTTTGAAGGGGCGAAATAGCGCATTGACGCTGGCGTACCAAGCTTGGTGA
>JBJXGQ010000020.1:0-12947 GCA_046160525.1 Burkholderiales bacterium
GACTAGCCCGCATTTCTCACGGGGGCGCGGGATGATGGCGCATTGAGGGCGAGACAGTTTTGGCTCGAACAACTTGGCCGTATTGGACATACGGCCAAGACGGGCATGCCGAAAATGACCGGCATAACCGCGCCAGCACCCGCGCAGCCCGTTGCAAGCGAGGAAAGTGATGTTCGATTCATGATGAGCCTTGGATAAAGTAGGAGGAATTGCAAATCGGGGCGACCTGTGAGAAATGCGGGCTAGGCCAAAGAGGCGGGTTGACTTGCATCAATCTCGCGGGCGCAGGCCGGCCTCTGGCTAGAAAACTCAGCATGGATTGATCAGCACAAGATTGTCATCCCGCTGTTAAGTATTGTGTATTCGGGCCGTTAGGCAGCATGTCACGACCAGACGAAGATGTTGCCAAAGAGCTAGCCGCCCGATCTACCGGAAAACTCAAGTACTTTCCCTGTGCCCCCCGTGTTTCCGGATTCTCCGAGAGAGCACGGGGCCGGATGCTTATTGCATCGTAGCATTCCAAGAAGGACTCATATCATGGTTGCCCCACTCCCCGCCGCCGCGGGTACCGATAGCGCCGATCAGCTTTGTGACCAGGCATGCAAACTTGAGCGCGAAGGCCGTACGGAAGCGGCGTTGGCGTGCTACCGCCAGGCCATTGCAACGGACCCGCGTCACTACCGTAGTCTGCTGCTTGTCACCAATCTACTGACAATTTCGGGCCGCCGGCGCGAAGCCACTCAGTGGGCGAGGGGCGCATTCGCCAGCGATGGCAATGCGTTCGCCAGAAATCTCCTGATAGAAGCTCTGGTCATGGAAGCTATGGATACCGCATCTCAGAAAGGGCCAGCTTTGGTGGACCATACGAGATTGCTATGGATCGGTTCACAGCTTTGTTTGATGAAAGAGAAGGAACGCGCGCAAGCCGTCCTCGCCTTTGTCCAAGAGCAAGGCAACGAGGACCAATCTCAGCTGGCGGTAATTCTGCTCAAACACCTCACAAGCGACACTGGCCCACATACTCCCGGCATGGGGAATACCGTTAGTGCGCGGTCCCCTTCTCGTGTTCCAGACATCACTGTGACGAGGATTTCCCAGGCTGTCCGGACCGCGCGTGCTATTGCCGGCAACCTGGGAGAACTCACTATGCTGCGAGTTCCGCTCAAGGACAACCAGCGCGGCGACGTGATACTTTCGGCGGACGACCTGATCTTGGTAAAGGCAGACACGGCAGGTAAGGCAATGCAGGCGGCATTCGCCTGCCCCATGGCGCGCGCATTAGCCCTGGCTGCCGAAGGCGACACTTTGGGTGCCGCAATGGAAATTTACGAGTATCTGAAGATTCCCAGCCCTCCCGAGTTCGGGGTCTACGCGCCGCCAGAAGATAGTGCGTCACTTGGATTCCGGCTGCGCTTTCCGCTGGTTGACTTTAGCCAGGAGAGCGCACGGCGCTTTTCGTCCAAACAAGAGGCAATTCAAACCCTAGCGCGCCACTACCATGGCGGCGTCCAAACATCCCGTACGCAATGGATGGTAGAGGCCCTGGCGTTGGGGGCGTGTCGTTGGCATGGACTGGAAGGGCGTTACCAAGTCTGCATCGATGTGATTGAGGAAGCGCTGAAGGTTGTGCCTTTCGCCATGCATCTGAAAACGGCGCGTGCAGCCGCTGGCGCAAAGGCGCAAGGTGAGAAGCTCCATCCGCGCCTGGAAAAATTTGTGGGTGAGGATTCGGGTTATCTAAAAAAGTTCGTTTGCCCGGAACCATTTACCCGTATCGATATAGACCAGAAGGGCGGCGCACGGGTTTGTTGCGGGCATTGGATGCCGACTCAGATCGGTAGCGTGATGCAGCACGATCCGCTGGTGTTACTCAATTCGCCCATCGCAAGGAAGATCAAGCAATCGGTGATGGAGGGCGACTACCGCTACTGCAATCACCTGGACTGCATGGCCATGGTGCAAGAAAGGCTGCCAACGAAAGCAGACTTGGGCGAGGAGAAGCTTGCATTGTGGGCAAGAGATGACTACACGACCACTGGCGTGGATCACGTGCTGTTCGCTTTTGACCAGAGTTGTAACTTGTCCTGCCCGTCTTGCCGCACAGAAAAAATCGTCGAGAAGAACTCCTTGTCGCAGCGGAAAATGGAGGTCGTCGAGCACAAAATCGCGCCAATGCTCAAGGGACTAAAGAAGCTATATATCAACCCCGCGGGAGAATTGTTCACCAGCAAACTAGCACGCAGGATGCTATCGCTGGTCAACCCGAAGGAGAATCCGGATCTCGAAATTGACATCATCTCGAATGGCACGCTGTTCAACGAAGAGAACTGGAACAGCCTGTCCAATATTCACGAGCTGGTAGGGGTCGTACGGGTATCCGTGGATGGCGCCACCAAGGCAACATTCGAGACACTCAGGCGGCTTGCCGTGTGGGAACCTTTCATTGAAAACATGAAATTCTTGCGTGATCTGCGGCTTGCCGGACGTATCAAGTCGCTGCGCTATTCCTTCACCTATCAGAGAGACAATTTCCGGGAGATGGAGGATTTCGTACTCTTTGCCCGCGAGATGGGTTGCGACGATGTCATCTTCGAGAAGCTACAGAATATGGGGGCCTATACCGTGGATGAGTTCCACGCGCGGGCTGTGCACTTGCCGGACCACGCGCTGCGCCCTGAGTATCTGAACATGATCAGACGCGAAATTTTCTTCGACCCGGGCATCCTCCGAGATTTTGAGCGTCCAGAGCCAGCCGGCTTACTGCGCGTTGTGCGGCAAGTTCCGCAAGGCTATAGCGTTCTCGGGTGAGGATTGGCTTGCCGCCGTTCGTGAAGTTCCTGGCAGGGCATGCAGCGTTGCGCGGTGGGGTAGGCAGACAATCTGGGAAAGCCGACCGGCTGGCCGCATTCCACGCACAGGCCGAATTCGGGGCTGGGCAATCGCTCCAGTGCCGATTCCACTTCCCGTAGCTCGGAATCGTCGCGCGCTAACTCGCCGGCGTTGACGCTGGTGTTCAGATCCGCCGCCGACAAATCGCCTGTATCCGGAATACCACCGTCGCCGGCGGATTCTGTACGCAAGCGCTGCACGCCTGTCTGAAGCTCATCCAGCAGTATGGCTTTGCGCTTTTCGAGGCGGAATTGCAGCTGCTGTCTTTCGGATTGGGTGAGTGCCATTTTTGCGTCCATGAGGGGAGAAAGATCGTGTTCGCACTTTAGGGTTTCGGTATGAGCGGGCTTTGACCTCCGTCAATGCCGGCCTTGCGAGGACCATTACTCTGCGAGTGTAATTTTTCCGCGAGCGATGAAAATGACGATCAAGACCATCTTGGCGGTTCTGGATAACAGCAAACATGTGCCCGGCGTCGTGTCCGTGGCAGCCGATTTGGCGCAGCGCTTCGAATCCCATCTCGTGGGTCTATACGCCGTGCACGCCGAGGCGCAAGCGCATGCGTTGCAAGACGAATGGATGGCGGTGAAACTCGAAAGTTACGCTAGGAAGTTGGGTGAGCAAGCACAACGATCCGAGGCGGCATTTCAGCAATACGCGAAAGCGGTCTTGGGAAGCAGCGCGGAATTCCGGCGCGCGGACCAAGACTCCCTGGGTGCCGTGACCGTGCAGGCGCGCTACGCGGACTTGGTCGTCATGGGCCAGCGCGATCCCGATGAGGGGGGTAGTGGCGTCCCGAACTCCATCGTGGAGCGCGCTGTGCTCGCGGCGGGACGGCCGGTGTTGGTGGTACCGTATTTCGTGAACGCTTATCCTGACTTGGGTCGCAACGTGCTCGTGGCATGGAGTGGGACGCGCGAATCGGTGCGTGCGGTGCGCGATGCGCTTCCTTTACTAAAACGCGCGCGCAACGTGGTGATCATGGCCGTCAATCCCACGACAAGCAAGCGTGGTCATGGAGATGTGCCCGGCGCGGACCTCGCGTTGTATCTCGCGCGCCACGGCGTGAAGGCGGAGGCGAGGCCAGGTGTGGCCTTGGAGATAGGCATCGGAGACGAGTTGCTAGCGCGCGCTTCGGACATGGGGTCGGATCTCTTGGTGATGGGTGCCTACGGCCATTCGCGCTTGCAGGAGTTGGTGATGGGGGGAGTCACGCAGACCATCATGCAGCACATGACTTTGCCGGTGCTGATGTCGCATTGATGCCGAAAAGCATGTGGCCACGGAGAGAATCGTTGGAAAAGCGAAGTTGCGCTTGCATAACTTTATATCGTTGCTCATAGCTTCCTTGGAGATTGGAGGCCGGGGGTAGCCCGGCGGCTTTGTCTTGAAGGCGGAACTATGGAAACGGTGGCCGAAGTGCGAAACGCCTACGCGAGCACATCCATACTTTGTTCCGGCAATGGGGACCTATGTTATTTGAAATTAGAGCCGGGCCGGTACAATGACGCACCATGAACGAAGATCTTTCCCGCAGAGTCATTGTGGTGGTCCTGCTCGGCGTTTTCGTTGCTCTCGCCTATGCGGTGCTGTACCGCTTTCTGATTCCGGTAGCGTGGGCCGCCATTCTCGCCTATGTCACCTGGCCCGCCTACCGTGGATTGTGCGGGTTACTGCGCGGGCAGCGCACCTTGAGCGCGGTCCTCATGACCTTGGTGCTAGGCGCAGCCTTTGTGCTCCCGCTCATCTGGCTAATCGCGCTCATGCGAGAGGAGTTGCCGGCGATTTACCATAGCTTGGCGGAGCAACTGGCCCGGGGCCTGCCGCCATTGCCGGCAGGTTTGCGCGAGATCCCTTACTTGGGCCCGTGGGTGGATGGCTATTGGCAGCGCTGGACCCACGATCCGAGCAGCTTGAAAGAACAGTTGCACGGTTTGTTGCAGGATTCCTCCGGAGAGATCACCGCGATTCTCGGAGGGGCCGGGCGTAACGCCATCAAATTCGCCGTTGCATTGGTGACCGTGTTCTTTTTTTACCGGGACGGCGAGCGAATTTTCGCTCAGTTGAAGCGCGTGCTGCAGCGCTTCTTGGGACATGGCGTGGACAACTATCTCGCCGCTGCCGGGGGTACTACCAAGGCTGTGGTGTACGGGCTGGTGGCAACTGCTCTGGCGCAAGGATTCCTTGCCGGGCTGGGCTATTGGGGCGCCGGACTTTCCACGCCGGCATTGCTGGGTGCCGTCACGGCGTTAATCGCGTTGATTCCGTTCGGCACTCCTTTTGTTTGGGGCGGCGCCGGGGTGTGGTTGTTGGTCACCGGAGAAGTATGGGCCGGTATCGGCCTGCTCCTGTGGGGGACCTTGGTGGTGAGCTGGATCGACAATTTGATTCGGCCGCTGGTGATTAGCCAGGCAGCACGCATTCCGTTCTTGGTGGTGATGTTCGGGGTTCTGGGCGGATTGGCCGCTTTTGGATTGATCGGATTGTTTGTGGGCCCGGTCATCCTGGCCGTACTCATGGCGGTGTGGCGCGAATGGTTGGAGGAGGGGGCGAAGTGAAACAGCATCTCATGGGTGGTTTATGGTTCGCGATTGTGGCCGCGGCTGCGTTGGCCCAGACGAACCCCGGGGTTGCCCCCGATGTCCTGATCAGGCAGACCGCCGAGGAGATTCTGGTCCTCGCCGCCGCCGATAAGCGGGTGGATAAGGGCGATACCGGCGAACTCATCAAGCTCGTGGAAGTAAAGGTCGCACCCCACTTCGATTTCGACACCATGACGCGGCTTGCGGTGGGCAGGCATTGGCGCGAGGCAAGCGCGCAGCAACGCCAGGCGCTGGCCGCGGAATTCAGGAAGCTCCTGTTACGAACCTATACGGGTGCCTATGCCGCCAACCGCGGCGTCAAGACGAGGGTCAAACCCCTGCGGCCCGGGGACAGCGCGGAAGAGGTGACTGTCAACAGCGAGCTGATCCTGCCCAACAACGCTCCGCCCGTAAGCGTGGACTATGACTTGCGCGCGACCGCCAATGGCTGGAAGATTTATAACGTTACTGTGGAAGGGGTAAGTTTGGTGACGACTTACCGTTCGGAGTTCAACGAACAGATCCGCAAGACCGGCGTTGATGGATTGATCCGGCGCTTGCAGGAGCGCAACCGGCCTGCTAGTTAGCGAATCAGATCGTGTTCCAACGCGTAGCGAGTGATGTCGGCGTTGGTGAGCAGTCCGGTTTTTTCCAGGATACGGGTGCGGTGGGTACTCACGGTCTTGACACTCACGCTGAAGTGTTCGGCGATGGCGGTGAGGCTGCGCCCGGCGGCGATCATCTTGAAGATTTCGAACTCACGGTCCGAAAGCGTTTCGTGCACTTGCGTGGTCTTGGCACCGCCCGCCAGATCGAATAGCCGTTCGGCTACGGCGGCTGAGATGTACTTGCCCCCCTCGGCGGCCTTGCGAATGGCGGCAGCCAATAACTCCGGGGCACTTTCCTTGGTGAGATAGCCCGCGGCCCCTTGCTTGATGACCCGCACGGCGTATTGGTCTTCAGGGTAGTTGCTCAGGATCAGCACCGGAATAGCGGGGTATTCCGTCTTGATCTGCTTGAGCAGATCCACCCCCGAACGTCCCGGTAGCCCGATATCCAGCAGCACGAGATCGATTTCGCATTCGGCCAGCCGCCGCATGGCGCTCGGCGCATCGGCTGCCTCCGCCAGCACGCGAAAGTCCGGCTGGCTCGCCAGGATCGACTTCAACCCCTCTCGCACGATGGTATGGTCGTCGACGATTAGGATGCCCACAGGGCGTGAGGGCCTGCTCATTGCGGGATGCGTAGGGCGGTCTGCGTGACGTGGAAATTTCTATACATGGAACGAGCGAACCCGTACACATATGCGCAGAATACCGCATTGCGGCTAGGGGTACGAATGTATGTAGTGCTTCCAAATTGCTGGAACGTTCCCTCCCCCGCGCAGCGGGGGAGGGCAAGGGTGGAGGTAGATCTTTGCCACGCCGCCGCAAGGTATGCCCCCATCCCATCCTTCCCCCGCAAGCAGGGGAAGGGGTTTGTTCGGCTATAGCCATGGATAAGTTCCCAATAGTCTCTTACGGATTCAGTGATGACAGAATTGGAGATGAAATTGCAGGATGGCGCTCCGATTGTGGAGGATCAACAAGGGGATCACCCCTTGTTCCTACAGGGGGATAAACAAGGGGGTTCTCCCCTTGTTCGTAACGTGATTGTTGCCGAAGCGAGCGCATGCGTTTTGGTTCCGGCTAGTCCGGCTTAGGATGAAGCACTACACTAATATATCCTGCGGGAATCATCACGAAGGGCGAGAATAAAGGCGAAGAGTTTTCTAAGCACGGAACACACGGAATACACGGAAGGAAGCGAACAGCGTTTAACCGGAGGGCACACGCAATACCCGGAGGGGCTGGGGGTTTTCTTCCGTGTGTTCCGCGTATTCCGTGGTAAGTATGGCTCCTTACTTGGCGGCCCGGTTCTGAATCTTCTTCACGAGTTCTTGAAAGGCGCGGCTGCGCAGTAGGTGCGCACGGTCTTGCCGTTTGTCCCAGTAGTCCTGGGCTGCCTGGAAGCCGTCGCCAAGCTTGAAGGTTTGGCGCGTGACTTCTACATTCGCGCAAGTTTCGGTGTTGGTTCGGTCCCGGTAGAGGCGCGCTTCGTTGCCGCGCAGGTCGATTACCAGGGTATCCGTGACGCAGAAGTGGGACCGGTACTCCGCTTCCACTCTGTGCGGTTCCCATTGGGTGATAGTCATGTCCGTCGTATGTAATTCGAGATCGGCCGCGCCGGCATGAAACCAGTATTCGCCTGGGCGCTCCATGCGAACTTTGGCGCTCGCCATGTAGCACGCCGAGGTGTCCTTGCGGCAGCGTATCTTGCTGGTTTGAACGGGGTTGGCCTCGGAACCGCCTTCCGTGACCCAAGTGCCCTCCGCCGATATCACGTTGTCGTCTCGAATCACGAGGAAAGGACCGGGGAAAATAGGAACCTGCCAAAAAGCATTGCTTCGTTGCGCCAGCTCGACGAACTCGTTGACGCGCAGCGACCCCGTCGGCGCGTGCCCGAGACTGCTTTGGAAGGTTTTTATAGCCGATGAAAGCAGTGCGGAGGAAGTGCCGGTGGGTTCCCGGTACAGATACCGCAGATCGACCAGCGCATTTTCCACGATGAAGTAGAACTCGCGCTTGGTCCAGCCGAAGACTGGGAGCGCCTCCAAAATGGGGAGTTCAAGGGCAACTTCCGGCGCCAGTTGCGAATATACTTCAGGGCTGATAGACCAGCTTGCCTGCGCCGAAAGGCAGGCGGCGAGAACGCCAGCGTAGAGCAAACCGCGCAAGGGCTTAAACATCGGGCTCCCATCCAACATGGGTTTGAAACAAGGCGGCTTTTGACCGCTCCCTAGTGCCCTGGAGCAACTGCTTGAACTTGTCCCACTCCATGGCGGGCCAGATTTCGGAATGCGAGCGTCCATAGGTGCGGATGATGAGTGACACTCTCGTGGCGGTTTCGATATCCGGTGCCGTGAAGATATCCAGGTAATCGAAGGGACCCATGATGGCATAACTCCCTACCCACTTCACGCTCTTGCACTCCTCGTGAATGTGCCGGGCCGATTCCTTCTCCAGGGTTTCCAAAGACACCGGGTTCTTCGCCGCTTCGGGCGATACGCGGGTAAGCATTATGAAGGTATTCATTGCAGGTCCCATGGCGTGCCTCACCTGAGCACTGTAATGCACCCGTTCGCCAAGACCTTGAGCCAGATCAAGTGCTAGCTACGATGCGCGCGGCAATCAACGCGGCGGCCTTTGACCATGAGTTGGTTTGAGAAGCATCTACGCTAGGGATTCGCTGATCGGATACGTTCGCCCTAATCTTGAGCCGGCCGAACGATCATAGGGCAAGCTGCGCAATACGTTGAGGTTATGCGCAGGAAAAATGCAGTTTGCGGTTGTCTGGGGGAACCGGTGAAATCCGCTTTCAGGCGAATCCAACGATTCGAATCCGTAACCCAGACCATGCAAGGAGCGGTTGCCCGGTCACGCTAACGGCCGGTAGTGCCTACGGACTGCTCCGTGCACTGGGGGAACCGGCCCTCATCCTTGCGGGGGGAGACCGCGGATGAAACCACTGGGAAAACGCCCGTCTCAACCGATGCAAACCGCCTGGGCTGTCACCAGGACCAGACCCGCTGGCGTGTTTCGCACACGGCAAGAGCGGTGGGTGCGTGAACCATGCGGAGATCTTTCGATGGAACGTCATCTCGGATCTCGCCACTTCCTTGACATGCAACCCGCAAACTGCAGCGCCAGATTATCCGGATGCCCGCGCGGAAACCTTGATTTGAATCAAAGAATATAGCTTTCCCATGGGGCTTCGTAACGGCATGCGAGCACAGGATAAGAGGTTGACTCGTGTCAATGACGCATGGGCGGGTGCTGGTAGATTGCAGGCGAGCAATCTCGCTCCTATGACTGGCCCCCGAGGTTCAAATGAGTACCGATAAGCTATGCCTCTTCGCCTTGAACGCAAGCCGGAAGTTCGGGGCGAGCGTGGCGAGGCACTTGGGTGTCGCGCTCTCGGAGCACGAGGAGACGGATTTCTCGGATGGCGAGCACAAGGCCCGCCCCCTTCACGATACCAGGGGGAAGGACGTATTCGTGGTGCAGTCGCTCCATGCCGATTCCCACCAGAGCATCGGTGACAAACTATGCCGGCTGCTGTTCTTCCTTGGCGCGATAAAGGACGCATCGCCGGCGCGCCTCACCGCCGTCATCCCCTACCTGTGCTACGCGAGGCAAGACAGCCGCAGCCACCCCCAAGATCCCGTTACCACGCGCTACGTTGCTCGCATGCTCGAAGCGGCGGGCGCCGGCCAAGTCATGACCATGGAGGTCCACAATCTGGCGGCGTTTCAGAATGCTTTTCGTTGCCGCACGGATCATCTGGATAGCGGACCGCTGTTCGCTCACTATTTCGAGACCTTGCGCGAGACTCCGGCCATCACCAACACGGCGCCGCCTTGGCGGCTAGATCCTGCACGGGTGCGTGATGACATCACGGTGCTGGATGCGACCCACCTTTTCGCCTCCGCCATAGCGCGCATTCACGGCGAAGAGTAGGGGCAAGCGGTCCATGGCGGTCCGGCCCAGTCCTCCTTCCCCGGAGCGCTTACTCGCTGTGGTGGACTCCCTGCGGCAGGAGTTGCGCCCCGGCCATCATCGCGCGGCCGCGCTAGACAGCAGGCTCGAACACGACTTGGGGTTCGACAGCCTCGCCCGTGTCGAATTGATCGCCCGCATCGAAAAATCCCATGGCGTGAAGTTATCCGATGAGATTTTCGCGCAGGCCGAGACTGTGCGGGACTTGCTCCATGCCATCGCTACGGCCTGCGCAGGCCCGCTTGGCGCAGAACGTTCGGTGGTGCGTTTCGATGAATCGCTTGCGCCCGTGGAAGGGCGGCCGGAGAAGGCCGGGACGTTGGTGGAGGTGCTCGACTGGCATGCGCGTGCGCACCCAGACCGGACGCACGTGTTGTTTTACGCCACGCCGGACAAGGCGCAGTCGCTGACCTATGGCGAATTGAGCAAGAGTGCGCGGCAACTCGCGGGAGGGCTGCTTCAGCGTGATTTGATGCCCGGCCAAGCCGTGGGAATCATGCTGCCCACGAGCTTGGATTTTTTCCGGGTCTTCTTCGCCGTACTCATTGCGGGGGGAGTTCCCGTGCCGCTCTATCCCCCAGCACGCGCGGCCCAAATCGAAGATCACCTGCGGCGGCAGGCGGGCATTCTCGCCAATGCGGCGGCTCCCATTCTCATCACATCCTCGGAGGCAAAAGCCTTCAGCGCTTTCGTCAAGTCTCGGGCTGGCAGCCTCAAGCAGGTATTGACCCCGAAGGAGCTTGCGCTCAAGAGTGCGGTACCCGTGTTTCCAGAGTGGAAGTCTGCCGCCGTGGCGCTCCTGCAATACACATCGGGGAGCACGGGGAACCCGAAGGGCGTGGTGTTAACGCACGCCAACCTGCTGGCCAATATCCGGGCATGGTCTCGGGCCGCCGAACTCAGTTCGGCGGATGTGTGCGTGAGCTGGCTTCCGCTTTATCACGACATGGGGTTGATCGGTACTTGGTTGGGAAATTTGTATAACGCCGGGTTACTGGTACTGATGCCGCCCTTGGATTTTCTCGCGAGGCCGCAGCGTTGGTTGTGGGCCATTCACAAGCACCGGGGGACGGTGACCGCGGCGCCTAACTTTGCCTTCGAGCTTTGCCTGCGGCGAATCGAAGACAGCGATATCGAGGGACTGGATCTGAGTTCCTGGCGCCTGGCGGCCAACGGCGCGGAGCCAGTGAGTCCCGATACGATGGAGCGTTTCATCGAGCGCTTCGGCAAATACGGTTTTCGCCCCGAGACCATGGTCCCCGTCTATGGTCTGGCCGAATCGACAGTAGGCTTGACCGTTCCCCCTCTCGGAAGAAAGCCGGTAATTGACCATGTCGGGCGCGAGGCGTTCCTGCGCACGGGCCAGGCATTGCCCGCGGCGCCCGGGGATCTGCGCGCGCTGCGCTTCGCCGCCTGCGGCCGGCCGCTGGAGGGGCATGCCGTGCGTATGATGAGCCCAAGCGGCGAGGAACTGCCCGAGCGCCAGGTGGGCCGCATTGAATTTCGCGGACCGTCGGCCACCAGCGGTTACTTTCGCAATCCCGAGGAAACGCGAAAGCTCCTCCACGGCGATTGGCTCGACACGGGAGACCTCGGTTACTTCGCGGGCGGAGACTTGTACATCACCAGCCGCGTGAAGGACATGATTATTCGCGGCGGGCGCAACCTCTACCCCTATGAATTGGAGGAGGCCGCCGGCAATCTTCCGGGCATTCGCAAGGGATGCGTGGCGGTCTTTGGCAGCCTCGATCCGGTGGCGCAAACGGAGCGTCTCGTCGTCGTCGCCGAAACGCGCGAGCAGGAAAGCGCCGCGCGCGAGGCACTGCGTGCGCGCATCGAGGAACTGAGCGTGGAGTTGCTAGGTATACCAGCGGAGGACATCGTTCTGGCCCCGCCGCATGCGGTACTCAAGACATCGAGCGGGAAGATCCGCCGTGCGGCGACGCGGGAGCGCTATGAGGCGGGGGAGTTGGCGTTAAAGCAATTCGCGCCGTGGATGGGAAGTCTTCGCATTGCCGCCGCGACGTTTTACTTCGCCGCGCAGAGCCGGGTCAGAAACATGGCGGCGCGGGCGTACGCGGCCTATCTGTGGAGTGTGTTCGCGGTGCTCGCCACGCTAACAGTCCCCATCATTCTTCTGCTTCCCCGCTACCAGTGGCGCTGGACGGCGGGGAGGGCGGGGCTGCGCCTTTTGCAGCGGCTCGCCGCGATCCCCGTGAAAGTTCAAGGACTGGATTTCCTGCCGCGCAACGATGCCTACATCGTGGCCGCCAACCACGCGAGTTATCTGGATGGATTGGTGCTCGTTGCCGCGCTGCGCCAGCATCTTGTGTTCGTTGCAAAACGCGAGTTACGCCAAAGCACCGGCGTTCGCATCCTGTTTCATGCATTGGGCGTGCAGTATGTGGAGCGCTTCGATCCGAAGCGCGGTGTCGAGGACACGCGGCGGCTGTCCGAACTCGCCAAAGCGGGACAAGCCCTGGCGTTTTTTCCGGAAGGGACCTTTCGCCGCCAACCGGGACTTGGGGCCTTTCATATGGGGGCCTTCGTGATCGCGGCCGAGACTCAGATCTCGGTTGTGCCGGTAGCGATAAAGGGCACGCGATGGATGCTTCCCGAGGGAACTTGGTTACCGCGAAGAGGAGTAATGGAGGTGACCGTGAGCCAAGCCTTATTCCCGCATGGAAACGATTGGGATGCAGCGCTGAAGTTGCGTGACTGCGCCAGGGAAAAGATTCTCGAGTCCTGTGGCGAGCCGGATCTGGCGTCCTAAATAGGATTCATGGATCGCGTTTGACCGGCATCAAGGCGGCGGGTCCCGCGTTGCGTTTTACTAATCCGCTACTTGAGCAGACGAACGCGAATCCACGCCTGAGAA
>JBJXGQ010000021.1:0-11105 GCA_046160525.1 Burkholderiales bacterium
GCCCGCTCGATGCGCGCGATGCAATTCTCAATGACCTCAACGGGAGAGATTTGCCGCGTGCGTATGGCGGCAGCCAGCGCATGCGCCGGCAAAAATGTTTCGCTCTCGGACATGCCCTACAAGCCTCCTATGATTTCCAGATGAACCGCCCCTTCTTGTTGATATAACCATGGCCGCCGCGGGAGGAGACCAAGGCGGCGCCGGTGCAAAAATCTTCGGCCTCGTCGAAGACCGGTTTGATGACCAACTTTCCAGTCTTGGCAATATAGCCGAGGTGCTGGCCCGTTCCCACCACGGCGTAGCCATCCGAAAAATCGCGCGCCAGATCGTAGGCGGGTTGAATGGCGGGGCTGCCTTTCATACCGATAAATCCCCACTTACCGTTGTCCGCCTGAAATCGCGCGAGGCCTTCCTTGAAATGTCCCGCGGACGCGTACCGGGGTTCGATCAGCCAGCTTCCGTCCGGGCGAATGTAGCCCCATTTTTTGCCTACTTGCACCAATGCAACGCCCTCGGAAAAAATGTGCGCCCAGTCAAATTTGAGATCGAAGGCGAAAGCCCCCGTGCGGTCAATGAATCCATATTTTCCGTCCATGCTGACTCCCGAACGCCCAAAAGCGAAAGGCGATGCCGAGTCGAACTGAGGCTCTATCGCCATCCTTCCTTTTGCATCGATAAATCCGGTCTTGTCTCCCACCTTGACCGGCGCCAAACCCTCCGAGAAATTCTGTGCGCCGTCGAAAGCCAGCGGAGTAACGTCCGTTCCTGCTTCATCGATGAATCCGAATTTCTTGCCAGCACGCACCACCGCGCGTCCTTCGTGGAAGGGCCAGGCCATATCCCACTTGGGGTCGATCCGCCAGTGGCCATTGCGGCCGATGTAACCCACTTTGCCCGCCCTCCAAGCGACCGCCAATCCACCGGCAAAGCGCATTGCGCTTGCAACGGGGGGTGCTAGCACCTTCTTACCACTGAGACCGATGTAATAAAACCTGGGGACGTTCGTGACGGGAAGCATCGCGTTCGCGGCAGTGTCCGTGGTCAAGCACTGCGCAGCCACAAGTGCCGGCGCGGCGAGGGCTATGAGTAGTATCGGGCGAGCCAGGGACACATAAGGCATGGCACTTTCCTCTCTGAACTACGAATCTTCTGAAAAATTGGAACGCAAGAAACAAGGTGCATAGGCCCGCTCCGATCGGTTATGGTACCTGCCTTCACATGATTGGTGCGACTCATGCCCTCTGCTCTCACCGCCAACCGTCCCATGACGATGTTCGAATGGGTGCTTTTGGTTTGCCTGTCCATACTCTGGGGCGGCTCGTTCTTCTTCGTGGGGATCGCCGTGAAAGAACTGCCGCCCCTTACGATTGTGGTATTGCGAGTCCTTCTCGCGGCGGTGGCGCTGCATGTTGTGATTCGAGCGATGGGAGTCAAATTACCGGCGAACCCAAGCGCCTGGACGGCGTTCTTCGGCATGGGACTGTTGAACAACGCCGTTCCCTTCTCGCTGATTGTCTGGGGGCAGACGCATATCGCGAGCGGGGTGGCCTCCATCTTGAACGCGGCCACCCCGCTCTTTACTGTCATCATCACGCACTACTTCACGGCGGATGAGAAAGTGACCGGCGGGCGGCTCGTTGGGGTACTCGTTGGGATGGCCGGCGTGGCGGTCATGATTGGCGGTGCCGCGCTCCAATCCCTCGGCGTGAATGTAACCGCACAGCTTGCTTGTCTTGCCGCCGCTTTTTCCTACGCGTGTGCTGGCGTGTTCGGCCGGCGCTTCAAAGCGATGGGCATTGCGCCGATGGCTACTGCCACCGGACAAGTCACGGCGTCGAGCCTGTTGCTCTTGCCCGCAATGCTGATTGTAGACAAGCCCTGGTCGCTCGCGCTTCCACCGGCGACAATCGTAGGGGCGGTGCTTGGCCTCGCGCTCTTATCGACCGCGCTTGCCTATATTCTCTACTTCCGCATCCTCGCCTCGGCCGGAGCAACCAACTTGTTGCTCGTGACCTTTCTTATCCCGGTGAGCGCCATTTTTCTGGGCGTCTTGGTACTCGGAGAAACGCTGCAGCCCAAACATTTGATCGGAATGTTACTGATAGGACTCGGATTGGCCGCAATCGATGGCAGGCCATGGCGTGCCCTGCGGGGCGCGCGAAATTAACGGAAACCGCATTTGGATACTCCACCCGTGTACCGCTTCAAAGGGTTGGCGAAATCTTCGGACCTGCGTAAGCGCGCTTCGAAGCGATACGTTTGTTCTGACGTGCATCCAACACCCGATACGGAGGCTCATTCGCCAGGGGGTCTTTCAGAGAAGAAACACTCCGGCAAGATGGCCGGAGCGATGTAGTCCAGATCCTGGGCCGGCACACCGCAAGCGAAGAAGCCCTCGCGCCACTGGCGCGCCACCGCGACGATCTGATCAATTTCCTTGCGGGCATCTTCGGCGGACAGCCCGAAGCGGCCAGCTTGCGACAACAGGTTGTAGAGGCTGGCCGTGCGACCGTAGTTGCCCACGGTCAGTGCCAGGTCTCGTCGCTCCAGGCTAACCACGGGGGTGGGTACCAGATCATAGGCGGGCGACAAGCGCCATCCCTTGGACCGGCGCACTAGCGCGTGATTGCGTGGGTGATCGTCGTTGTTGGTCACTGCGGCATTGAAGACCATGCGCCGGAACAGTTCCGCGCAATCGGCTTCGGGCTTGTCGGACCAGCGACGCAGATTGTCGGCCAACAGCGGATAGGACCAGCGTTCGCGGTTCAGATAGTTGTCATCGCAATCGAGCACCGTCAGCCCACTGACCAATCCAAAGCGCAGATAGCCCTTGTCCGTGTATTCACGATCAAAGCGCTGCAGCATCAGCACGTCGCTGTCGCCCACCGCCTGCAGGCGTGCCTGCGCGACGTTCAGGCCGCAGCGGCGTGCGAGGTCGAGAGTGGCGTACTCGATGCGCTGCAAGTTGCAGCGATCATCCCTGGTGGGAAACTTGCCCAGCCACAGACGCTGCGCGTCCTCGATGGTGGCCTTGGGACGGGCACCGCCCATGCTGGTGCCCGGATCGAGTTGTTCGAGCAGATGCACGCGCGGCTTGCCGTCCTCAATGGCTTGCGCTGCGGCAATCAACTCGGCAAGTTGGTGAGTGCGGTTGTACCGGCGCCTGGGTGCGGGCGGTTCCACCTTGAGGCCAAAGCTCAGACAACCGGCGCCATCCTGCGGGCCATGCAGCAGATAGTCGATTTCATGCAGATCACCGGCGGCGCGTTCGAGCTGGTGCTCGATGACCCGCCGCCCCCAGGCGTCTGGGCTCGCATCGCGCAGCGCGCCGGGGATGCCCTTGAGTTGGGTGAACTCGCGGACAATTTTGTCGAGCGGCAGGCGGTATGGGTCGAGTGCGACTGCTCCAGCTCGCTGGAGATAGCGGTCACCGTAGCGGAAACGGCCGATCTGCGTACCGTCGGGCAGGGTCTGCACTTTCAGCAGCGCCGCCGGCACCGTTTCCAGGGTGCCGGGGAGCTGGATGTAGACGTAGGCTTCGGGTTCAGAAGTCATAGTCGTTGCGAGTCTTGCGCGGCTTGCCCGCACGGGTGGGACGACGCGAAGCTTCGAGCGCTTTGCCATGAATATCGGTGTCCGGATCGGCCACCGCGTCCAGAGACTTTTCCAGGCCGAGCGCCCACAGCACGGTGAAGCACACGCCGATGGCCGTGCCGGGTTTGCCGAGCTCCAGGGCCGTTAGGGTGTTGCGGTTGACCCCCGCCTTGCTGGCGAGGTCCACCACTGACCAGCCGCGACGAATCCGTGCGACACGGATGCGCTGACCGAGCTGGACGATCCGCTCGGAGACATGTAGCGGTATAGAGAAATTGCTCATAATTTTGGTCTTACCTAAACTTAACGCCCATCAGAATAGGCAAATTATGATAATCCCGCAAGCCCCACAAAGCGCATTTGATCAAAATAATAGGCACAAAGTAAAACAATGGCTAGAACAGTAGGCAAATTAAGCTCCCACGCGCACTGCTGCGCTGGCGGCGCCCTTGGCTTCGCAAATGTTGCCTCGCATGGGCAGCCAAGGACTGCAACTATCGGTGGCGCCCACAGCGTAAGCGGGTGATCCGAACCAATGCCGGCCATGTTCGCGGAAAAATAAAACGACCCGATACCAACTCAAGCTGAAAGCCATTTGTAGGCTGCTTCGGCGCTAACATAAGGCCTTTACAGCACGGTCCAGCGTATGTCTGCCCTGCCCCGTTTGGCTAAGCTGACCCGTCCGCGCAGCGATGGCTTGCTCGCGCGCGAGCGGTTGTTCGCCGTCCTGGACCAAGCCGAAACGCGCCCGGTTTGGTGGGTTTCCGGCCCGCCCGGCGCCGGCAAGACATCTTTGATCAGCAGCTATCTGGATGCCCGGCAACGGGGCGGCATCTGGTATCAGGTCGACCGGGGCGACAACGATCCAGCGACTTTTTTTCACTACCTCGGGACAGCGGCCGCCCAATGCATTGGGCGGCGATCTGGCCCGCTGCCGTTGTTCAGCGATGACGTCGCGTCCGATTTAAGCGGATTCAGCCGCCGCTTCTTCCGCGCCCTATTCGCTAGCTTGGCACAGGGAAGTGTGATCGTTCTGGATAACTATCAGGAGGTGGACGACCGGGGGGCTCTACATATTGTTCTTAAGGAATCCCTGGAGGAAATTCCAGAAACGATCCACGTCATCGCCATCAGCCGGTCCGACCCGCCAGCGGAATTTTCCCGGGCGCGTGCGGCACAAAAGATGGCTTTTCTCGGATGGGACAGTCTCAGGCTCACGCGCGAAGAAACCGCTGCAATCGCCCACGACAGGTCGCTGGATGAATCCATGCTCGCCACCTTGCAAACGCAAACCGGCGGCTGGGCAGCGGGGGTGGTGCTCATGCTGGAACGCCTGCGCCATACCGGACAAGTCAGAGGCCTTGCCCAATCCGAGAATCTGGAAACCGTATTCGACTATTTTGCCGACCAGCTTTTCGATGCGGCGGACAAGACCACTCGGGAAATGTTGCTGCGTATGGCCTATCTTCCGCGCCTGACGGCCCGGACGGCGGAAATCATTACGGGGCAGGCCGAGGCCGGGACGCTGCTCGCCACGCTCGCGAAGCGAAATCTGTTCACCGACCGCCGTTACGGCGAGGAGACCTCTTTTCAGTTTCATGCCTTGTTTCGCAGCTTTCTTCAGGAGAAGGCACGCCAACATCTCGGCGTGGCCGAACATCGCAAGATTGCCCACAGTGCCGCGGCGCTGCTCGAATCCACCGGGATGACAGAAGATGCTTTCGAGCTTTATCTCGAAAGTGCGGCCTGGGGTCCCGCCGAACGCCTGATTCTCTCTACGGCGGACACGTTGATCCATCAGGGACGCCGGCAAACCCTTCGGCGCTGGATTTGCGCCTTGCCGCTTGAGCATACCCAGGCCCGTCCTTGGCTGCTGTACTGGCTCGGGCAGTCGCAGTCCGGTTTGGACAAGGTTCGCGCGATACAGACTCTGAATATGGCCTATGAGGAATTCTCCGGTCACGACGACGTACATGGGCAATTTGCCACCGCCGCCTTGATCGTGGAGTGCCTCTATGTCGATCCGCGGAGCCTGCTGGGTCTGGATCCTTGGATCGAGCGCATGGCAGCCCACTACAAAGATCCCCGGCTGGACACCTCGAACGAGCGCTCCGAACTCGGTGTCGCTAACCTCGGTCGTGCGCTGCTCGCCCGGCGTCCCACCGACCCGTTCACGCACGAAATCATGGCCCGCATGCTTCAATTCATCCGGGACGGCAGTTCCCCGAATGTCATGGCTTGTTCCGGCACCATTCTGCTGCTGTATTGCTGGCTCCGCGGAGATTCTGAAACCAGCGAGGAAATCGTCAGGCGGGTGGAAGCGGTTCTGTCCGACCCGCGTCTAAGTCCGGTTCGCCTGCGTTACTTTCAGTTTCATCGGGCTGCTCAGGCGGGACTCATGTTGCAGTTCGGATTGGCAGAAGATCTGCTGCGCCACGGAATGGCGTTGGACGACGAGTCGGGGACGTCGCCTGCGGCGGTGGAATTCCTGTGCGTCCGCGCGGGAAGCAAAGTTTTGGAAGGACGTTACGGCGAGGCGCATCAACTCCTGGGAAAAGTCTCCGCGCTGGATTTTAATCTCATCAGGGCAAGCATCCGCCCTTTGCATCATTGCACTATCGCTCAATGCGCCGCCGCTTCGGGGGATTACGCGGAAGTACAAAAGCGCATCGATGGTTTCTTGAGCTATTCCCAGGTTGGCGCGCAGATACAACATCTCATGCACGTGCCGTGCATGGCGCAACTGTACGCCACCATTGGGCAACCCCAAAAAGGTCGCGAACTGATCGACTCCGTCCGCGCGCAAGCGCAAGACGCGCAAAGTTCCTGGCTTGTCAGTCGAATGGCATGGGCCAAAGCCTATTGCCATTTGCTCGCAGGAAACTCTGAAAAGGCCGTACAGAAACTTGCCGAAGCACTCCCCAAACTCAAACTCAGCCAATATGTTCACTGGGCGCGCTTCCCCGGGGAACGGTATGCCGAATTATTTGCGCTGGCATTGAGGCATGACGTGGAACCGCAATATGTCCGTTCACTGATCAAGAATCTGAACATTAAAGCCAGTTCCCAGGAAATCGATGCATGGCCCTGGGTGTTGCGAATTCACGCATTGGGATCGTTGAAGCTCTGGCTGGACGATCAACCGATCGATTCCTCTGGCAAAGCGCGTCACAAGGTGCTCGATCTGCTCAAATCCCTGGTCGCATTAGGCGGCCTGGAAGTCGCCCGCACTGACTTGGCCGATGCGCTGTGGCCGGATGCCGACGGCGACACCGCGCTGAAGAATCTCGAAGTTACCTTGCATCGCTTGCGTAAGCAGTTGCGAAACGACGACCTGATCCTCATGCAGGACAGCAAGTTAAGCTTCAACCGGCAGCAATGCTTTCTCGACGTTTGGGCCTTCGAATTGCGCGTTCGCCAATTTCTCGAATGCCGCCCTGAGACCGCTTCTTATGCCGGCCTCGGCCGCCAGGCGCTCGATCTTTATGCGGGCCATCTGCTTGCGGCGGAGCGTGAACTCCCGGTATTTCTCAAGTCGCGCGAAGCGCTTCGCCAAAAATGGCTCGCGGTGGTGATCAAGCTGGGACAACATCACGAGTCGCTCGGTCTGTGGCCGGAAGCCGTGGCGGTTTACTCTCGTGCCCTGGCCATCGATTCGGATGCTTCCCTCCTTCGCCAGCGTCTGCTCCATTGCCAGGATCGAATCGGCGCCTCGGCTGCGCGGACCCGGCCCGCGGAAAGTTCTCCCGTGTAAGCAATTTGTGGGGTGGTGCCGGCCATCATGGGCGCGTGCCGGAGAATTTTTCTCGGGGCCAACTTATCCAATAGGAGAAGAAAATGAATCCAATCCAGATCTGGATCCGCGCTCTGGGCTTCGCCGTTCTGGCTCTGCTGTTGTGTCCCGCACAGGCAGCCGATTTTCCCTCGCGACCCATTCGCGTAGTGGTGGCCGCGGCAGCGGGCACTGTGATGGACGTCCGCATGCGATTGATCACCGAGCGCCTGGGCAAAGCGTTCGGACAACCGGTGATCGTCGAAAACAAGCCCGGCGCGGCAGGCACGCTTGCGGCGGATTTCGTAGCCAAGTCGCCGGCCGATGGCCACACCTTGTTATATGGTTCCATCAGCGATCAGGCGGTGGCGCCTGTGGTTTATGCGAAGCTTCCCTACGATCCCGAGACCGCCCTGATACCGATTACGCTGGCGAACATGGGCTATCCGCTACTGCTGGTCAGCGCCACGTCGAATATTCATTCGCTGAAAGACCTCATTGCGCAAGCGAGGGCCAAACCCGGCACGCTGACCTTTGCCACCGGCACCAATGGGAGTTATTTTCATTTGCTGCAAGCCCTCTTTAATGAGACGGCGGCCGTTTCCATGGTTCAGGTCGCCTACAAGAATACGGCTCAGGGACTTATGGACGTGGCGTCCGGACAGGTTCTGGCAACCTGGGATTTTCTGGTCACCAGCGAAGGCTTTATCAAATCGGGAAAAGTACGCGCGCTGATGGTTCTGAGCGATCGCCGGCTGCCCATGCTTGCGGATGTTCCAACCTCCACGGAATTGGGGATGGAGAAATTGAATCATCTCGCCTGGGCAGGCGTTCTCGCACCGGGCGGAACACCCGCGGCGGTCGTCAAGCGCCTGAATGAAGAGTTTCGAAAGGCCTTTGAATCGCCGGAATTCCGTACCCGCGTCGAAGCTTCAGGTGGCATCGTGAAAACCACCACGCCGGAAGAATTCGCCGCGTTCATTCGCCAAGAGCGTGAAAGCATGGCCCGCATTGTGCGCGCGAATGGCATCACCTTGAACTGAGCAGATGCGGGTATGAGAACCGGCGCGAGAATGCCCGCGCACTCCGGCGCCCGAACGGGCGCCGGAGTATCGCGATTACCAGGTCGCGGTCGGCGAACCGTGCGAGCCGGTCGCACCTGTCACCGGGGAAGGCGTGTAGGTGTACATGAAACGATAGACCTTGGCCTTCGAGATGCCGTCGAGATTGAGGTTCTCGTGGTTCACGATGCCGTGGCGGGTCAGCATGTACGTGTGCACACAGAAGACGCAGCCAGGATCCTTGTTGGGCACGACTTCGGTGGGCCAGGTGTCGGCTCCCCACACGCCAGCCTTCACGGTCTCGGCCAGCCAGCGGGCCACTTCCATGCCCACACCAGGAGCGCCGCCGTTGTAGGTGGCGTTGTCCTTGATCCAGTACTTGCTCCAGCCGGTGCGGAAGACGACCGCATCGCCGGGCATGAACTGGAAGCCCGCCATGCCCTGCTTTGCCAGCGCCTGGTTGACATCAGCCACGGTGATCTCGTAGCCCTTCTCCAGGGATTCCACACCCTTGGCGTTGGCCACGTCGATCAGGATGCCGCGCGCCATGATGGGATGCAGTTTCTCGGCACCCAGTTTGCGCAAGCCGTTGGAGTCGTGCATCTCCTGCACGGTGATGCCGTTGTAGAAGCGCAGATTGTCCTTGTCTCCTGCCTTGCCCACGGCCACGCCGATATGACCTAGGCCATCGAACTGCGTACCGGTCTGGCCGATTTCCGCGGCGAGGAAGTCGTCGTAATAGACGAGGCGGTTCGGGCCGAAGGGTCCGCCCGTGGGCGCGCCAGGGATGCGCAGCACGAAGGCACGCGAGCCGAACAGCGGCATCTTGGCCTCGTAGTTATAGCCGATCTTCATAATCTTGCCCTGCTTGACCTCGGCGAGGGCGCGCTTGACCACTTCGGGCTTGGTATACCAGTTGGTCGATCCCGCCTCGTCACCCGCGCCCCAAATGGGATGCGGCCACCACTTGGAACCCAGTGGTGTGTCCATGACGGTGCCGTCGACCCAGGGCCTGCCCGCGCATCCAGAGAAGTCTTCGGGCGTACAGGCGAGGGCGCTGCCGGAAACGAGCGATGCGGCCAACGCCAAAGGGGCTGCCAATCTGCGATCCAGGTTCATCTAAGCCTCCATATGTAGTTATTGCTGCGACTTGCGGTGAGGGAGAGCTTCCCCGCCGTACTGCCTGCGCGGGGTTACGGACGAGCTGCACCGGCTTCTCCCGGGTACCGGCGCCACCCACTTACTGCCGCGGCACGGCGTCACTGCCTTGCCGCGTCAATCTTGCCAGGCTGCGCTGTGCTTCCGCGAAGCCTGAGTCCGCCGACTTGGTATACCAGGCGCGCGCCTTCTCAAGGCTCACGGGCACACCTTCACCGGCTTCGTACATGCTGCCCAGGACGTGTTGCGCGCGCGCGTGCCCCTGATCGGCCGCCTCGCGCAGCCAAATCACCGCGGCCAGTGCGTCGGGCTTGGTCCCCCAACCGTTGCGGTATGCCATGCCGAGCTGATACTGGGCTTCGGCTTCGCCGGCGCGCGCGCGACTGGCGACCTCGTCCATGCCGGCGGACACGGATTCCTGTGCCTGGCGCTTGGCGGTCTCCTCCAGATAACCATTGATGTCCGCCGCTGTAACGGCGTGCGCGAGAGCGAGACTGATGCAGGCGACGGCCTGCCACCGCGAACCACGGTGTGCACCGAGCGCCCGTACAGCAATGACCGGGTCACGCATGACGGAAGTATCCTTTCTCGAACACGGGGGCAGCGCCCTTCCCCGCAACCTTCGATGCGGGCATCTGGCTGCGCGAACCGGCGCAGTGCAATCCATAGGGTGTGCGCTCGGCGTGACCGTGCGCATGGGTGTGCCGCGCCTGGAGCGCCTCGATGCGCTGCCGCAGAACGCCCGCGCGCGTCGCATCGCCCGACTTGCCGGCAGCCTGCGCGTACTCCGCGAGGAAACCGGCGTAGGCTTCGGCGTCGCGGCTGGCGGCATCTTGCGCGTCGAGCGCCCGCACGGCCCGTTCGAACCAAGGCAAGGCACGCCGCGGATGCCCGCTGCCTAACTGCAAGCGGGCGAGTTCCACCAGCGACATGGCGGCGGGCCCGCCGGTCTTCTCATCGATGGCAAGGGCCTCCAGCAACCGCTGCTCGGACTGCTCGAAGCGACAGATCACGCCCAGGGCACGGCCCAGTTCATAGGTGATGGCCGCGGCGCGGGGGGACTCCCGCTCGCCGGGCTCCAGGGCAGCATGGGCCGCGGCCCACTCCGCTGCGGCGCTATGCCAGTCTCCCGCCTCCTGCGCCACTACGGCGCGTCTGGCAGCATCCTGCACGCCCGCGCCGCCGGCGGCCTGGCCCGCTGCCAGTCCACTCAGCATGGCGCAGCACAGTGCGCGAGTCCAGTTTCCGAATACGGCCTTGAGCATCTCTCCCCCCCGGAACTGCGATGGTGCATATTTTGAGCGACTGTATCACGACATTCGACCGCGCGGTCGCCGACAGCCCGATGCAAGGCGCTGGGCTGGGCGCCGGCGGGGCATAAATGGGGTCGGACCGAATGGCACTTACTTAAGCTTTTGTGGATGACCATGTTTTCTGACGCGGGCTCTGGCGAGCGCGCGTGGTTGAGTTAGTCGTGGGTAGGGTTTAGGCCGTTTCTTGACCGCCCTAGGCTCGATGCG
>JBJXGQ010000022.1:0-27116 GCA_046160525.1 Burkholderiales bacterium
AGCACATACGCGATGAATTCTGCCGGCACTTGGACTCCGCCCGCAGGTACGACCGAGGCGGCCGACGTCGCATCCCTGCCCGTTCCGGATACGCTGGGCATCTCCCTGGAGATGAACTACGAGGCGAGGGCGGCGGCGGGTGCAACGGGCCCCCGCTCTGCCATCATTATTAATCCGCCCACGCCGGATACCGGTGCTACCCACATGCTGGCGTTACGCCCACCTAGTTCGATCGACCACTACAGGGTGCAGAACAACGCCACCGGGGTGAATTGCCAGGCGGAGAGCATCACGATTACTGCCCACGACTCGTCGCATACCGCCGTAACGCTTACCAACACGACGACGATTACCGTCACCGCGGCCTTTGTCTCTGGTTCGGGTGGTCCGGGCAACCGAGGCGATTGGACGCTGTTGACCGGCGCAGGTATCTTGAGCAACGGTACGGCGGATGACGGGGTGGCAACCTATACCTTCGCCGCGAGCGGGGAAAGCAGTATCGTTCTCGCCCTGAAGGACACATGGGCACAAACCGTCAACATCGCAGTCACGGACAGTACCATTACCGACACCAGCGGCACAGCGAACGCCGATGCCAGCTACAACCAGAATCTGGTCTTCAACCCTTCGGGCTTCCGAATTTCTAATGGTGCGGGTGCTGCTGCCACAATTCCCACCCAGATAGCGGGTACTCCCTCCGCGACCCTCTACCTGCAAGCCATACGTACCGACACCAATACCGGGGCATGCATCTCGGCCTTTGCGAGCGGTACCACGGTGTCCGTTGACGCGGGCTTTACCTGCAATAACCCCACATCCTGCGCCGGCCGCCAGGTCACACTAACGAGCACGGCCGCGAGCAGCAACAGTGCGGCGACCGCCCCCAACAACAACGGCGCGAGTCCACTCGCGTATACCGCTTTGAACTTCCTGTTTTCTACGGCCAACGCCGAGGCGCCCTTTACCTTGAGCTATCCCGACGTAGGACAGCTCACGCTCAACTTCCGCCACACTATCCCGCTTGGCACGGGGAGCCCAAGCTCCAACACGATGCTGGGGTCGAGCAACGCCTTCGTGGTGAAGCCCGCGGGTTTCACGATTACGAGCATTCAACGCACGGCAGACAGCTTTGCCAATCCCGGTGCGTCCAATGGGACCGGTCCGATTTTCATCAAGGCGGGAGACGACTTCACAGCGACCATCACGGCGGTGACGTCCAGCGGGGCCGCTACGCCGAATTTCGGCAAAGAGACTGGTCCGGAGGGCGTCAAGCTTACCCCGGCTCTCGCAACTGGACTAGGACTCACCACCAATCCTGCAATTGGCAACGACACAGTGGCGGGGAGCGCTTTTACCAATGGCGTGGCGACGGTGACCAACCTAAGCTGGGGCGAGGTGGGGATCATCAACATCACGCCCTCGGTGGGCGATGCGGATTACTTGGGGGTGGGGGATGTGGGTGGCACGACCACGGGAAACGTGGGCCGCTTCATCCCATACGACTTCGGCATCAGTTTGAATACACCGGCCTTTGCTCCGGGGTGTAGCACGGGAACAGCTTTTACCTACATTGGGCAGAGTTTCGGCTATACGACTGTCCCCGTAGTCACGGTCACGGCGCGCAATAAGGCAGGATCCGCCACGCGTAACTACACCGGCAGTTGGTGGAAGATCACCAACACGAGCCTTACGGGCCGTAGCTATACGGCCGCCACCGGCACGCTCGATACCACGGGATTACCGCTGAGCACCACCGACCCGGCCATCGCGGATCTGGGCGGGGTCTCCAGCGGACAAGGCACCTTGACCTTCAGTGCTGGTACGGGATTGCTATTCACGCGCGCCGCACCCGTCACCCCATTCAACGCCGATATTTCGCTGGCTATCAACGTCATCGACAGTGACGGTGTGGCCTACGCTTCTAACCCAGCCCGGTTTGGCACCGCGACAGCAGGTAATGGCATTGCCTTTACCGGCGCTGGAAAGACCATGCGCTGGGGCCGGCTCAAGCTCTCCAATGTCCTGGGTTCCGAGTTTGCCGACCTCTTACTTCCCGCCGAGGTGCAGTACTACAACGGCACAAGCTTCGTGACGAACGCGGATGATGGCTGTACGGCTCTTCCGAAATCCGCGGTGATGTTCACCAACTTCCAGCGCAATCTGGCGGCTTGCGAGACCTATCTCGCGTCGCCACCGGCCTCCATTACCTTTTCGGGGGGTAAGGGCGCGCTGCTGCTGAAGAAGCCGGGCAGCGGAAATAATGGCAGCGTAGACCTCAAGCCGAGATTGTCAGCGACCGATACAGGCATAGCTTGCGTGAACGCCGCCAGCAGTGCCGCCACCAACGCCAGCATGAGCTATTTGCAGTTCAATTGGGGCGGTGGTGCAACTTATGACAAGAACCCTACCGGCCGGGCGGTATTCGGCGCTCCCCTGGTGCCGAGGGAATTCATCTTCTTCAGAGAGAATTATTAGGCGCTGGATGTCCGAGATCACGAACTTACCAAACTGGACCGCTTTTGCCTTGGGACCCCAGCATGCGGGGGTAGCCCAAGTGGAGCGCCGCGCCCGGCAATTGCCGAGGGTGCGCTATTGCGCGAGTTTCCAGAAGGCCGCCAGCGATGAAGCGACTCTGAAGGGACTGCGAGCGGCGCTGCCCAAGCACAAGGCTGCGGCCACCATGCTACTCAGTCGCACGGAGTACAACATCCACCAGGTGGAATCCCCCGGTGTGCCGCGGGCGGAACTGGCGGGCGCGGTGCGCTGGAAGCTGCAAGAGCAACTGGATTATCCGGTGCTGGACGCGAGCGTGGATGTGCTCGAAGTACCCCGCGATCCCAACCGCGCGGCCGAGGCGAAGCAGCTTTTCGCCATTTCGGCGCGCGGCGAAATCATTCGCAGCCGCATCCAGGCATTCCATGCCGCCAAGCTGCCATTATCGGTGATCGATATTCCGGAGCTTGCCCAGCGCAACATCGCGCAACTCTACGAAAGCGGCGTTCGTGCCGTGGGCCTCCTGGTATTCACCGAGGAGGGCAGCTTGCTTACATTCACCCTCGGGGGAGAGTTGTTGGTGGCGCGGCAGTTTGAACTGACGCTCTCGCAATTGCTGAACACGGAGAAAGAGAATTTCGAGCCCATCATGGAGCGCGTGGCCCTGGAGATTCAGCGAACCTATGACCACGTGGACCGGCGCTTTCACTTTGCGGGCGTGTCGCGCGTACTTCTTTCTCCCTTGCCCGCCGGATTGGGGGTGGCCGAATATTTGAAGGCCAATCTTTCGATTCCCATTGAGCCCATGGAATTGAGCGAAGTGCTGGATCTATCGGCCGTGCCCGAGGCGCGCGATCCGCTCTGGCAGACGCGTCATTTGCACGTGATGGGCGCGGCTCTAAGAGAGCAGCCATGAGCCAGCAGATCAATCTCTTCAACGCGGCCTTTGTTCCGCGCCGGGATTTCGCCTCCGCCCGTTACGCGGTGGCCGGCGTGGTGCTGGTGTTGGTGCTGGCCATCACAGGCAGTTTCGCAGCGCAATCGCGCCAGTCGGCGCTTGCCGCCCAGGAGCGCGCGTTGGCCGCGCAGTTGAATGCCGCGCGGGCCGAAGGCGAGGCCTTGAGCGCCCGGCTGGGTGCGCGCCAAGTGGATCCCGGATTAATCGAGCAACTCAAAGCGGCCCAAGCCCTCATCGCCAGCCGCCAGCGGGTGATGCAGTGGTTGAGCACCGAACACTTGGATAACACGAGTGGTGTATCCGAATACTTTCGCGCGCTTGCGCGCCAAACCGTGCATGGTGTATGACTCACGGGGTTTCATTTGGGCGGAAACGGTAAGACCCTGCGGATCGAAGGCCGCACATTGCGCGGCGATCTAGTGCCCGCCTACCTGGGCAAGCTTGGCACCGAAGAGTCCTTGAAGGGGCACGCCTTCAGCGTGGTGGCACTTGAGGAAGTACCCAAGATTGCCTCGGAAAAGGCTCCGAGCTACCTCTCCTTCAAGCTCGAAACCGCCGGCGCCGATGCGGTGGGCAAGCAATGAATAAACTCGCCCAACGCTTCGATGCCCTGGCCAGGCGAGAGCGTGTCTTGGTGTTTTTCGCCTTTGTTTCCCTCGTGCTCGGTGCTGCATTCGCGCTGGTGGCCGATCCCGCGCTGGTGCGCTCGAAGGATCTGTCCAATCGTATCGCGGAGCACGAGCGCCAGCTCGCAACCTTGGTGTTGAACCAGCAAGCCATCCAGGCCCAGCTTGCCACGGATGTCAATGCTGGCCCGCGCGCCCAATTGAGCGATACCCAAGCCCAATTGCGTGAGTTGGAAGGCCAAATCAAGGGGCTCCACCAGACCCTGATTCCGGCGCGTTCCATGGCCAAGGTCATGAGTGGAATTTTGCAGCGCGAAGGCACGGTGCGCTTGATATCCCTGCGGAATATCCCCGCGGAACCGTTAACGCTGGATGAGCCGGCCAAGACAGCCGCCAAGGCCGGCAAGGGGGAGTCTCACGGGCTTCTGTACAAACATGGAGTTGAACTGGTGGTGGAGGGGGGGTACTTCGAATTGCTGAGTTTTCTTTCAAGCCTGGAAAAACAACCTTGGCGCATGCTTTGGGCGGAGACGTCCTTGTCCGCGGAATATCCCAAGGCGCGCCTGCGCATGAAGCTCTACACCTTGAGCTTGGATCCAGCGTGGCTAAGCGTATGACCTCGATTTGCGCGCTGGTGCTGGTATGCGCCATGAGCCTGCCGCCAGCGTTGGCCGGTACTCTTCGGGATCCGACCCAGCCGCCCGCGGCTTCTGGGGCTGGTCTCGAACCGGAGCGTGCACCGGTGGCGCCCGCCCGGGTGCTGCGTTCCATTCGCATCAGTGCCGTGGACAAAGTGGCCACCATCGGCGGGGTAAACGTCAGGGTGGGGGACGCTGTCGGGCAGGCTACGGTGGTGGAAATCCGCATGAACGAAGTGGTGCTGCGCGAAGGGACGGGCACGCGCACGTTGAAGCTCTATCCTGGCGTGCACAAGCAGGCGCGCGGCCCACTTCCGCAAGCCGTACCCGTCGCCGTCACATCAGGGACGGCACAACGTATCCCATGAAAAAATTCGTCGTCATCCTGGCAACGATGTTGACGGCCTGCGCCCACACGGGGCGCGGCGTACCCACGGAGCAGCGCATCGAAAGCGCGCTCAAGGAAGCCGCCGCGGCCAGGACGTCCAATGCCGAGGCCATCAATCAAGCCTTGTTGCCTCCTCTCGTGGTGGAGATGCCCAAGAGCGAAGGCAAGACGGCGGAGCAGCGCTTCGACATCGCGGTGAACAATGCTCCGGCCAGCGAAGTGTTCGCGGCCATCACCTCGGGGTCTGCCTGGAGCATCGTGGTGCACCCGTCCATCAAGGAAAGCATCGCCTTGCAGTTGAAGAACGTCACGGTATTCGAGGCCTTGGATACGGTGCGAGAAATGTACGGCTACGAGTACAGCGTGCATGGTTCGCGCATCCTGATTCAGCCCGTGGGATTGCAAACGCGCGTCTACCAACTCAATTACCTGATGAGCCAGCGCGATGGTAGGAGCGAAACCAAGGTGAGTTCCAGCGCGCTTGCCAATGATTCGTCCACCGATCCCGCCTCCGGCAAATCCACCGCAACCAACGCTCGCAACACGGAAAGTAGCCGGGTGACAACCACTAACAACAATGACTTCTGGGGGGATGTGGCCGTGTCCGTCAAGTCCATCGTGGGGACCGAGGCTGGGCGCTCCGTGATGGTCAACTCCCAGGCAGGGGTGCTGGTGGTGCGCGCCATGCCAAGCGAATTGCGCGCGGTCAACGATTTCCTGAGAACCATGCAGCGCGTGGTGGCACGCCAGGTCATGCTGGAAGCCAAGATCATCGAAGTGCAATTGAACGATGGCGCGGCAAGCGGAGTGAACTGGGCCGCCTTTGGCGCGGGCAACAATCACCGCGCCGCGGGAGGGGTGATCTCCCCTGGCGCGGCGCTGAGCCCCAACGGTACTCTTAATGGTTTCACCGGGCGCGGCGCGGACGCAGCGCCGCTTGCTAATTCGGATTTCATTGCCAATCCAGCGTTACCTGGAGCAATCGCCCTCGGAAGCGGCGCGCCCGGATCGATTTTGGGGCTTGCTTTTCAAACCAAGAATTTCGCCGCGCTGCTCAGTTTCCTGGAGACGCAAGGGGATTTGCACGTGCTGTCGAGCCCGCGCATCGCCACGCTGAATAACCAGAAGGCTGTGCTCAAAGTGGGCACCGATGAATTCTTTGTCACAGGGGTGACCAATAACCAGACGACCTCCACGCTGGGGACGACAAACTCTCCGACCATCAAGTTGCAGCCGTTCTTTTCCGGCATCGCCCTGGACGTCACGCCGCAGATCGACGAGACGGGCCACATCATATTGCACGTGCATCCGTCCGTCAGCACCGTCGTGGAGAAATCCAAGAACATCGATCTCGGACTAAGCGGTGGCACCTTCAGACTGCCGCTCGCAACGAGCAGCATCAACGAAAGCGATACGGTGGTCCGTGTCAGCGACGGCAACATCGTGGCCATTGGCGGCCTGATGAGAGAAACCTCGGTCCGCCAGCGTTCCGGCATCCCGGGATTGAGCGATATTCCCATGGCCGGCCAGTTGTTCAAGAGCCGTTCGAGTGCCACCACGAAGAGCGAACTCGTCATCTTGATCAAGCCCACCGTCATCATGGCGGACGAGGATTGGAAAAAGGATGCCCGCAATACGGATGATCGCATCGGAGAGTTGGAGCGTGCGGCGGCGTCCCGGCCGGCGCGCTAACCGCCCAACGCGCGCTCCATGTACCAAACGCATTTCGGCCTGAGCGAAGAGCCCTTCGGCATCACCCCCGATCCGAGCTTCGCCTTTAGCGCCACCGCCCATCAAGGGGCTCTCAACACACTGTTGGTGGCGGTGGCCAGCGGCGAGGGCTTCATCAAGATCACCGGCGAAGTGGGTACGGGCAAGACATTACTGTGCCGGCGGTTTCTTTCCTTGCTGGGCCCGCGTTACGTGACGGCCTACATCCCCAATCCCATGATGGATGCGCGCGGGTTGATGATGAGCCTGGGCGCCGAACTTGAAATATCCATGCCTCTTAACGCCGGTTTGCACGGGCAACTGCGCGTGCTCAACGCTCACCTGCTGGATCTTGCGCGCGCGGACAAGCGCGTCGTTGTATGCATCGACGAGGCCCAGGCCATGCCGCTGGAGACCTTGGAGGCTTTGCGGCTCGCGAGTAATCTCGAGACGGAAAAGCGCAAGCTCATTCAGGTAGTCTTATTCGGCCAGCCTGAGTTGGATGCGAATCTCAAGCGCACTGCCGCCCGCCAATTGCGCCAGCGCATCACTTTCGAATACCGGCTGGAAGCCCTGGGCAAGGGCGAGGTTCCCCATTACCTGTCGCACCGCTTGCGGGTGGCGGGCCACAAAGGCGAATCGGTTTTCTCTGGAGGCGCGGCGCGTCTTCTATACCGCGCTTCGGCGGGCGTGCCGCGGCTACTCAATATCGTCGCGCACAAGGCGCTCATGGCTGTCTACGGCGAAGGCGGGGGCTGTGTGAAAACCCGGCATGTGCGCGATGCCGTGCGCGATACACCTTCCGCGAGACTCGTATTCCCCTGGTACTGGGCGATGGTGCCCGCCGTGGGCTTGGCCATCGGGGCCAGCATGGCCTTGCTATGAGTCTGATCAACAAAGTCCTGAAGGATCTCGAGCGCCGCCACGCCACGCCCGCGGAGGGCAGCATGGCGGGGCTGAATGTGCGCGCCTTGCCCGCCGCGCCCAGTGCATTGTCCGGCCGCAATATCGTGATCGTGGTGTTGCTGGCGGCGGGAATTCTGGGCGGCCTGTTCGGCACCACGAGGCTCTCCTGGTTCACTCCGCGGGCGGCGCCGAAAATTCATGAACCGGCGAAAGTGATGCAGGCAAGCCCGCCCGCACCGCAGGCACCGGTTCCTTCCCCAGTGAACATGCCCGATGCCGTGGAAGCGAGCGCAAAGACTACGGTCCAGTCCGGAGAATTGCGCCTGGACGACGAGCTTCGCGTCCCGGAGACGCAGGCATCTGTTGTTGGCACGAAGCCCATCCTGGTCGCGCACCTGCCTTCCAAGGTGAAGGCGGCGCCGCCGCTGTTGCCGGTCCGGCCTGAGCCTGAAACCGGCTTACCGAAAAAAGCGCGCGATGAAGGGCCAGTTGCCATCGAGAAGAATGTTCTTGAGCCCAATGCCCGCGAACGCGCCAAAGCTGCCTTGGAGTCCGGCCTTGAGGCCTTGGGGCGCAAAGCCCAGGACGAAGCGCAGCAGTTCTTCATCGCCTCTATCGCGGCCGATCCGCGTTTCGACCGCGGGCGGCAGGCGCTGCTCTCGCTGCTGCTGGGTGCGCAAAACAAAGCCATGGCCGAAGCCGTGGCGCTCGATGGAGCTGCACATGGGCAGGTCAAAGCGACGTTTGCGATGATCGGGGCGCGCTTGCAAATCGAGCGCGGCGCCCTCAAGGAAGCTCTCGCCCTGCTGGAACAAGAGCGCGCGGTGGGCGCGTCGAACCCTGACTATCTGGCCATGTGGGGCAATGCGCTGGCGCGCGAACAGCGCCATGGGGAATCCGCGAACAAGTATTCCGAAGCCATTGCCTTGGCGCCAAAGAATCCCGCCTATCACGTCGGGTTGGGGTACGCGCTGCGCAACGACGGCCAGTATGCCGCCGCCCGCGCGGCCTTCCAGCGTGTGAGCGAAATGGAAGGCATTGGCACCGCGCTGTCCAATTTGGCGCAGCAGCAACTCCAGTCTCTGGATAGAGTATTGGCGAACGCGCCTAAGAAGTAGTCCTTTCCGGTGTGCGCGCCACGATCCATCCCGTAACCTGCTGAGCCCCCGCGCGTTTCAACGTGCGCGCCAATTCATCGAGCGTGGCCCCGCTGGTCATGACGTCGTCCACGACCGCGATGCGGGCGCCTTTTACGCTCGCCTCGCAGCGAAAGGCATTGCGCAGATTGGCGCGGCGCTGGGCGAGGGGCTGGCCCATCTGCGGCGCCGTATGCCGGTGGCGTTCGCACACACCGGTGGCAAGCGGCACACTCAACTCCCTTGCAATGACGCGGGCGATCTCGCTGGCTTGATTGAAGCCGCGTTCGCGCAGTCTTTCTTCCGACAGGGGTACCGCCAGCACGAAATCCGGGCGCGGTTGCGACGCCAGGGCGGCGCACATTTCGCGGCCCAGGATCCCGGAGACTGCTAAAGTGTGGCCGAATTTCAGGCGCGCGATGAGTTTGTCCACGGGAAAGGCATAGAGAAATCCAGCGCTCACGGCGTCGTAACGCGGGGTGCGCTTGAGGCAGCGCCCGCAAATGTCCGCCGTGGTGGTGGGAATGGCGCACACGGGACAATGAACGGCGGGTAGCCTTGGCAAATCCTCCCGGCAACCCTCACACAGACCACCGGCGCTCGCGCGTGCCCCGCACAACATGCAAGGCTCGGGAATCAGGCGCGAGAATGCGGCGATGTACCGGGCGATGGATTTCATGGATACGAAGAGAACTCTCGATAAATTGGACAAGACGGCGCTGCGGCGTACCTTCGGCCGCTTGGCGCCAGCATACCTTTCCACGGCGCAGGTACAAAGCGAGATCTGCCAGCGCATGCTTGCGCGCATGGAGTTGGTGAGGATCGACCCCGCCGTGATCCTGGATGCGGGCGCGGGTCCCGGCATTGCCGCGCGATCCATGGCAGTGCGTTATCCCCGCGCCACCACCATTGCGCTGGATATATCGTGTGACATGCTGCGCCAGATTCCGCGCCCAGGCAGGCTACCGGCTTGGTTGGGTGGATCGAAGGAGCCCGCAGTGCGCGCTTTGTGCGCGGACTTCGAGCACTTGCCCTTGGGCAGCGCGAGCGTGGATTGCGTGGTGTCCAATCTAGCGCTGGCGTGGGCGGAGGATTTGGCGCGCGCTCTGGCAGAATTGCACCGGGTGCTCAAACCTGGAGGATTGCTCATGTTCTCGACCTTGGGGCCGGACACCTTGCTGGAATGGGGAAGCCAGCGCACGCCCGCGATGACGCAACGCTTGGCGGACATGCACGACTTGGGTGATCTGCTCTCGCATTTAGGTTATGCGGGACCGGTGATGGACCAGGAACACCTGCGGCTCACCTATTCGCATGTTTCCAAGTTGCTCGCCGATCTCAAACATTGGGGCGCTCTCAACCTCACCGCGGACCGGCCGCGCGGCTTGAGCGGGCGGCGGCGCGTGGCGAACATCAGCGGGGAAAATGCCACCCTGGAAGTGGTCTACGGCCACGCGTGGAAACCCGGGGCCGCGGCCTCGCACCGCATGAAGGATGGGCGTTCGGTGATCCGCTTTGTGGGCAAGAACTAATTACAGGGGAATACCGCTGATTCGATTGGGGTCTTCTTGCTTTCACGGTTGGCGCTGTGCTAGAGTTCGCGCCGCTTGGGAGGGAGCCCACGCGACGGCCCATATAACCATATCACCATGGAATATACCGAAGCCAGGACGGCGGTGGAGTTCATATTGGTAGCCCGCCGAAATCACTCTCTCTCGCCTGTTGGCCGGCAGTTCGTTCTTGCCTCCTTCTTCTTGGTATCCACCGCCATCTCACTGGCTTTTTTTGCCGTTGGGGCGTGGCCGGTGTTGCCCTTCGCGGGCCTGGAGCTGGCGGCGGTATGGTGGGCGTTTCGGTGCATTGGGCGGCACGCGGGCGATTTTGAAAGTATCGCCATCGATGGCGAACGCGTGGTGATCGAGCGCCAGGAGCAAGGCGAGACCAGCCGGTTCGAGTTCAACAGGTATTGGGCTCAGGTGCGTTGTATCCCGGCGCATCCGGGGCAGCGTGCTTGCCTCGTGGTGCGGTCCCACGGCAAGGAAGTGGTATTCGGGCGCCACCTCCCCGAGGAAAAAATTCTCGAGGTGGCGCAGCGTGTTAAGCAGCAACTCAAGATTCAACGGTAGATCGGTCAATACGTCGGGGAGATCATGACTAGAACACAACGCATGGCGGCAGCCCTTGCTCTGTCCTTGATAGGCACCAGCGCCTGGGCGGAGTACAAACTCGGATTGCAGACGCCGCAATCGGACTTGGCGCGCACGATCTACGATCTGCACACCATCATCACCTGGATTTGCGTGTGGATTTTCGTGGGTGTGTTCGGCTTCATGCTGGTGTCTCTCATCAAGCACCGCAAGTCAGTGGGGCACAAGGCGGCCCAATTCCACGAACACACCCTGGTGGAGATTCTGTGGACGGTGATTCCCGTCGTCATTCTGGTGGTGATGGCCATTCCGGCCACGAAAGCGTTATTGGACCAACGCGATACCTCGTCCCCGGACATAACCGTGAAAGTCACGGGCCTTCAGTGGAAGTGGCATTACGATTATTTGCATGACGGCGTGAGTTTCTACAGCAATTTGGCCACGCCCAGGGACCAGATCGAAGGTAAAGCACCCAAGGGAGAGCACTACCTCCTGGAAGTGGATAACCCCATGGTGGTCCCCATCGGCAAGAAGATTCGCGTGCTTCTCACCGCCGCCGACGTGATTCATGCGTGGTACTTGCCCGCGATGGCCGCCAAACAAGATGCGATTCCGGGTTTTATCAAGGATCTCTGGTTCACACCCACCGCCACTGGAACTTTCCGCGGCCAATGCGCCGAACTGTGCGGTAAGGAACATGGGTTCATGCCCATCGTGGTCAATGTGGTAACCGAAGACGAATACAAGCAGTGGCTGGCTTCCCAGAAGGCGAAACAACCCGCATCCGCCGCGGCTCCCGCTGCCGTCGTGGCCGTTGCCGCGCCAGCCGCGGCGGCACCCGCCGGTGGCAAGGCCACCTACGAGAAGACCTGCCAGATGTGCCATCTGCCCGGCCTCATGAACGCCCCGAAGCTTGGCGATAAGGCCGCGTGGGCTGCGCGCATCGCCCAAGGCAATGAAACCCTCTACGAGCATGCCCTCAAGGGCTTCAAGACCATGCCGCCCAAGGGAGGTGCCATGGATGTGCCGGATGCGGACGTCAAGGCTGCGGTGGACTACATGGTCCAGGCAGCGAAGTAATCACCGAACGATATTAGGAGAGTGCAGATGGAAGCTGCTCACGGACACGCCCACGATCACGGTCACGACCATCATCCCACGGGGTTCATGCGGTACGTCAAGACCACGAACCACAAGGACATCGGGACCATGTATCTGTGGTTCTCCTTCGCCATGTTCATCCTGGGCGGAATGATGGCCCTGGTGATTCGCACCGAACTGTTCCAGCCCGGGTTGCAGATCGTCAGACCGGAAGTATTCAATTCCATGACTACCTATCATGGCCTGATCATGGTGTTCGGGGCCATCATGCCGGCCTTCGTGGGCTTTGCCAACTGGCAGATTCCCATGATGATCGGTGCGCCCGACATGGCTTTCCCGCGCATGAACAACTGGAGTTTCTGGTTGTTACCTCCCGCGGCAATCCTCTTGGTGCTAGCACAGTTGTTCCCAGGCGGCGGTGCCGGCGTGGGCTGGACGCTCTATCCGCCCTTGTCCATCCAGATGGGCATGAGCATGGACTTGACCATTTTCGCGATACACATCCTGGGGATGTCCTCGATCATGGGGTCCATCAACATCATCACGACCATCCTGAACATGCGCGCACCGGGCATGACGCTCATGAAGATGCCCCTGTTCGTGTGGACGTGGTTAATCACGGCTTATCTGCTGGTGGCGGTGATGCCAGTGCTGGCGGGAGCGGTGACGATGTTGCTGACCGACCGCCACTTCGATACGCACTTCTTCAATCCCGCCGGCGGCGGTGACCCCGTGTTGTTCCAGCACATCTTCTGGTTCTTCGGCCACCCCGAGGTGTACGTCATCGCCATCCCCGCCTTCGGCGTGGTGTCGCAGGTGATTCCGGCGTTCTCCCGTAAGCCGTTGTTCGGTTACGCCTCCATGGTGTACGCCACGGCGTCCATCGCCATCCTGTCCTTCATGGTGTGGGCGCATCACATGTACACGGTGGGGATGCCAGTGCAGACCCAGCTCTACTTCATGTACGCCACCACCTTGATCGCCGTGCCCACGGGCGTGAAGGTGTTCAATTGGGTGGCCACCATGTGGAAGGGGGCGCTCACCTTCGAGACGCCCATGTTGTTCGCGTGCGGCTTCTTGTTCCTGTTCACCATGGGCGGGTTTACAGGATTGGTGTTGTCCATCGTGCCCGTGGATGTGCAGTTACACGATACCTACTACGTGGTGGCGCACTTCCATTACGTCATGGTGGCGGGGGCCTTGTTCTCGGCTTTCGCCGGAGTGTATTACTGGCTGCCCAAGTGGATTGGGCGCATGTACGACGAGACCCTGGGCAAGTGGCACTTCTGGCTGTCTTTCATCTTCTTCAACGTCACGTTCTTCGTGCAGCACTTCCTGGGTTTGGCCGGCATGCCGCGCCGGATTCCGGACTACGCGTTGCAGTTCACGGAGTTCAATCAGATTTCCAGCATTGGCGCTTGGGGCTTTGGGCTGAGCCAGATCTTTTTCCTCTACATCTTGATCAAGGCCATCAAGAGTGGCGAGAAGGCGCCGCAGAAACCCTGGGATGGCGCGGATACCTTGGAGTGGACTGCGCTGCCGACTCCGGCGCCCTACCATTCCTTCGAAACGCCACCGGTCATTAAATAAGCGATGCTGGCGATGGATCCTCGCATGCAAGCCCAACTCCGTGCGAAGAATTTGCGCACTGGCTGGATCGTGGGGACTATCGCGTTTGCGTGCTTCCTGGGTTTTCTCATTCGGGTGTTTATGACGCAATGATTACCTTGGCTGATCTCGCGAAAGCTAACACGACCCTGCTGCGCAAGCTGGTGGTGGTCACCATTGTGATGTTCGGCTTCGGCTTCGCGATGGTTCCCTTCTACAAGAAGATCTGCGAGGTGAGCGGGATCACGGAACTGGCGCAAGCCGATGAAGCGGTGAATTCCCAGGTGGATACATCGCGCTGGCTCACGCTTCAGCTCGATGCCAACACGCGCGGCCTGCCTTGGGAGTTCGAGCCCATGCAAAAGGAAATCAGGGTTCATCCAGGGCAGTTGATCCAAGTGTCCTACCGTGTGAAAAACACCTCGGCCAACAAGATCGTGGGGCAGGCTATTCCCGCCTACGGGCCCTCTTTCGCCGGCAAGTATGTGAGCAAGCTGGAATGTTTTTGTTTTACCAGGCAGGAGTTTCAGCCGCACGAAGCGCGCGAAATGCCAGTGCAGTTGGTGATCGGTACGGATTTGCCGAAGGAAGTCGATACAGTGACGCTGTCCTACACCTTCTTCGAGGTGCCTGGAAACCCTTCGTTGCAAAAGGCCCCAAAGGGATAGTGCGCGCACGATGCAAGGCATGGCATTGAAGGCAGATTCGCCCCGCCGCGCGTCCCCGCTGCGAGCGGTGATTGCCGTGCTATGGGCTTTTTGCGGAATCCGCAAAGGCTCCGAGCGGGACAAGGATTTGGCATCGATCCGCCCGCTTCATGTCATCATCGCGGGCGTTTTGATGGGTGCATTATTCATACTGTTGATAACCACCGTAGTAAGAATCGTGATTTCCAATTAAGGTTATGCGAGTGTGGCTCGCATAACCTTTCAAGAGAGGAGTAGAAAAACATGGCAACCCATTCCGCTAACCGCTACTACCTGCCCGATCCATCCCATTGGCCGATAGTGGGATCCGTTGGCATATTGCTCCTCGCGCTGGGTGCCGTGCTGACGATCAATCACATCGGCGGTGGGGGGTGGCTTCTCCTGGCAGGCACTGCCGTCCTGGTCTACATGATGTTCGGCTGGTTCGGCACCGTGATCGGCGAAAGCGAGGGGGGCAAGTACAACAAGCAAGTGGACTCCTCCTACCGCTGGTCCATGAGTTGGTTCATCTTCTCCGAAGTGATGTTCTTCGCTTGCTTTTTCGGCGCCTTGTTCTACATGCGCGGACTCTCGGTTCCCTGGTTGGGTGAAGGCGACACGCAACAATTGCTCTGGCCGGGCTTCAAGGCAGGATGGCCGGTGTCGGGCCCCGGTATTGAAGAAACCTTCACACCCATGGGTGCGTGGGGCATTCCCGCCATCAACACGCTCATTCTGCTGACCTCGGGCATCACGGTGACCTGGGCCCATTGGGGACTGAAGGAGAACAATCGCAGCAAACTCAACTGGGGCTTGTTCCTGACTATCGTGCTGGGCATCGCCTTCATAGGACTGCAGGCCTACGAGTACGTCGAGGCCTACCACAAGTTGAATTTGACGCTCACCATGGGCGCCTACGGTGCGACTTTCTACATGCTGACAGGTTTTCATGGCTTCCACGTCACGGTGGGGACCATCATGCTGATCGTGATATGGGCCCGCTGCCTCAAAGGCCACTTCAAGCCCGAACACCACTTCGCCTTCGAAGGCGTGTCATGGTACTGGCACTTCGTGGACGTCGTTTGGTTGTTGCTCTTCGTGCTGGTCTATTGGCTATAAAGCAGGTCTAATTGGACGACGCCGCACGCTTGTGCGGCGTCGTCGTTTATACGCCTTGTTTTGGAATGAGGCCAAAGTAGTAACTCAGCATGAGCAAGATGAAAAGCGTGATGGACAGCGAAACGCGCACCGTCAGCGCCTTGACCGTGCGATCGCTCCCGCCTTTGTCGCGCACCAGGTAGAAGAGGGCCGAGCCGAGACTGGCCAGTATGATGACGAGAAAAGCGATGATAACGATGCGCATGGGACTCCTCGAGTGAGCGAAGCAGTTTAATGGATTGCACCATCTTCTGGGAAATGGGTCTGACTTATCTATGCGGTTCAAACCCTCTCTTGTTTCGACGATCCTCGCGTTGGCGGGAATCGTTGCCACCGTGCTGCTCGGAAACTGGCAAACGGGCCGCGCACACCATAAGGCGCAGTTGCAAGCGCGCATGGACGGCGCGAGCCGGGAGTCTCCAATGATGATTTCGGCGGGCATCCCTCCCGCGGAGGTTTTGCCCTACCGTAGCATCACGGCCACCGGGCGATTCCTCGCCGCTCACACGATTTATCTGGATAACCGCCTGCGCAATGGTGTCGCGGGCTATGAAGTGATCACGCCCATGGCATTGAGTCCGGGCAAGGCGCTACTCGTCAATCGCGGTTGGGTGGCCGCTCCGGCGGACCGTGCGCAACTACCCACCGTGCCCACGCCGCAAGACCTCACGCAGGTGGTGGGGCTGGCGCTGCCTACCAATACTAAATTTCTGGAGTTATCGTCCCAAACAGTAGCGGGCTCCCTATGGCAAAACCTGGATTTCCAGAAGTACGCCGCGCGCACCGGACTCGTTCTACTTCCCGTGATCGTGCAAATGCATAACGATATCCCCGACGGATTGAAACGGCAATGGCCGCGCGTGGATATGCGTACCGATACCCATCGTGCCTACGCCTTGCAGTGGTACACGATGTCCGCCGCCATCTTCCTGTTATACGTATTCCTCAATGTCCGCAAACGCCCTAAGTGAGGAGAAGCGCCGCCGCAGCGCGCGCATCCATCTGATCATCATTGGGGCGGTGGCGGTATTTCCCATATTGGGATCTTATCTCCTCTACCTCTTTTGGCAGCCCAGTTCTTTCATCAATCACGGCGAGTTGGTCGCCACCTCACCGCACCTTGCGCTCGCCGCGGATGATCCCGTGGCACCGGCGTTGAATGAGCTCAAGGGCAAATGGATCTTGGCTTTGGCCGCCCCTGGCGATTGCGCGCAGGCCTGCCAGCAAAAGCTCTATTACCTAAGACAGATCCGCCTCACTCAGGGCAAGGAAATGCAACGCATCGAACGCTTGTGGATTGTTACCGGGGGCAGCGAGCCTTCGGGTGATTTGCTCAAGCAGCACCAGGGAATGAAGGTGGTGCGGGCGCCGCAAAGCGATTGGGTTGCACGTCTTCCGGTTGGGGGGAGGCCCGCCAGCGAATACATCTTCATTCTCGATCCCCTGGGGAATTTGGTGCTGCGCTACCCGCCAGGTTTCAACCCGACAGGTATGAAGAAAGACCTCTCTCGCTTGTTGAGAGCCTCGCGCATCGGCTAAACTTCGCGCCTTCCTAGCGGCGGCGCCCATGTCCACGACAACCACTACTCCCTCCAGCGTTTCGCAGCCTCTGAGTTTTAGGCTCCAGCAATTCTTCGCGCTGACCAAGCCTCGCGTGATTTCGCTTATCGTATTCACCGCCGTGATCGGGATGTTCCTCGCGGTTCCCGGCATGGTGCCGCTGCGCCCCCTTTTGTTTGGCACTCTGGGAATCGCCTTGGTGGCTGGGGCCGCCGCTGCCATGAATTGCCTGGTGGAACAAAAGATCGATGCACTCATGGCCCGAACCCGCGCGCGGCCTCTGCCCACGGGGCAGGTGTCCACCATGGAGACGTTGTTCTTCGCCAGTGTCGTAGGTGGGGCGGGCTTGTTGATGCTCTATGTGTTGGTGAATCCTCTCACCATGTGGCTGACCTTGGGCACCTTCGTTGGCTACGCCGTCATCTACACGGTGATATTGAAGCCCCTCACGCCGCAGAACATCGTGATCGGCGGTGCCTCGGGCGCCATGCCGCCGGTGCTGGGCTGGACAGCGGTCACGGGGGAAATCGCGCCCGGTGCCTTGCTGTTATTCCTCATCATCTTTGCCTGGACCCCGCCACACTTCTGGGCTCTGGCGCTCTACCGGACCAAGGAGTACGCGCGCGCCGGTGTGCCTATGCTGCCCGTGACCCATGGCGAAAAATACACGAGGCTGCACGTACTGCTGTACACCATCATCTTGCTGGTGGTATCGATGCTGCCATTCCTGACGCGGATGAGCGGCCTCATCTACGTGGCGAGCGCGCTAGCCCTCGGGGGCGTGTTCCTCGCTTATGCAGTGCGGATCTACGTTGCCTATTCCGACGATCTGGCGAAGCGGACCTTTCGCTACTCGATCATCTACCTGTCGGCGCTTTTCGCGGCATTGCTAATCGATCACTACTGGAAAATACTGCTCTGAAACTTATTCCATGGTGGGCCGCGCTGGCGATGGCGGTTCTACTGGGCTGCGATTCGCGGACTCAGGAAAGTTTCAAGTCCACGGATATCACGGGGGCGGACTTCGGCCGCGATTTCTCTCTAGCCGACCATAACGGCGCGCCCAAGCGGCTGGCCGATTATCAGGGCAAAATCGTCGTGATATTTTTCGGTTTTACCCACTGCCCCGATGTGTGCCCCACCGTGTTGGCGCAGATGGCCAAGATGATGAAGGAGATTGGGCCTGCGCAAGGGGATCGCGTGCAGGTGTTGTTTGTCTCCGTGGATCCCCAGCGCGACAAGCCGGAAGTATTGAAGGGCTACGTCACCGCCTTTCATCCAAGTTTTGTGGGGCTCACGGGAAGCGAGGAAGCCATCAATAAGACCGCCAAGGAATTCAAGCTCGTGGTTATGAAGACCGCGGAAACCTCGCCCGGCAACTACTCCGTGGATCACTCCACCCAGACCTTTGTCTACGACACGAAGGGCCGTATTCGGCTTTTCGTGTCTCACAGCAAGATTGGCGAGGCCTTAGCTCACGACATCGCCATCTTGCTCAAGCAAGGCTAAGCGGGCGCTTGAATCAGCAGGCGCATCTTTTTCATCGCCTGCTGTTCGATCTGGCGTATGCGCTCGGCCGATACGCCAAACTCCGCCGCTAGATCATGCAAGGTCGCGCCGTTGTCTTCGCGTAGCCAGCGCGCCTCGATAATGCGGCGGCTGCGCGCGTCCAAACTGCCTAGCGCACGTTCCAAACCTTCAGCCTTTAGTTTCTCCGTTTGGTCGTACTCGAGTATGCGGCCAGGTTCATCGTCCTGGTTAGAGAGATAGGCGATGGGGCTGTAGGAGTCGTCTTCGTCATTCCCGGGCTCCAGCGGAATATCTTGTCCGCCAAGCCTGGTTTCCATTTCCACCACATCGGAGCTGCGTACATTGAGCTGGCCGGCCATGTCGCCAACTTCGTCACGGCTCATGGTGCCCAGGCCCTTCTTCATGCTGCGCAGATTGAAGAACAGTTTGCGTTGTGCTTTTGTGGTGGCGATCTTCACGATGCGCCAGTTGCGCAGGATGTGCTCGTGAATCTCGGCGCGAATCCAGTGCACGGCAAAAGATACGAGCCGAACCCCCCGTTCGGGATTGAAGCGCTTTACGGCCTTCATCAAGCCCACGCTGCCTTCCTGGATCAGGTCGGCGTGGGGTAACCCATAGCCCAGATAGCCCCTGGCGATGGATACCACCAAGCGCAAATGGGACAGGACCAAGTGGCGGGCAGCTTCCAGATCGCCTTCATCCTTGAATTGGCGGGCGAGCCGGGACTCTTCTTCCTCGGTCAAAAGCGGGAAGCGGTTGACGGCCTGGATATAGGCGTCGAGGCTTCCAAGATTGGCGGGAACCGGGAAGGCTAGGGATAACGCTTTGTTCATAGAGTGGATTTCCTCCTTGCGTGCAAATTTTAGCACTCGCAGCGTTGGAGTGCCAACCGCAAAGAAGATTCCCATAAAGTTAAAAGTCCATGCGCCAAAGGTGGCGGCTCACGGATAGCCAAGCGCCCAGCCAACCTAGTACGCTCGCGCAGGCCAGCAAGATTCCCGCGTCCCAGGCACTGAGCCCTTTCAACTGAAACTGGCCGCTGTACAGCACGGACAAATCGCTTAGATGATAGTTGAGCCACGCCGCAATCAGGAAAACCAGCAAGCAGGCGACGAGGGCCCCCGCCAAGCCTTGCACCGCCCCCGCGTAGAGAAAAGGCCGGCGGATGTATCCGTAGGTGGCACCGATGAGGCGGGTCACTTCGATCTCCTCCTGCCGGGTGAGGATTTGTAGGCGAATGGTATTGAAGGTGACGGCGACCACGGCCCCGCTTAATAACAGCGCCAGCACCGCCACCAACGCCTTGCCCACGCGCAGCACGGCGTAGAGTTTCCTCGCCCACTCGGCGTCGGCTTGCACGTGCTGAACCTTTGGCCAAGCGCTGACCGTCTGCCGAATGCGCTCCAGCGTCTTGGGATTATGGTCCTTGGCGGTGATTACGAAGGCGTCGGGCAAGGGGTTTTGGCTAAGCTCGCCTAACACGTCGCCCAAGTTGCTGCCTGCCTTGAGCTCATCCAAGGCCTTGTCCTTGGGAACGAAGCGGAAGGAGCCCACGCCCTCCAAGCGCTTCAACTCCCCGTCGGTCCTGGACACATCGCCGGCGGCCGCGTCCACGGCCATGAAGAGGCTCAACTGGGGTTCGCGCGACATTTGCCTGGAGGTACCTTGAACGTTATCCAGGATCACATAGAGTACGGTGGGAAGGCTCAGCGCAATTCCAATCACCGATGCATTGAGAATGGCGGCAAGGGGACGGGCGCGCAGGCGGGAAAGCACTTCGCGGAATGTGGCGAATTGCTGGTTGGCCCATGCCTTCACGTGCTCACCCGGCCTTCTTGAAGGGACAGTACGCGGCCTTGTAGGCGCGCGGTTACTTCCGGATCATGAGTCGCCACCACGCAGGTCACTCCGGAACTGTTGAAAGTACGTAGCAGTTCGGCGATTTCCATGGCATAGGCAGGATCCAGATTGGCCGTGGGCTCGTCGGCCAGGAGCACCCTGGGATTGTGGACGATGGCGCGCGCGATACATAGCCGCTGTTGCTCACCGCCGGACATCGTCACGGGAAGCGAGTTCTGCCGCGCTAGCAGCCCTACGCGATCAAGGGCGGCGCGCGCTCTGCGAAGACTTTCCCCGCGCGCCAGGCCTTGGATATCCAGGGGAAGCATCGCGTTGTCGAGCACCGAGCGGTCGTAGAGTAATTTGTGGTCTTGAAATACCAGGCCGAAGTGGCGGCGGAAAAAAGGGACCGATCCGCGCCGCAATGCGCCGACGTTTTGGCCATTCATCATGAGGGTGCCCGAGGAGGGCCGCTCGATGGCCGCCATCAATTTCAGCACCGTGGTTTTGCCGGCTCCGGAATGCCCGATGAGCACCAGCATTTCTCCGCTTGCCACGGTGAGCGTCGCATCGGCGAGTGCCACGTGCCCGCCCGGGTAGCGCTTGGTCACCTGCTCGAAGCTAATCACGCCGTGGCCATTTAGTCGAACAGTGCATCCACATAATCCTTCGCGTTGAAGGGACGAAGATCGTCGATGTCCTCGCCCACTCCCACGAAGCGCAGCGGTATGGGCTTGTGGCGTGCAATACCGGCAATGGCGCCACCCTTGGCGGTGCCATCCAGTTTGGTCAGCACCAAACCCGTAAGCCCAAGGGCGTCATCGAAAGCTTTCACCTGCGCGACCGCGTTTTGTCCCGTGTTGGCATCCAGTACGAGCAACACCTCGTGAGGCGCATCCGCTATCACCTTGGTGACCACGCGTTTGACTTTCTTCAGCTCGTCCATCAAATGCAACTGCGTGGGTAAACGCCCGGCGGTGTCCGCCAGCACGATGTCGATGTTCTTGGCGATAGCCGATTGGAGGGTGTCGAAGACCACCGCCGCGGGGTCTCCATCTTGCTGGCTGATGACGGTGATGTTATTGCGCTCGCCCCAGGTGCGCAGTTGCTCCACGGCGGCGGCGCGAAACGTATCGCCCGCGGCGAGCATGACGGATTTTCCTTGGTTGCGAAAATACCAGGCGAGCTTACCGATGGAGGTGGTTTTTCCAGCACCGTTCACACCGGCCACCAATATGACGAAAGGTTTCTTGTGGGTGAGCACAAGGGGCTGGGAAAGCGGAGACAGTAGTTCCAGCAAACATTCCTTGAGAAGCCGCTTGACTTCCACCGGTTGCGTCGCATGCTCGCGCGCGACTCTTTGCTTGAGTTGGGCGAGAAGATGTTCGGTGGGTGCAACGCCGATATCGCAGCCGATGAGAACAGCCTCCAACTCTTCGTAGAGCGCGGCATCGATCTTCGTGTGACGCCCGAGCAATTGCCCGAGCTGGCTGCCTAGCTTGTCGCGCGTTTGCGCAAGGCCTGCCTTGAGGCGCGCGAGCCATCCCGCAGGCTTGTCCCCAGCAGGTTGTTTGTTAGACTTCAGGAAACCAAGCATATGGACGTCATAATGTCGCGGATGCGGATTCTATCTCATCGGTTTTGGCGGCTCGCCGCGAATGTAGTATTCGTTGCACCGTTGCTTTTCCTGGGCATTGCCCAGGCGAATCCCCTCGACCGCACCCTTTCCAACGGCATGAAGGTGATCGTCAAGGAGGATCATCGCGCGCCCGTGGTGGTGTCCATGGTCTGGTACCGGGCAGGCAGTACCGACGAAGTCAACGGCAAGACCGGCGTCGCCCATGTGCTCGAGCACATGATGTTCAAAGGCACGAAGGCGGTACCACCCGGAGAATTCTCGCGCCAGGTCGCGCGCGCGGGCGGGCGCGACAATGCCTTCACCAGCCGGGATCACACCGCTTACTTTCAGCAACTGCAAAAGTCCCAGCTTGCGCTCGCATTGAAATTGGAAGCCGACCGCATGGCCAACCTGGTGCTCTCCGACGAGGAATTCGCCAAGGAGATCAAGGTGGTGATGGAAGAGCGCAGGCTGCGCACGGACGACCAGCCCCAAGCGCGCCTGTTCGAACAAATCATGGCCACGATATTTCAGGTTCATCCTTACCGCACGCCCATCATCGGATGGATGAACGATCTGGAGAACATGACCGCCGAAGACGCGCGCGAGTGGTATAGGCGCTGGTATACGCCCAACAACGCGGTTCTGGTTGTGGTGGGAGACGTCAAAGCTGAAGAGGTGTTTGCCCTGGCGCAAGAGAAGTTTGGCGCCATCGAGCCGCGCGCGCTAGCGCTACGCAAACCTCAGACAGAGCCGGCGCAAAGCGGTACAAGGCGCATTACGCTGAAGGTTCCGGCGGAGTTGCCGCGATTGGTGATGGCTTATCACGCGCCATCGCTTCGCGACGTCAAGCAAGACTGGGAGCCCTATGCGCTTGCCGTGTTGTCGGGCGTGCTGGACGGGCACGACGCCGCGCGCCTGGAGCGCAATCTCGTGCGCGATGCAAAAGTGGCCCTTTCGGCCGGCGCGTCCTACAACGGAGTCAATCGCGGCGATTCTGTCTTCTTTCTCGATGGGACGCCCGCGCCGGGGGGATCCGTGAGTGCGCTTGAAGCCGCGCTAAAAGAAGAGATCCGAAAAATCGCCGAGAACGGCGTGAGTGAGCAAGAATTGAAGCGCGTGAAGGCGCAGGTCGTGGCGAGCCAAGTCTACCAGCTCGATTCCATGTTCAATCAAGCGCGCTTGATGGGATCCCTGGAAATCGCTGGTTTGCCCTACAACTCGGCGCGTGAGCAAGGAGAGAAACTCCTCGCGGTCACCAGCGCACAAGTGAGTGCTGTGGCGAAAAAGTATCTGGCCGACGACAACCTCACGGTGGCGGTCTTGGATCCGCTTCCCATGGGAGAGCGCAAACCCGCCAACGCGCCACCTTCCTTGCGGCATTGAAAGGAATAGACGACTCCATGCGCATCTTTTCGGTTTTTCTTGCCTGGGCCTGGGCTTGTCTCGCACAAGCCGCATTGCCCATTGAACATTGGACCACGAGCACGGGGGCGCGCGTCTACTTCGTGGAAAGCCACGAACTTCCCATGCTCGACGTAAGCGTGGAGTTCGCCGCCGGTTCCAGCCGGGACACGCCGAAGAAGTCCGGCTTGGCTGGCATGACATTGCGCCTGATGCGCCTAGGCGTGCAAGGCATGGATGAAAACGCCATCTCCGAGCAACTGGCTGACGTGGGCGCGGCGCTTGGCATGAGCTTTGACGTGGACCGAGCCGGCTATTCGCTGCGCACCCTGAGCAAGAAGGAATTTCGCGAGGCGGCTCTCGCCATCATGACCAAGGTGCTGAGCCAGCCCAGCTTTCCCGAGGCCGTGCTCACACGCGAGGTTCAGCACGCCGTGTCGGAAATGAAGGAATCGGAGATCAAGCCCGAAACCGCCGCCGGGCGCGCCTTCTCCAAGATGGTGTTCGGCGATCATCCCTACCAGCTGCGTTCCAGTGGCGAAACCGATACGCTGCCAGCGCTGGCGCGAGCGGATTTGATGGAGTTTTATGGGAAGCATTTTCATGCCTCCGCTGCCGTGGTCGCGTTAATGGGAGATGTCACGCGCGCTCAGGCCGCTCTCATCGCGGAGCAACTGACATCTGGATTGGGTCGCGGAACCAAACCCGCCCCCATTCCCCCGGTGAACATGATCCTCAAGGGCGAGGAGCGCTTTATCAGCCATCCGTCGGCCCAAGCCCACATCCTCATCGGCGGGCCGGGCGTGAAACGCGCAGACCCCGATTATTTTCCGCTGCTGGTGGGAAATTACATATTGGGGGGCGGCGGTTTCAACTCGCGCCTGACTTTGGAGGTGCGCGAGAAGCGCGGTCTGACTTACAGCGTCTACAGTGCTTTATCGCCCTACCGCGAAGCAGGGGCTTTTCAGATTGGCCTGCAAACCCGGCGCGACCAGGCCAAGCAAGCATTGCAAGTCGTGCGCGATACCTTGAAGACTTTTCTAACGCAGGGGCCCACGGCGGCCGAGTTGGAAGGCGCGAAGCAAAATCTCATCGGCGGATTTCCCTTGCGTATCGATACCAGCCGAAAAATTCTGGAGTACCTCGCGGTGATCGGCTTCTACGACTTGCCCCTGGATTATCTGGAGCAATTCCCCGAGCGGATCTCGCAAGTGACGCTTCAGCAAGTCAAGGAAGCCTTCGCTAGAAGGGTGGATCCATCGCGTTTGGCAACCGTGGTCGTTGGTGGCGAAAACAACTAGCGTTGCGCGTGCGGGGGCGCCCAACCGCGTGCGCATTACCGGCGGGCAGTACCGCAGCCGCATTCTGCGGTTTCCCGCGTCGGTTCAACTGCGGCCCACACCTGACCGTGTGCGCGAGACGATATTCAATTGGCTGGGACAGGATTTGACCGGGCGCACATGCCTGGACCTCTTTGCGGGCAGTGGCGCGCTGGGTTTCGAGGCGGCGTCGCGAAATGCCGCCGCCGTGGTCCTGGTGGAGCAAGACCGCGACATCTTCGCGGCCTTGCGGGAGAACCAGCGCTTGCTGGGCGCCACGGCAACCGAGCTTGTACAGCGCAATGCGCTAGAATTCATAGGTAGACAGGCGCGGCGCTACGACATCATCTTCATCGATCCGCCTTACGATTTCGGGAAAACCGAAGAACTCTTTTTCCGGCTTCCCGCGCTTCTCGCCGCTGGCGGCATGGTGTACCGGGAAGGGCCGCGGTTCCTACCAGAGTCCCAGGAATGGGTGTCCTACCGGCAAGCCAAAGCAGGCGCTGTCCACTACCAACTTCTCCAATACAACCATGCCTAACGCGGTCTACCCCGGAACCTTCGATCCCCTCACGCGCGGGCACGAAGATCTTGTACGGCGCGCCATTCGCCTCTTCGATGGCGTTATCGTTGCCGTCGCCGGTAGCGCGGCCAAGCGCCCTTTGTTCACCTTGGACGAGCGTGTGGAAATCGCGCGCGAGGCGTTCGCCGACCTGCCTTCCGTGCGGGTGATTGGGTTCACGGGGCTGTTGATGAATTTGTTGCGAGAGCGCGGCGAGCGCGTCGTTCTGAGGGGCTTGCGCGCCGTTTCGGATTTCGAGTACGAGTTTCAATTGGCGGGCATGAACCGGCAACTTTATCCGGACGTCGAAACGGTCTTTCTTACCCCCGCCGAGAATCACATGTTCGTTTCCGCCACCATGGTGCGGGAAATCGCGAACCTGGGCGGTGACATCAGCATTTTCGTGAATCCGAAGGTAGTCCAGCGCCTTGCCGCCAAAGTCGGCGGCGGATAACCATGGCATTGCTGATCACCGCCGAGTGCATCAACTGCGATGTGTGCGAACCCGAGTGTCCCAACACCGCCATCTCGGCGGGCGAACTGGTGTACGAAATAAACGCCAGCCGGTGTACCGAGTGCGTGGGTCACTTTGAAACGCCGCAATGCGTGGAAGTGTGCCCGGTGGATTGCATCCTGTTGGATGCCGCCAATACGGAAACACGGGAGCAACTGGAGCGCAAGTACGAAAGACTTACCGCTGGCAGCGCGGGCAATAGAACGTCGATCGCTGGCTGATTCTTGCTAGCTTGACGGGTGCGCCGCACACACGGCATGGTTCGCCGTGGCGGTCGTAGACAAAGTAGCTTTGCTGAAAGTAGCCCGCGGAACCGTCGGTGTTGACGAAGTCGCGCAAGGTGCTGCCCCCGGCTTCGATGGCGCTGCTCAAAGTCGCGCGCACGGTTTCCACCAATTGGCCGCAACGCGCGATAACGAGTTTGCCGCCGCCGAGGCTTGGCCGAATGCCGCAACGAAACAGCGCCTCGTTGGCGTAAATGTTTCCAACGCCCACGAGAATACGGCTATCCATCAGCAAGTTTTTTATGGGGGCCGTGCGCCCGCGCAGTTGGCCATGGAGCCATTTTCCGGTGACCTCCGGCGAAAAAGGCTCGGGCCCCAGATGCGCCATCAGTTCGTGTTGTTCGGGCGCAGTCCGCGTCCACAACACGGCCCCGAAACGGCGCGGGTCGTGCAGGCGCATGAGATGTTCGCCGCCGAATTCAAGATCGAAGTGATCGTGCTTCTTGGCGGCAGTTCCCGCGGGAATGATGCGCAGGCTGCCCGACATGCCAAGGTGAAGAATCAGCCAGCCTTGTTCGCAATCAAGAAGAAGATACTTCGCGCGCCGGCTCACGGTCTTTACACGCAAGCCCGGCAAGATCGCGGGCAGCTCCTTCGGAACTGGCCAGCGCAGATCGTGGCGGCGGATCACCACCTTGGTGATGGAACGGCCTTCGATATGAGCCGCGATGCCGCGCCGGGTGACCTCGACTTCGGGCAGCTCGGGCACTACTTTTTCTCGGTGGCTTCGCTGGATGGCGGGGATGGGGGCAAGGGTTCGGGCTTGGGCTCAAGCAAGCGCTTGCCGGCTTCAGTGGAGTATTGAAACTGCAACTTCTCGTCCGTGCGGGCGAGGATGAGGTCGGGTTCCTTCTGAAGAACTTCCAGGGCGAGTGTCTTGCCATCCGCGAGCTTGACTCGGATCTGCTCAATGCCCGCTTTCCCCGAGTAA
>JBJXGQ010000023.1:0-8503 GCA_046160525.1 Burkholderiales bacterium
TATCTTTCGCAACAACGCTGCCCTTGAAAACCCCTCCCCCCGAACCCACCCGTAAGTCGCTGATCGACGCTCTGCTTCTCAAACTCCCTGGCGTGACCGGTAAGAAGATAAATAACCTCGACGCCTACTTCGTCAGCGACAAGATGTTTGCTTGCATCAGCGGCAAAGGGATCGGGTTGCGCGTACCAGTGGCGACCGCGACCGAACTACAGTTCTCCCGGGATAACGTCGTCTCGTTTCAACCGGGCGGGATGGACAGCAAGAGGGAATGGATTCAAAACAACCGCGCTGACGCCGCCGATTACGAAAAAGACCTCGATCTGTTTCGGACCTCTCTCGAATTCGTGAAGGCCTCGCGCAGCCGCTAGACCTATCAACCGGCTTTTATGCAGCGCCTGATGATCCACAGACCAGCGTACTCTTTATACGTTGTCTCATACACAAAATCTTGGAACCAATCACCAGGAGAAACGCAATGAACGTAGGCTTTATCGGTACCGGCACCATGGGACTGCCCATGCTCACCAACCTCATGAAAGGCGGCCATGGTGTCCTCGCCTATGACGTGGTTCCCGCGGCGCTTGATGCCGCCGTGGCGCGCGGGGCCAAGCGTGCGGGTTCAGCGGCGGACGCCGCCGCGCGCGTGGAGTTTCTGGTGACGATGCTGCCTTCCTCATCGCAGGTGGAGGCGGCTTATCTGGGCCAAGGCGGCATCCTCGAAGGCGCGAGGCGGGGATTGCTGTGCGCGGATATGTCCACCATCGATCCGAATGCGTCGCGCCGGGTCGCTGCGGCGCTTGCCACTAAAGGCGTGCGGTTCATCGATGCGCCCGTGTCCGGAGGTTCGGTGGGCGCCGAGAACGCAACCCTTGCCATCATGGCCGGAGGAACGGCGGCGGATCTCGAAGCGGCGCGCCCCGCGCTTTCGGCCATGGGGGCAAACATCATTCACGTGGGTGAAGTCGGAGCCGGCGAGGCCGCGAAGCTCTGCAACAACTTGATCGCAGGTGTGGCTGCGATCGCCGTGGCGGAAGCCTTCCGCATCGGCGAAGGCTTCGGCGTCGACCCGAAGATCCTGACCGACATAATCTCGAAATCCTCCGGCAATACCTGGATGATGCAACACGCTCATCCCGTACCCGGCATCGTGGAAAAAGCGCCCTCCACTCGCGACTACGCGCCAGGATTCATGACCGATTTGATGGCGAAGGACTTAGCCCTGGCGGTGAGCGCCGCTCGCGAATTGCGCATCCCGGTGTTCGTGGCACCCGTTGCTCAGCAGTTGCTTCGGCTTGCCTCCTCGCAAGGGCTGGGAAGGCAGGACTTCACTTCGGTGTACAAGCTGCTGTCGGCTTCCGATGAGAGGGCGCCGGTCTAATCGGGCACTCTTTGGAAATCACCCTGCGAGGCAAGTTGTCCTTCTCACCGTTATATACTCGCTATATATTTGGATAAGGGATTTCCCTCTATGCCCGCTGTCGAAACCAAGAAGGAAGCGCTTCTACTCAATTTCAAGAAAGACACGCTCACCACCGTGAGCCGGGGAACCTTGCGGAATGTGGCCAGCGCTCTCGGATTCTCCGAAACGCAGGCTGTGCACTTCGCGCTTGCACGCCTGCGAGACGAGGCTTTGCGCTTGGAATCCGAGCAAGAATACCCCTCATTGACCAAGCAACAACTCGCAGCGGTGCGCGAGCAGGAACCGAAACGTAAGGGCCGTGTTCTCAGTACATTGTTGAGATGACTATTCACCTTTGGGCTCCGATGCCCAAGGCCGGCGATATTGTCCAGTGCCGGTTTCCTCAGGGTGCTTCTAATAAACCGGGGCCGAAAGACAGGCCCGGGTTGGTCATCGAAGTTGAAGAGGATCCTGAAGACGCGCGCGGCTGCATAGTACGCATTGCCTACGGAACCTCGCAAGATACCGAACAGCGCTACCCAGGCGAAATCACCATTCGCGCAACCGACCCCAAGGCGGGGCTTAGCAAGGACACGAAATTCGATTTGGGTAACACCATCCGTTTGCCCTTCAACAGTCAATGGTTTGCCACCGCGCCGAGTCGCCCGTTCGGAGACCACCCCAAGCGAGGCGTACTCAACCTTCAAGACTTGAACCTCAAAAGAATGCTTCAGGCAGCCATCGCGGAAGCAAAGGAAGCAAGACGTTTGTAGGCCCACTCGGCCACGGGCACGAACATCATTGACGGGGGCGAAGTCGGCGCCGGCGACGCCGCTCGGCGGCGCCGAGTCAACATAAGCATTGAACAGTGGAGTCATTCGTATGAGCACCAAGGAATTTGCCCTCCAACTAAAGAAGACGATTGAGGACATCAAAGCAAAAGGCACTGCGGCAATTTACTGCGATAACCTGATCACATATCTCAACGATGTCGCGGCGTCGCCATCGCACGTCGTCACCCCCGCTGAGCTGGAACAGTACAAGGCACAACTTCAACTGGAGGTGGAAAAACACAAGAGCGCAAATGCGTCTAGCTTAGAGATGTTCAAGTCGGTGATAAGCGCCGGTCAAAATGCAATACGTTCATCGTTTCTCTTGAACGGCGGCACTGCGTTTGCACTCTTGGCATTTATCAGCCATCTGGCGGAAAAGCAGCCTGACAAGGTGGCGGTATTTGCAGACACGCTTATCCCATTTGTTATCGGCGTTTTCGCAATCTCCCTTACGTCAGGTTTCACGTACATGAGTCAGTGGTTCTATGCGGCGGAAGATGGATCCTGGAAACAGAAGGCAGGCTTCTGGCTCAATATCGTATCCATCATCCTAGGACTCTCTTCATATGGGTTTTTCTTGTGGGGAATGTGCCGCGCTTATCTGGCATTCAAAGGTTTTGTATAACAACGCGCTCAAGCGCCGACATAGCAACTTGCAATGGCAGATCAAAGAGCGATCCCTTTAATCATGAGCGCAAGGGAAAGCTAGGTTTTCAAGATGCCAACGCCGCCCTCGCGGCGCTGGGTCAGTCCCTCGAATAGTAATCCCGCCCTACCCCATCAAAATCTGCCGCTTTTCATACAGCAGTCCTTGAAATCTACGGCCGGAGCCGCAGGGGCACGGATCGTTGCGGCCGAGCTTTTCTTGGAGTTCCTTGTCTCCGTGGACGATGCGTTTTCCGCGCTTGACCTGCGTTTCCGATGGGTAGCCTTTGCGGCGTTTGCTCGTGACCTCAAAACCAGTGGTCGTTTCTCTTGATGCGCTTCATGATTTGCTCCTTTCGTATCGCTCGCTTCGTAAAACCGCGCGCCGCCGGGCAAACCCGGAGCGCGCGGCGTTCCTTTTAGGCTCTGATCTTCACCAGATCCTTCAACACACTATCCAGGCCACCGTATACCGAGATGCTCCCGATTTTCTCGGTGACCTTTTCCAGCGTTTCCAACTCCTTCAACCGCAGCGCGACCGGGTTGTCCTCCATCACCTTGGCGGTGTTGAGCAAGCTACGCGTGGCCGCCGTTTCTTCGCGGCGGCGGATCACGTTGGCCTGGGCGGCTTTATCCGCCTCCACCACCTTGGCGAGGATGGTCTTCATCTCGCCCGGCAGGATGATGTCCTTCACCCCAACGGACTCGACTTCCAGGCCCATGCCGGCCACGCGCTTGTCGATGTGCGCGCGCACCACTTCGTCGATGATGTTCTTGTTCTCCAGCAACTCATCGAGCGTGCGAGTGCCCACCGCCGCGCGCAGGCCGAACTGCAATTCCTTGTAGAGGAAATCCAGCGGCTTCGCCTGCTTGCTGAAGGCCGTCAACACATCGCTGATCCTGTAGCCAGCGTTGAGGTTGATGCGCAGGCCGACCTTGTCCTTGGTCAGGATTTCCTGCCCAGCGACTTCCAGCACTTGCAAGCGCAGATCCACGTATTCCACCCCAAGCGTGCGGCCAAACTTCCAATAGGCATACACACCCGGTTGCAGGACGGTGATGGCTTTGCCGTCCGCGCTGAACAGGCCCACTTGGTACTGCGGCACTTGCACCACGAAGACCTCGGCGGCTCCGGCGATCTTTGCCCGCGCCGCCGGTGTAGAGAAATACCCCATCAACGAATCGCTCAACGCGTATTCGGTGGCGATGTTCACCCGCTCGATGCGTACATCCATGTAGCCTTTCCAATACAGTCGGCGCGTGTTCGGAGCAAGCACCTCCGCCAGCACGCCGTTCTCGTAACGCAAGCCAACTTCCGCCGAGGACAATTCCACGATCTGGAATTCCCGTGCCGCCAAATCCGGTTCTGCCTTGGTGAGGTAATCCGCCAGACGGTGCGAAAACTCCGGCCGGCTCATGGAAAAGACCTCCACCGACAAACGCTTCAGCAGGTCGAAGTGGGAATACTCTCCGGGGTGCAGGATCCCCGCGAAATCGCCCTTGCGAAACAACAGGGCACGCTCGTCTTTTTTCACCAGAAATTTTCGCAACATCGTCTGTCTCCTTTCACTTCCACAAAGGCCGGACACCGGCCCAACGGCGGGCCTTCGCATTGCGGCGGCGGGAAGCGGGCCGCGCCTTGGGTATGTTGCGTTACCGGTCACGTGCATGCACGCAGCCGGCGCCGCGCCTTCGAAGGCGCAATCCGCTGGGGCGGTTGCACCCGCCCCCGCGTCATACTGCCCGCGTGAACAAGGTGCGCATCCGGTGGGCCTTGCGGCCCGGTTTCACTACACAAGCGCCTTTACAGGGCGTTTCCAGCGGGAATCGAACCCGCTACCGATCGGTTATTGGCCGATTGCTCTACCCATGAGCTATGGAACATGGTGCCGAATACGGGAGTCGAACCCGCGACCTCGCGTGCATCGCTGGACGCGCGCGCTACCGCTGCGCCAATTCGGCGAACATCCGCCGGTCCCGCACCGCAGTATGTTCCCAGCCGATCCGGCGAACCGGAAGCCAAGAGCACCAGGGAGGACTCACGAGCCTCACCCGCTGTCAATGCGTTTCCTGGCGAATTTCTTTGCACGCCACGCATGCGTGGCGCGCCAATTCTTTCCTCACTTGCGAAAACCCGTTACCGGCCCAAAACAAAAAGCCCGGAGACCTTGCGGTACATCCGGGCTTTTAGCGGCGGAAAGAGTCAAATCAAGACTCGCCACCTCCCGGAGCGGACCGCGTTGCGGGCACGTTTGCCTCTCCCAATGTACGGACGTACGCATGCGCCGGCTCAACGCGGTACTTCGCGGAGCGCGGTTGTTCGCGGGACGTCCAACAATTCATGGATAGAGAATTCATCGCGTGTTCAACTCGAAAGGGCGCGCATTGTCCGGATGCTCGCAACTGGTGTCAAGCGCAATTTCATCGATGCAATTTCATCGGTCGCAATTCAAACCTCTTCCAGCGCCACGATCTCCTGTCCGGCGGCGACCTGCCCGCCTTCGCGGCATGAGATTCGCACCACTCGCGCGGCGCAAGGTGAGGTGATGTTGATCTCCATCTTCATGGACTCAACGATGACCAGTGCCGCGCCCGCCGCGACGACTTGCCCAACTTGAGCCGGTATTTTCCATACGTTACCTGCCACGGGCGTGGCCACTGCCCTGCCATTGGGAGGAAGATCGAACCTGGGCTCGGCGGATTGCGCAACCGGGACATCACTCGCATACGATGCTTGGTCCGCCTCGCCCCAACGCGCGCGCTCGGCTTCGAAGGCCGCTTGCTGGCGCTGCTTGAAAACGGCGATGGAGGGGGCGTTGGTACGCAAGAACGCGTTGTACTCGCGCAAGCTGAAGGTGGCTTCCTCGGTCTTGAGGCGGTAGCGCCCCAGGGGAAAATCTTCACGCAGCTTCAACAACTCCCGCGCACTCACTGGAAAAAAACGAATCTGGTCGAAGAAGCGCAACAACCAAGGCTTGCCCTCCTCGAACTCTAGCGTGCGCCGGTAGCGGTTCCACATCTGGATGGTGCGGCCCACGAATTGGTATCCGCCGGGCCCCTCCATGCCGTACACGCACAGGTAGGCGCCGCCGATACCCACGGCGTTCTCCGGCGTCCAGGTGCGCGCCGGGTTGTACTTGGTGGTAACCAGGCGGTGCCGGGGATCCACGGGTGTGGCCACCGGCGCGCCGAGATACACGTCACCTAAGCCTAAGGTGAGATAGCTGGCGTTGAACACGATGTCCCGTACTTGCTCGATGGAATCCAGGCCGTTAATGCGGCGGATGAACTCGATATTGCTGGGACACCACGGCGCGTCAGGGCGCACGGACTGAGTGTACTTCTCGATGGCGAGCCAAGTGGCCGGGTCATCCCATGACAAGGGCAGATGCACCACGCGCGTGGGCACTTCCATGTCTTCAATGGCGGGCAACACGGCCTCGGCTTGCTCCAGCAACGAAAGCAGGCGCGCAAGCGGCAGCACCCGGTTGTCGAAATGCACTTGCAGCGAGCGAATGCCTGGCGTTAGGTCGGTGACACCGGCCAGCTTCTCTTTCTGTAGCCACTGCATGAGGGCGTGCACGCGAAACCGCAAGTTGAGATCGAGCTTGAGTTCTCCGTATTCCACCAACAACCACTTGTCTCCGGATTGGCGGTAGAGCACTTCGGGTTGGCACGGCCCGGCGGCGATCCGCTGCAACACAGGGCTAACCGGCGGCGCCTTCGAGGCCGGCGCGCGCCGGGCGGCTGGCGCTTCCAGCGCCTTGATGGCGCGCGAGGCCGCCGCTTCGCTGCGCGCGGCCCAGTCTTGGCTTACCTGTTTGAAGCGTATTTTGTCGCCAGGTTTGAGCTGGCCCATCTTCCACAACTCCGTGTGGGCGATGACGGCGGGACACACGAAGCCTCCCAAACTAGGCCCGTCGGGCCCGAGGATGATGGGCATGTCGCCAGTGAAATCGATGGCCCCGATGGCGTAGGCATTGTCGTGAATGTTGGAAGGGTGCAGGCCCGCTTCGCCCCCGTCGCGCCGCGCCCATTGCGGCTTGGGGCCAATCAACCGAACTCCAGTACGGCTGGAGTTGTAGTGCACTTCCCATTCGGCGGCGAAGAAAGTAACGATGTCTTCTTGGGTGAACAAATCTGGGGCGCCGTGAGGGCCGTAGAGCACCCCAATTTCCCAGTGATGGGTATAGTGAGGGATAAGATCGCCCGGCAGCGTGACTGGGTTGGCTGCTCGTTTGGGTTCCAAGGGAAGCTGGAGCACATCGCCCGTGCGCAGCGTTCTGCCCGCGTGGCCGCCAAAGTGTCCAAAGGTGAAGGTGGATTGGCTGCCCATATAAGCAGGCACATCGAATCCGCCCGCCACGCCGATGTAGCCGCGCAATCCCGCGCCACGCACAGCGCCCAGGCGCAGCACGCTCCCCGCGCTGGCCCGGTACGAACGCCAAGGAACGATGGCATTGCCATCGAGTTGCGCATCCATATCCGCGCCGCCAATGGCAATGAGCGTCGCGCAATTGAATTTCAATGCGGGCCCGCTCGCCGTGCACTCCAGTGCCGCCGCTCCCTCCGCATTGCCCAGCAGCCGGTTCACGAGCCGCAACGCAAGGCTATCCATGGGACCCGACGGCGGCACGCCCACGTTCCAGTAACCCACCCGCCCTGGCCAATCTTGCACCGTGGTCTGCACACCGGGCTCCAGCACGTCCACCGTACGCGGCTGGTAGTCAAAGCTCGCCAGATAACCGGTCGTTTGACGGCCTTGCTGGAATACCTCGCCCGCAAGAACCTGCCGCAGATATTCGAGGTTGGTCTGAATACCCGCGATTCGCGTGGAAGCCAGCGCACGTTCCATCTTCGCGATGGCTGCCGCCCGCCCGGCCGCGCGCACGATGATCTTCGCCACCATGGGATCGTAGTAAGGCGCCACCTCGATGCCGCGCTCCACCCACGTTTCCACTCTGGCGGCTTCGGGGAAAACCACCTCGGTAATGACTCCGCTACAAGGCTGAAAATTTTTCGCCGGATCTTCCGCGTACAAGCGCACTTGAATGGAAGCACCCTTGGGTGCCGCGCGATAGCCGGCAAGATCGAGCTCACCCGCGGCTTGTTGAATCATCCAGCGCACCAGATCCGTACCCGTGACCTCTTCGGTCACCCCATGCTCGACCTGCAAGCGGGTATTGACCTCCAGGAAGTAGAACTCGCCGGTGGCGGCGTCGAGCACGAATTCCACCGTTCCCGCTGACTGGTATTCCACCGCCTTCGCCAAACGCACTGCGGTATCCAGCAGCCGCGCCCGCGCCGCCTCGGTGAGCCCAGGCGCGGGCGTTTCCTCGATCACCTTTTGGTTGCGCCGCTGCACCGAGCAGTCGCGCTCCCCAAGGGCCACCACGTTGCCGCGTCCGTCGCCAAAGACTTGCACCTCGATGTGGCGCGCCTGCTCGACGTACTTCTCGAGAAACAGTCCCGCATCCTTGAAGTTGGCAAGAGCCAGCCGCTCGACGGACGCATAGGCCTGCGCCAACTCATCCTCGTTCCGCGCGAGCCGCATGCCGATGCCGCCCCCGCCCGCCGTACTCTTGAGCATGACGGGAAAGCCAATGCTGGCCGCCTGCGCACGAGC
>JBJXGQ010000024.1:0-29919 GCA_046160525.1 Burkholderiales bacterium
CCCCAGAGTTGACCGATCTCCAGAAGCAGATCCTCACCCTGATAGGCGTGCCTCTCCAGGTGTACTCAGAAAAAAACTAGTAGTGGAAATTCGCGCCAAACTGCCTTCTCGATGTGCGGAATGTAAGACGGCAATCTTAGATCACATCGTTGCGCAAGGCGATCACCGGTCATCGAAAACTTGGCTTGTCACAAAAGGGGGGCTTGGGATCGCCTTGGTTAACGTCTCGCGTCGTACCGCAAATCAAGGCGACAATTCGGCGATGAGTGACCGGGCGTCCTTAAGATCCTTGGTGTCGAAGCCTTCGGTGAACCATTCGTAGACCGGCTTGAGGAGCGCAATTGCTTCAGAGCGTTTGCCCTGGGAATGCCATAGGCGAGCAAGGGCTATCGCCGCACGCAGTTCCCAGAGCTTCGCCTTTAGTTCCGTTGCAACCTCGATGGCTTGCCGGTAGCTGGCTTCCGCTTGCGCTTCGGAGCCGTACGAGGCGAGCCACAGATCGCCCTCGATACGGTACAACTCGGCTTCCATTAAACGCTCGCCATGGTTATTGGTGGCGTCAAGAGCTTGTTTGAGGGCCACGCGTGCATCGGTCATACGGCCAGCCTTGGCGTAAGCGCGTGCGAGGCAGGAATACCACAAGGGATTGGCGATCTGCGCACCCAATTGCAGCCAGACTTGGATACCCGCCTCAAGTTGCGGAATTCCACGGGCTGTGTCCCCTAACTCGGAAAGCGCCCAACCCTCCAGTATTTCGCCTTCGATTTGACGGATAAGAATACTGTTTTCCTTGCAATAGGCAATCACATTCCTTGCGTGGTCAAGCGTTGCCTGATGATCTTCACGCAAACAATCTAGACAGGCCACATGCACGACCACCATCGCGAAAGTGAGAGGATGACCCAATTGCGTCGCATAGTCTAAAGCTATCGCATGCCTCTTGGCTGATTGATCCGGGAGGCCACTAGCTAGTAGGCTCCAAGCGGTAAAGTCTAGGCAAGCGATACCCATATCGTATCCATAGAGCAACGCAAGATTCGCGTGGAGGCTTCGGTCATACGCGACCAAACCGGCCTCACCATGCGCAAGACTATCCGAGAAGTCCCCTGTAAACACCGCGGTAAAGCCGCGCCTACTGTGCGCTGTGAGAAGGCCTCCTGAACTTCCAATCTGTTTCGCCAGAGCAAAGATTTGCTCGTCTACTGCAACACTTTCCCGATATTCCGCACGCATCATGTAGTAAACGGAGAGACCGGTTAGTATCGATAACATCTCCGGGATGTTCCCTGCGTTTTCACACAGATCTCGCGCTCGTCCGAACGCTCGCCCCACCTCCGGCGGCGTGTAACCCTTGGATGCACCCAGCGCATTGCCCAAGTTTATTTGCAGGAGGAGTTCTCTCTGATCGCGCTCTTTTCCAGCCGGTAAGGCTTCAAGCGTTTTGAGTCCCCGGTTCAAGTGCGCGATCGCCTCCGCATTGGCGAAGCGCTCGATACCTCGCTGCCCCGCCTTCAACCAGAAGTCCGTCGCTTGTTCATTGAGTCCCGCCTCGGTGTAGTGATGGGCCACGACTTCGGGTTCATTCGCCACCCGCTCGGGAAATCGTTGTTCCAAGGTCTCGGCGATGTTCTTGTGCAGCACCTGCCGCCTGCTCTTGAGCAGCGAGCCGTAGGCGGCGTCTTGCACCAAGGCGTGCTTGAAGGTGTAAGTGGCCTGGGGTGGAGTGCCATGTTGAAATACCAATTGGGAGAGCACGAGTTGCTTGAGCGCCTCATCCAGGCTTCGCTCGCTCATAGGCGAGATCGCCGCAAGTAGTTCGTAGCTAAACTCCCGGCCGATGCACGCCCCAGTCTGCGCCACTTCCTTCACTGGCGCCAGGCGGTCGAGCCGCGCCATGAGCGAATCGTGCAAGGTGCTGGGAATCGCGAGTGGGGGTAGTGGCCCGTCCAACTCGTAACGCGTACCGGTGTCCTTGAGGAACCCGGACTCCAGCACGTGTTTGGTGAGTTCCTCGACGAAGAGCGGCACCCCGTCGGTCTTGGCGACGATTTGTTCGATGACTTGCGCGGGCAGGGGCTTGCCGCCGGTGACCTTCTCGGCCATGAGGGCGCCGAGCCGGGGGTTGAAGCGGTTGAGGGTGATGGCGGTGACGTGGGGCTCCCCGCTCCAGCGCGGGGTGTACTCGGTGCGGTGGGTGATGAGCAACATGACTCGCCAGCGGGCGATGCGAGCGACCAGGAGATCGAGCGCTTCTTGTGTCGTGGGATCGACCCAATGGGCATCTTCGAACACCATCAGCACGGGTTGCGTCTTAGCCAAGCCCCCGATTTGCTCGACCCACGCCTCGAGCAGCTTTTCCTTCTGCTTCTGCGGCGAGAAATTGAGCGCGGGGTACTTGCCGGCCGGCAACGAGAGCAGGGCCGCGAAGAGCGGCACCACCAAGGCGAGGTCTTGCCCGCCGGGACGCAAGAGGGCTTCGAGTTTATCGAGCTTCACTTCCGGACTGTCTTCGCGCGCGAAGCCGGCGATGCGTTCGAGCAGTTCCGCGATGGGATAGAGCGCGCTTTGGGTATGGTAGGGCGAGCACTGATAGTGCCGCCGGTGATGAGCTTGTTCTTCGATGCGCTGGCGTAGAGCCTGGGTCACGCGGCTCTTGCCGATTCCGGGTTCGCCCGATAGCAGGATCAATTGGCCTTCGCCCTCGGAGGCTTGAGCCCAACGCTCTTTTATGAGGGCCAGCTCGCTCTCCCGGCCCACCAAGGGCGTCAACGCGGCGTGGCCGTGCGCGGCATCGAAGCGCCCTTCGGACTTGCCGCGCCCCGTGACGCGGAAGGGCTGCACCGCTTCGACAATGCCTTTGAGCACCTGGGATCCCAGGCCGGCATAGGTGAACGCCCCGCCCACCAGACGATGGGTGCTGGGCGCGACGATGATTTCATCGGGACCGGCCAAGCCTTGCAGCCGGGCGGCCAGGTTGGGTGTTTCGCCCACGGCGAGCTTGGGCACGGAGGCATCCCCGCTGCCTGTCTCGCCCACGACCACAGGCCCGGTGGCGATACCGATGCGGACTTGCAAGGCCAGGGGCGCGGGAACGCTCTTCACCACGTCAATGAGTTCCAGCGCGGCTCGCACCGCGCGCTCGGCATCGTCCTCGTGGGCGCGCGGCCAGCCAAAGTACACCATGAGCCCATCGCCTAGATACTGCGCCACGTGACCCTCGTATTTCTCGATGACACCACGGCAGGTTTGCTGGTAGGCCTGCATCAATTCGCGCAGGCGTTCGGGGTCCAGTTGCCGCGAAAGCGCGGTGGAGCCCACCAGGTCGCAAAACAAGATCGTGAGCTGGCGCCGCTCGGCTCCCTGGGGAGCCGAGGCTTCCCCGGGCTGCGCCAGGGCTTGTGTACCCAGCTTTTCAACGGCTTCCAGAAAGCGCTTGCGTGCACCCAATGTAAGACCAAGCTCCTTCAGATCCGCGTCGGTCAACCTCCGCACGACAGAGAAGTCGACCTCGTTCTCTAGAAAAGCCGGGGCGTACTGCTCCAGGTTGTTTTGATGCAGCCAACTGGTGAATGAGGCCACTTCTCCTCCCGATGAAGTGTCGCACGCGGCAGCGCAGCGCTTCGCTGGGACATGCGAATGCAAGCATAAGCCACGAAGGGAAAAAGCGCTAGCCCATTTACGTTGACGCTTCGGTGCGCTTCTCACTCATCCCGGTCCCTTCTCCCGAGGGGAGAAGGGTGCTCCGGTTTCCCTCGCCCGCCGGGAGAGGGATCGAGGGTGAGGGGAAATCCGGCCCTGGCCTTATATCCTAGGGGAAGGCAAGTCTGTTACGCCGTCACAGCCTGCTTGATTCCCGCGTCGGCCTTAAGCGCCTCAACCTTATCCATCGCCTCCCAAGTGAACTCCGGTTCGTCGCGGCCGAAGTGGCCGTAGGCGGCGGTCTTGAGGTAGATGGGGCGCAGCAAGTCGAGCATTTGCACGATGCCCTTGGGGCGCAGATCGAAGTGCTTGTCCACCAGTTGGGCGATCTTTTCGTCGGAGATCTTTCCGGTTCCAAAAGTGGTGACCATCACGCTGGTGGGCTTGGCGACACCGATGGCGTAGGACACTTGGATCTGGCACCTGGTGGCGAGACCAGCGGCCACGATGTTCTTTGCCACATAGCGCGCGGCGTAGGCGGCGGAACGATCGACCTTGGAGGGATCTTTCCCCGAGAAGGCGCCGCCGCCATGGGGGGCGGCACCGCCATAGGTATCGACGATGATCTTGCGCCCCGTGAGCCCGCAATCGCCCTGGGGTCCGCCGATGACGAAACGTCCCGTGGGGTTGACCAGATAACGAATGTTGCCCTTGAGCAGGTTCTTGGGAAGCACCGGTTTGATGATGTTCTCGATGACCGCTTCTTCGATTTGCTTGTGCTGCATCTCTGGCGCGTGCTGGGTGGAGAGCACTACGGTATCCACGGACTCGGGCTTGCCATCCACATAGCGTAGCGTGACTTGAGACTTGGCGTCGGGCCTGAGCCACGGCAAGCGCCCATCCCGGCGCAGTTCGGACTGGCGTTCCACCAGCCGGTGAGCCAGATAAATGGCCATGGGCATGTAGACCCGCGTCTCGTCGCAGGCGTAACCAAACATCAAGCCTTGATCGCCCGCCCCTTGTTCGAGGTTGAGTCCTTGTCCCTCGGTGACGCCTTGGGAGATATCGGGCGATTGCTTGTCGTAGGCCACCAGCACGGCGCAGCCCTTGTAGTCGATGCCGTATTCCGTGTTGTCGTAGCCGATACGTTTGATGGTATCGCGTGCCACCTGCTGAAAATCCACCACGGCAGTGGTGGTGATTTCGCCCGCCAACACCACCAATCCCGTGGTGACCAGCGTTTCGGCGGCTACCCTGGAGATGGGGTCCTGGGCTAAGATCGCGTCCAGCACCGCATCCGAAATCTGGTCCGCCACTTTGTCCGGGTGCCCTTCCGACACCGACTCCGACGTAAACAAGTACTCGCTCATGCCTGGTTCGCCTTGTTGGAAATTTGAAAAGGGTGCGAGGATAACAAATAAGTATGCCGGCCAGAAGTCAGCGGGTTGGGGCCCGCGGGCATGCTAATCCCCATCCTTCGCCTAATTGCCCGGCTGCCGCTGCGCTGGTTTCATGCGCTGGGCGGTGTGCTGGGATGGGTGGCCTACCTGTCGTCCAAGGTCTATGCGCAGCGCTTGCGCGAGAACCTGCTTCAGAGCAAAGTTTGGTCATCTCCCGAAGAGTATGAAGCGCTGTTGAAGCAATGTATAGCGGAAACCGGGCGCGGGGCTTTAGAAATGATTCCCGTCTGGTTTCGGCCCCCGGAAAAAGTGGCACCTTTGATCAAGCGGTTCACCGGCCTGGAAGAAATCGTCGCATTGCACAACGCCCGTAAAGGCGTGATCTTGCTAACACCCCATCTGGGTTGTTTCGAGGCTGGGGCCGCCCACCTCGCGCGCTACGTTCCGCTTACCGTGCTGTACAAAAAACCCAAGATGCCTTGGCTGGAGAAACTCATCGCTGCCGGCCGGGCGCAGGGACAAGAACGGCTCGCGCCCGCGGACCTAAGCGGTGTGCGTTCGCTCATTCGCGCGCTGCGCAAGGGGGAGGCGGTTGGCATCCTGCCCGATCAGGCACCAGGGGCTGGCGAAGGAGCATGGGCGGAGTTTTTTGGCCGCCCGGCCTACACCATGTCGCTCGTGGGGAGGTTGGCCGAGGCCACCGGTGCCGCCGTGTACATCGCCTTTTGCAGGCGCTTGCCCCGAGGAGAAGGCTACGAGGTCGAACTCACGCGCGTGGAGGAAGACTTGCGAGGAGATGCCGGCATCCTGGCCATGAACCAGGTCATCGAACGCACCGTGCGCCGCTGCCCCGCGCAGTACCTGTGGAGTTACAACCGGTACAAGCATCCGGCCGGGGCACCGTTGCCTCCCGGTTAGAATCCGCGCTCGCGTTTATCCCTTCCCGAATGCTCACTCGTATCGCCCTGGGCCTGCTGTGGCTGCTGCATTTACTGCCTCTACGAGTACTAAACCCCATCGGTCAAGTTGGTGGCTTGTTGTTCTTGATACTGGGGAAAGAACGCCGCCAGGTGACGCGCACGAACCTGCGATTATGTTTCCCCGAGATGAGCGAAAGTGCCCGCAATCAAATCATGCGAAAGCACTACCGCATTTTCGGACGGGCTGTGTTGGAAGCGGGCATCGTGTGGTGGGGCTCGGCGCGGCGCATCCAGCGATTGGTTCAGATCGAGGGAGAGGAACACTTGCAGGCGCTGGGTGAAAAGCGCAGCCTCGGGCTCGTTCCGCATTTTGCGGGGATCGAGCACCTTGGAATACGCATGAGCACGGACCGAAAAGGTATGGCGATCTACGCGCACCAGAAGAATAAGACCTTTGACCGGTTCCTACTCCGGGTGCGCATGCGCTTCCCAGGGACTCGGATGGTCTCCCGGCAAGAGGGCGTCAAGACGATTCTGCGCGGGTTTCGCGAAGGCCTCTATCTGCAACTCTCGCCCGATATGGATTTGGGGCCCAAGGACTCCATATTCGTCCCGTTTTTCGGATTTCCAGCCGCGACGGTCACTGCTTTGCCCCGCATGGCGAAGCTCACCGGGGCGACAATCGTGCCAGTCGTCGTGCGCCAGCTTCCCAGGGCTCTGGGCTACAAGGTGCAGGTCTATCCCGCCTGGGAGAATTATCCGACCGATGACGTGGAGGCCGACGTGCGCCGCATGAACACCTTCATCGAAGAGCGCATTCGCGAGATGCCCGAGCAGTATCTGTGGATGCACAAGCGCTTCAAGACCCGCCCGCCGGGGGAGCCGAGGATCTACTAGTGAGTGCGCAAATTCAATCGTTGCGGAAGGCGGACATTGCGGAACTGGTGCGCCTTGCGCGCGCCATCTGGTACGCGCATTACCCGAATATCATACCGGCCGAGCAGATAGAATACATGCTCGCCCAGCGCTACCACGCGGACGTGATCGGCGCCCAACTGGAATCGAAAGGCTATTGGTGGCATAAGCTGGTGCTCGATGATGCCATGGTCGCGTTTTCCGCCTGCGAATTGCCGGGCAATGAGTTGAAGCTCGACAAGCTGTACGTACACCAAGACCTGCAACGGCGCGGGTATGGCTCGCAATTGCTGCAATTCACCGAAAACTTGGCGCGCTCCCAAGGTTGCCAAGCGGTGTACCTTCAAGTGAACAAGAACAACACAAGTGCCATACATGCCTATAAACGTAACGGCTACGCGGTGCGAGACTCCGTGATTTTCGATATCGGCAACGGGTTCGTGATGGACGATTATGTGATGGCCAAGAAAATCGCGCGGGGAGAGGAGTGAGGGGTAAGGGGTGAAAATCAAGTTCACGAAGATGCAGGGCGTTGGCAACGACTTCGTCGTGTTCGACGCCGTGCGCCAGAAAATCTCCCTCGACCCCGAGGCGGTTCGCCGGATCTCCGACCGGCACTTTGGCGTGGGCTGCGACCAAATACTGCTCATCGAGCCTGCGCGCCTGGCTGGAACCGATTTCTTCTATCGCATATTCAACTCCTCCGGAGAGGAAGTCGAACAATGCGGCAATGGCGCGCGTTGTTTCATGCGCTTCGTACTCGACAAGGGCTTAACCACCAAAACCGAAATACGCGTGGAAACCGCCAAGGGCGTCATCGTTCCAAAGCTCGCGCAAAACAACGAAGTCACCGTGGACATGGGCGCGCCCGTCTTCGCTCCGGTTCTCATTCCCTTCGAACCGGAGCGCATGGCGCGGACTTATTCACTCGACGTGGGCGGCACGCCGGTGGAGATCAGTGCCTTGTCCATGGGCAACCCGCACGCGGTGCAAGTTGTCGCGAACGTGGATACTGCGCCCGTGGCCGTTCAAGGCCCGTTGATCGAACGCCACGCCCGTTTTCCCAAAGGCGTTAACGCGGGCTTCATGCAGATCGTAGACCGGCATCACATCCGCTTGCGAGTACATGAGCGCGGCGCCGGCGAAACCATGGCCTGTGGCACCGGCGCCTGTGCGGCGGTTGTGGCAGGTGTTCAGCGGGGCCTGCTGGATAGTCCCGTGGAAGTAAGCACCCGGGGAGGAAGGCTTCGCATTGCGTGGGCCGGCGCTACCTCGGTTGTGATGATGACCGGGCCCGCGGAAACTGTATTCGAAGGCGAGATCGATCTTTAGGAATTAATCCATGAACGCTTCAGAAGTCGCACAATATCTTGAGGACCATCCCGAGTTCTTCGAAGAGCATATGGAGTTGCTTTCCAATATCAAACTCAAACTCCCCGGCGTTGGCCGCGCCATTCCACTCGTGGAACGGCAAGTTGCCAGCTTGCGCGACAAGAGCCAGAAGCTAGAAGGTACGTTACGCGACCTGGTTAATTTCGGCGAGCAGAACGATCTTACTTCGGAGCGAATGCACCGCATGACTCTGGCCCTGCTGGCCGCGCCAGACATGCTCTCCTTGCTTCAAACCATCGACTCTCACCTGGGGCAAGAATTTGGCCTGGACGCCAGCGCCGTGCGCGTGTGGGGAGGTGGAGAAGGCTCCATCGTGACGGAGCACGATAGCGCAAGCGAGCAGGCCGTGGTCTTTGGCGAGGGCTTGAAGGGGCCGCAATTAAGTGCCCAGCCCTTGTTCGAGACGGCACTCTGGTTCGGTAACAAGGCCGCCGGGCTGGCCTCCTATGCCTACGTGCCGCTACGCGCCGAACAACCCTTCGGCATATTGGTGTTGGCGAGCAAGGATCCGGCGCGATTCACCCCGGACATGGGCACGCTTTACATCCAGCGCCTGGGCGAATTGGTCAGCATGGCACTGCGCCGCTTTCTGGAGTTTTAGAAAATTTCGGGAGCGCCGAACGATGCGTTGCGTGAGCGGTTTCTCGCTCACCTGGCCCACGAACGCGCATTAAGCCCCCACACCGGGGAGAGCTACGGGAGGGACATCGAGAAGCTTTGCAAGCTGGCCGGCAACATGGACCTCAAGGATCTCGGCACCGAGCACATCCGCCAATTCCTTGGCCGCTTGCGCTCGCAACAACTCGCCCCGCGAAGCATGGCGCGAACCCTTTCGGCATGGCGAACCTTCTTTCGCTATCTGATTCGCGACCACGGTTATACGCGCAATCCTTGCCAAGGCCTACGCGCGCCCAAGGCTGGCAAGCGCCTGCCGAAATCCCTTTCTCCCGACGAAGCCAGCCGCCTGATGGAAATCGACGCAGGCGATGACGTAGCCATCCGCGACCGGGCCATGCTTGAGTTGTTCTATTCCTCGGGGTTGCGTTTATCGGAGCTGACATCGCTTACGCTCGATCAATTGGGACTCGATGAGGGTATTGTCCGCGTCACCGGCAAGGGAAACAAAACACGCATCGTCCCCGTGGGCGCGCAAGCCCAAAGCGCGCTACGAGACTGGTTGATCATCCGCCCGCGTTTCCTGAAGTCGCAAACCGAGTGCGTATTTCTGGGCTTGCGCGGCAAGGGTATCAGCCCCGGCACTGTCCAAGCGCGTCTTGCCTACTGGTCCAAGCAAACCGCGCTCGGCCGCCACGTCCACCCGCACATGCTGCGCCACTCCTTCGCTTCCCACGTCTTACAGTCAAGCGGAGACCTGCGCGCCGTGCAAGAGATGCTGGGCCACGCCAGTATTTCGAGTACGCAGGTGTATACACACCTGGATTTTCAGCACTTGGCTAAAGTGTATGACGCGGCGCATCCAAGAGCCAAGAAGAAGACAGGGGTGAGGGGTGCGTGAAACCATACTGCCCGTCTTACGCAATGGCATCGCAATTCATGCTCAACCCAACTCTCACTCCGGCTTAGGGACGGGGACCTATAAAGTATAGAACTGACCCCGACGATGCCAACCCTTCACTTGAAGCCGGGACGCGAGAAATCGCTTCTTCGGCGGCACCCATGGATTTTCTCTGGCGCGGTGGAGCGCATTACGGGCAACCCGCCTCAAGGGGAGGCACTCGAAGTCGTGGGCGCGAAGGGCGAATTCCTCGGCTGGGCGGCCTATAGCCCGCAATCGCAAATCACCGCGCGCGTGTGGAGTTTTCAGCGCGAGGCACCCATCACCGCCGGCTTGATCCACGAAAAATTGCAACGGGCGATCATGCTGCGGGAGCGCCTCGGTTTAGCGATTCCAGAAGGAGGGGTGCGCCTGGTGCATGCCGAGTCCGATGGTTTGCCCGGTTTGGTGGTGGACCGCTACGCAGGGCAGCTCGTCCTGCAAATCACGAGTGCTGGCGCACACCGGTGGCGCGATTCCATCGTGGAATCATTAACCGCCCTGACAGGGGTGACGTGGCTTTTCGAGCGTTCCGATTCGGAAGCTTTGGAACAAGAGGGGCTGCCGGTGGCGAGCGGCCCCCTTAGCGGTTCGGCGCCCGAAGATGGCGTTGTGTTCGAGGAGTCCAATCTGCGCTTTTCCGCGAACGTCACCCTTGGCCACAAGACCGGTTTTTACCTCGACCAACGCGACAATCGCGCACTTCTTGGGAAGTACGCGAACGGGCTCGATGTGCTCGACTGTTTCTGCTATTCAGGCGGATTTAGTTGCTATGCGTTGGCCGGCGGGGCGCGCTCGGTCACCTGCCTGGATTCATCGCAACCGGCGCTGGACTCCGCGCTCGCCCACATTAGAGACAACAGTCTGGATACCGCGCGCGCGAGTTTTTTGTGCGACGACGTATTCCTGGCGCTGCGGCGGTTTCGCGACCAAGGCAGAAACTTCGATTGCATCGTGCTCGATCCGCCCAAGTTCGCCCCGCGCGCCTCTTTGGCCGGGCGCGCCGCCAGGGGATACAAAGACATCAACTTGCTCGCCTTCAAACTGCTACGCCCCGGCGGTCTTCTCTTCACGTTTTCTTGTTCGGGTGGCGTCGCGCCGGACCTTTTCCAGAAAATCGTGGCAGGCGCGGCACTCGATGCCGGCGCGGATGCGAAAATCCTGCATAAACTCGGTGCCGCGCCCGATCACCCGGTCGCACTGAACTTTCCCGAGGGAGAATACTTGAAAGGACTCGTTTGTCTGCGCCATTGACCAACACCACATTCATCGTCGTACGCCACGGCGAAACGGCCTGGAACGCCGAAGGGCGCATTCAGGGGCATCTGGACAGCCCATTGAACGAGGAGGGCTTGGCCCAGGCTATTCTCGTGGGCGAGTGCCTGGGGCGGGAAAGTTTCGACGCGTTCTATTGCAGCGATCTGGGCCGTGCGCACCAGACGGCGCAGCCACTCGCTGACCACAGCGGAAAGCGCCCTGTCCTTTCCGAGCGGATACGCGAGCGACATTTGGGAGTTTTCCAGGGACTCACCGGCAAGGAATGCGAGCAGCAGTATGCGGAGGATTACCGGCGTTTCCATTCCCGCGACCCAGATCACGTAGTGCCCCAGGGCGAGAGCATTCGCCAGTTCTACGCGCGCGTGTCGGGATTTTTCGCCGAACTTGCCGTGCGCCATGAGGGACAGCGTGTCGTCGCCGTCACCCACGGTGGAGTACTCGACGCGCTCCACCGCTTTGTGCGCGGCATACCGTTGGAGCAGCCTCGCGATTTCCCCATCTTCAACGCCAGTGTTAACCGCATTGCGTGCACCGGCGGCGACTGGTCGGTGCTCGTTTGGGGGGATATCTCCCATCTGACGCGGGATGCGGCGCTGGACGACTTCTAAGCGGGCTCCAGCGCCAGGAGCCGATGCCCTACATCTGTCGTCCTGTGCGAATTGCGAGGCCTTCGCCACCTTCGATGATCGCCAGTTTGCCCGGCGCGCCGCGAAGATCGGTTTGGCGCCGCCTTGCCACATCCCAAAGTTCAAGGAGTGACCTGCGCTCAAGAACCCGCCCATATTGGCCCGCCTGACGAACCGCGTTAGACTGCACCTCATGTTCCCGCGCATTCACCGCTCCCGCTCCCTTCAGGCCTTGTTCCTGGCCGTGGTATTGGTCGTGGCGCAGCTTGTGGCGCTGGGGCATGGGGTTGCGCACGTGGCGGCGCTGGCCTCCGGAGAAGAGCCCGCACTGCCGCACACTTTGATATGCGAGCAGTGTAACCAGGCTTCCAATCTCGGTCTGGCGCTGCCGGCCGCGGCGTTTCTCGTTTTCGTGGCGCCCTGTTTCAACCCTTTCCCCGGCCAGCACGATGCGGAATTTCATCCGCGTGCGGTCGCGTCCTTCTCCGCTCGCGCGCCTCCGGCTTACCTCTGATCGCTGAAATATAGCGCCTGTGCTTGTTCGCACGGGCGCATCCATTCATTTCGGTCTTGGAGGAAATTTTCCATGGGTATCAAATTCGCAACGATGGCATCCGCCATCTTGTTTGCATGGGCTGGCAATGCACTGAGCGCGGATGCCGCTTCTGCCTTCAATCCCGCCATCTCGCTCATATTGGATGGCAAGTATCGCAATCTCTCCAAGGACCCCGGAACTTGGCAATTGGGAGGATTCATTCCCGGCGGGGAGGAAGCGGGGCCCGGTGAGCGCGGGTTCGGTATCGGAGAGTCGGAACTCACGCTATCTGCCAACATCGACCCGTATTTTTCCGGCTATTTCGCGGCGGCCATCAGCCCTGAGAACGAGATTGGCGTCGAGGAGGCCCACATCCAGAACACTGGTCTCGTTCCAGGGATGACTATCAAGTTTGGCCGCTTCTTCACCGCGCTGGGCTACCAAAACGAGCAGCACGCCCATGGCTGGGATTTCACTGACCTGCCCCTGCTTCATCAAGCATTTCTAGGAGGGCAGTATTCCGACGACGGGATTCAGGCGCGCTATGTCGCCGCCACACCACTCTTCTTGGAGTTCGGAATCGAAGGCGGGCGCGGAGCCGGATTTCCCGGTTCGGTGCAAAGAAAAAATGGGGGCAACGGCGTGGGAGCCTTTATCCATCTAGGCGACGACCTGGGCGCCAGCAATAGCTATCGCGTGGGTTTGTCCTACAGGCAAGTGCGGGCCGCGGACCGCGCTTACGAGGATGTGGAATCCACCGGCACCGCCATTACCAACGCGTTTACCGGGAAAAGCAAGCTGTGGGGCGCGGACTTCGTTTGGAAGTGGGCACCTGATGGCAATCCGAGCGCGCGCAGCTTCAAGTTTCAGGCGGAGTATTTTCAGCGCAAGGAGGATGGCGAGCTTGCCTTCAATAGCGGCGCGGTTGCCGGGCCTGCAACGGGCACGGGACCCTACACTAGCAAGCAGTCAGGGTGGTATGCACAGGCGGTGTATCAGTTCATTCCTCGCTGGCGGGTAGGCGCACGCTACGACCAACTCGATAGCGGTACAACCGCCATCGGTTTGGTGAATAACGGCACGCTGTCCGCGGCTGACTTCCCAGTGCTGGCGGCCCACGATCCGAAGCGAATAAGTGTGATGACGGATTTTTCGCCCTCCGAATTTTCGCGCCTGCGCTTGCAATTCGCTCGCGACGAAGCGCGCTTTAGCGGCACCGACAACCAAGTCGTGCTCCAGTACATCATGAGCTTGGGCGCCCACGGCGCGCATAAGTTCTAACCAATGGAATTCCAAATGCGAAGAGCTTGTCGAGTTATCGGTTTCATCATGGCCCTGGCTCCATTCACTGGGGCCAGGGCCGCGCTAAACGTGTTCGCTTGCGTCCCCGAGTGGGCAGCGCTCGTACAGGAAATTGGCGGGGACAAGGTATCGGTGTATCAAGCCACCACCGCGCTGCAGGATCCGCACCGTGTCGAAGCGCGCCCAAGTCTTGTAGCCAAGATGCGCAACGCGGACTTGGTGACCTGCACTGGCGCTGGTCTGGAAGTGGGCTGGCTGCCTGTATTACTGCAAAGCGCGGGTAACCGTAAAGTGGCCCCCGGCCAGCCTGGGCATTTTCTCGCGGCGGAGTTTGTTGCCAAGTTGGAGATCCCCGCAAGCCTTGACCGCGCCCAGGGGGATATCCACCCCGAAGGCAATCCGCACATACACCTCAATCCGCACAACATCGCTGCCGTGGCCTTGGAACTCACGAAGCGGCTGGCCCTGGTGGATGGTGCCAACGCCGGCTACTACAGCACTCGCGGCGCGCAGTTTCAAAAGCGCTGGGCGGATGCGACCCAGCGTTGGGAGCGCGCTGCCGCGGGCTTGAAGGGCGTGCGTGTGGTGGCGTACCACAAGGGCGCGAGCTACCTGTTGAGTTGGCTGGGAATGAGGGAGATGATGAACATGGAACCCAAGCCAGGCATCCCCCCCAGCGCCGGACACTTGTCCATTCTTCTGTCGAATCTGAAGACCCAAGGCGCGGATGTGGTTTTGCGCATGGCCTATAACGACCCCAAGGCTCCGGAATGGCTGGCCGAGCGCGCGAAACTTCCGGTGGCCGAGTTGCCTTTCACCGTTGGCGGCACGCCGGGGGCCAAGGATTTGTTCGGCCTGTTCGACGACACCATCGCGCGCCTGCGCAACGCCACCGGGAAGTAGGCCATGAACGCCATCGATCTTTCCATTCTGGCCCCGGCGCTCCTGGCCGGACTGCTGGTTACGGCGACCCATGTGCCCTTGGGCATGCAGGTGCTCACGCGCGGCATCGTGTTCATCGACATCGCCATTGCCCAGATCGCTGGTGTAGGCGTCATCACCGCCGACTTATTCGGATGGGAGCACGCCGGGTTCGCCGTGCAACTGGCGGCATTGAGCGCGGCATTGTTGGGCGCCCTTTTCCTCACTTGGACGGAAAAGCGCTGGCCCCATGTGCAAGAGGCCATCATCGGCTGTGTATTCGTGCTCGCCGCCACGCTGGAGATCTTGCTGCTCGCGGGTAATCCCCACGCGGGCGAGCACTTGCGCGAGTTGCTGATCGGGCAAATTCTATGGGTGAGCGGCTCGCAACTCATCGGCGTCGCCCTGCTGAGCTTGGCGGTGTGTGGCATCTGGTTCAAGTGGGGGGAGGCGCGCATTGGCCGCGCCGGCTTCTACATCCTGTTTGGGTTAGCCGTCACGGCCTCGGTGCAGATGGTGGGAATTTACCTCGTGTTTTCGACCCTCATCATTCCCGCGCTGGCGACTCGCAATACCACGCGCTGGCGCATGCTGAAGAGCTACGCCGTGGGGGCGGGCGGCTATGCCTTGGGGTTAGTTGTTTCGGCGGTTACGGATTTGCCCACAGGCGCAGTGATCGTGTGGGCCATGGCCATGGTGGGGATTGCCTACAACTGCCTCGATGGAGGGAAATTCGCCCTGAGGTGAAGATTCGTGCTCAACCCAGCGCTGTTCCATCCGCTATTCCAGTAGACTCGCCTAACTTATTCATACCCTACTGGAGTTGCGCCGCACCGTGGCTGACGCCCTTCTTTCCAAAGCACACTCTTCCGCCGAAATGGCCGCCGTGCTTTTCGCCGAGGACAGGATAGACGAAGCCCTTGCGCTCTTGACCCACGGAATCGCGGGACAATCCGACGAAGCCCTGTGGCGCATGGCGCTGGATCTGTTTCGCTTGCGCGCGGATAAGCAAGCCTTTCAACATCTGGCTAAGCGCTGGGTGGCGGAGTTTTCGGCGCAACCCCCGCCCTGGGATCCCTTGGTGGACGAAGCCAAATTGCTCCCCGATTTGCGCCTGGGTGCGAAGGCTTGTGTGGAACTGGGGGGCGACATGGATCTCACCTCCGCCATTGGGCTCAACCGCGGTGGTTTCATGGAGCGCACCTCGGTTCTTCGGGTTGATGCGACTTGTTTGCGCACGCTGGACCGGCAAGCCTGCAGCGTTTTATTCGACACGCTGAACCGGATGATCGAAGGCGGAATCGGCATCTACCTGACGGGGATAGCCCGGTTAATCCACTGCCTGAGAGGGCTGATCGCCCATGACGTGGATTACCGCCCGGCCTGGGGATTACTTTTGCTGATTGCCCGGATCAACGGCGACGAGCAGGAACACACGCGCGTATCGCAAGAGTATTCCGTGGCCTTCGGTGCTTGGCCCGCGGAGTGGGAACCCTTGGTGAGCCCCGTCGTTGGCATTCCGGACATCCAAGAAAAGCGCGGCGAGCCGCGTTACCAGACCGGGCCTGAGGTCCTGCGCCTCAGTGGAACGCTACTGGGAGAAAGAGTCTTTCACCTGGCGGAGTTGCAAACCTTCGCGCTCACCAGCAATTACGTGAATATCGACTTGTCCCACTTGCACCGCATGGACGTGGCGGCGGCGCGCTCCTTCGTCAACGTGTGCGATGCACTCGTCGCACAGGGAAAAGTGGTTCGCGTGCTGCGCCAGCACAGCTTGGTCATGACGCTCTTGCAATTACTGGAAATCAATCCGATGATTACCTTGACCGCGCTCACCAAGAGTGACTCGCGCACCGAGAAAGCGAGAAAGTAATCCGATGAGCGAAGTCATGCACGGCACCACCATTTTGTCCGTTCGGCGCGGCAGAAACGTCGCCTTGGGCGGCGACGGCCAGGTGACCTTGGGCAACATCGTGTTGAAGGCCAGCGCGCGCAAGGTGCGGCGCCTGTACCACGAAAGAATTCTCGCGGGCTTTGCCGGCGGTACGGCGGACGCCTTTACCTTGTTCGAGCGCTTCGAAGGAAAGCTGGAAAAACACCAAGGCCACTTGCTGCGCTCCGCGGTTGAGCTTGCCAAGGACTGGCGCACCGACCGCATTTTGCGCCGCCTCGAAGCCATGCTCGCCGTAGCCGATGCCGAGAACTCCCTCATCATCACCGGCAACGGTGACGTGCTGGAACCCGAACTGGGTATCGTTGCCATTGGCAGCGGCGGCGCTTTCGCCCAGAGTGCGGCGCGCGCCTTGCTGGAAAACACAACCCTATCCGCCGCCGAAATCGTCAAGAAGTCCCTCACGATCGCGGGCGATATCTGTATTTATACGAACCAGTCGCATGTCATTGAAGAACTTGTTTAGGGGCTGGGAGCTAGGGACTTGGGACTAGGGAAAATCCAAGACCTACCCGCTAATTTGGTTGTCCAGCCCCCAGTCCCAAGCCCCGAGCCCCAGAATTTATGTCAGAGATGACCCCCCAAGAAATCGTCCATGAGTTGGACAAACACATCGTTGGCCAAACGGCGGCCAAGCGCGCGGTGGCCATCGCGCTGCGCAACCGCTGGCGGCGCCAGCAGGTTCCCGAACCGCTGCGCCAGGAAATCACACCGAAGAATATCTTGATGATCGGGCCCACGGGCGTGGGAAAGACCGAGATCGCGCGCCGCTTGGCCAAGCTTGCCAACGCGCCGTTCATCAAGGTGGAAGCGACCAAGTTCACCGAGGTGGGTTACGTGGGCCGCGACGTGGACACCATCATCCGCGATTTGGTGGAATCCGCTATCAAGCAGGCACGCGAGCAGGAAACCAAGAAGGTACGCAGGCGCGCGGAGGATATCGCCGAGGAGCGCATCCTCGACTTGCTATTGACGCCCCCGCGCGATGGCGGATATCAAGGCGCCGAGGCCCACGAAGAGCCCGGCGCGGAGAATCCCACGCGGCAGAAGTTTCGCAAGAAGTTGCGCGAGGGCGAACTGGACGAGCGCGATATCGAGATCGAGGTCGCGGCCGTGAGCCCGCACATGGAAATCCTGGCGCCTCCCGGCATGGAAGAACTGACCACGCAAATTCAATCCATGTTCCAGAACATGGGAGGAAACCGCAGGAAAACGCGCAAGCTCAAGGTCCGCGATTCCCTGAAGATGCTCACGGACGAAGAAGCCGCCAAGCTGGTGAACGATGAGGATCTCAAATCCCAAGCGCTGCGCAACGTGGAACAAAACGGCATCGTCTTTCTGGACGAAATCGACAAGATCACCAGCCGCTCCGAGACTCATGGGGCCGATGTATCGCGCCAAGGCGTTCAGCGCGATCTGTTGCCGTTGGTGGAGGGCACCTCCGTGTCCACCAAGTACGGCATGATCAAGACCGATCACATCCTGTTCATCGGCAGCGGTGCCTTTCACCTGTCCAAGCCTTCGGATCTCATCCCCGAATTGCAAGGGCGCTTCCCCATCCGCGTTGAGCTGAGCCCTTTATCCGTGGAAGATTTCGAGCGTATTCTTACCAGCACCGATGCCTGCTTGACGCGCCAGTACGAGGCGCTACTGGAGACCGAAGGCGTCAAGCTCGACTTTCAACCAAGCGGAATCCAACGCCTCGCTCAAATCGCCTGGCAGGTGAACGAGAAGACCGAGAACATCGGCGCGCGCCGTTTGTACACGGTGATGGAAAAATTGCTCGAGGAAATTTCTTTCGATGTTTCCAAGTTTCAAACCCAAGCCGTCGAACTTAACGCAGACTATGTGGACAGCCGTCTAAAGGCCCTCGCCGGAAGCGAGGACCTCGCACGTTACGTCTTATAGGATTGTAAGCATCCATGCAGGAACGGCAAACCTTTCAGCTCGAAGTCAATCCCCGCATTCCGCGCAAGCTCGCACGCCTTGAAGAGCTCGCCAACAACCTCTGGTACAGCTGGGACCGGCCCACCCGAACCATGTTCGCGCGTCTTCACCCTGGGCTTTGGGACGCCGTCGGCCATAGTCCAAAGGCTTTCTTGCGCCGGGTGGACGAAAGGCGCTTGAACGAAGCGGCTGAAGATCCAGTGTTTCTGCGCAACTACCATCGCGTGCTTTCTTCCTTCGATGCCTACCATGGCGAGGCCGTACCCAAGTCCACGAGCGAGGCCCTGGGTAACAAAGATCTCATCGCCTACTTTTGCGCCGAGTTCGGGTTCCACGAAAGCTTCCCCATCTACTCTGGCGGCCTGGGTATCCTGGCGGGGGATCATTGCAAGACCGCGAGCGATCTGCACTTTCCCTTCGTGGGCGTGGGCTTGCTCTACCGGCAAGGCTACTTCACGCAAACCATCGACTCGGAAGGCGTGCAAAAAGCGGTGTATCCGCATTCCGAGTTCGAGGCCCTTCCCATTTCACCCGTGCTCTCGGCAAACGGCGAGGAACTCAAGATCGCGGTGGATTTCCCCGGACGCCCGGTGATATGCAAGGTCTGGCAAGCGCGCTGCGGGCATGTGAGCCTCTACCTCCTCGATACGGATCTACCGGAGAACGACGCGCCAAGGCGGCACATCACCCACCAGCTCTACGGCGGTGACAAGACCACGCGCATCGAGCAGGAGATCGTCTTAGGCGTCGGCGGTGCCAGGGCGCTGGAGGCTCTCAATATTCATCCCACTGTCTGGCATATGAACGAGGGGCATGCGGCCTTCATGGTGCTGGAGCGCATGCGGCAGATGGCCGGGCACGGTATGGACCTACCCAGTGCCTTGGAGGCAGTGGCGGCAAACTCGGTATTCACCACTCATACCCCGGTGCCCGCCGGCCATGATTATTTCCCGCAAGACGTCATGTGGCAGTACTTCGAAAAATTGTGCGGGCAGATGAATATGTCGCGCGACGAACTGCGCGACCTGGGCCGGGTTCACAACGCGCAAGATTTCAACATGACCGCGCTCGCCATCAACTGCTCGCGCTTCCACAATGGCGTGAGCCGCATTCACGGCGGTGTGTCGGCCGGCATTTGCGCGGGCCATTGGCCGCAGATCGATTCCAAGGACAATCCCATGAGTTACGTTACCAATGGGGTACATGTTCAGACTTGGCTGGCACAGGAGTGGGCGGACCAGTTCGAGAAGTACCTGGGGTTCGACTGGACCCGCCAACTAACGGATACGGAATTTTGGGAGCGCATCGGCGCGCTCCCCGACCAGCTGTTCTGGAGTGTGCGCCAGACCCTCAAGGCGCAGATGTTGAAGATCGTGCGCCAGCGCATCACGCGCCAGCACCAGCGCAACCGCGGATCCCAGGCGCACCTGGACCGCTTGCTCAAGTTCGCGGATATGGATCACCCAAAGGTGCTCACCATAGGATTCGGGCGCCGCTTCGCCACCTATAAGCGCGCCGCTCTAGTCTTCGAGAACCTGGATTGGCTACGCGAGATTTTGTGCAACGACGCGCAACCCGTCCTGTTTCTTTTCGCCGGCAAGGCCCACCCCGCTGACCGGCCCGGGCAGGAGATCATTCGCCGCATTTCGGACATCTCCAAGCGCACGGAGTTCGAGGGCCGTATCCTCCTGGTGGAAGACTACGACATGCGGCTCGCCCGTTTTCTTGTCTCCGGCGTGGACGTGTGGCTCAATAACCCCGTCTATCCCTTGGAAGCGAGCGGCACCTCCGGCATGAAGGCCGGTATCAACGGGACCTTGAACCTAAGCGTTCTGGATGGCTGGTGGGACGAAGGCTACGACGGCGTGAACGGGTGGGCTATCAAACCCGTCGCCGAGAACATGGACGACGCCAAGCGCAACGCCGAGGAGTCGAAGACCCTTTACGAGCTACTGCAAGACCAGGTCATTCCCACCTATTACCGGCGCAACGACATGGGTTATTCGCCTGACTGGGTGCGCATGGCCAAGCGTTCCATGGCGACTCTCATGCCGCGCTTTAGCTCCATACGCATGCTGACGGAGTACCTGCAATACTTCTACGTTCCCGCCGCGCGCCAAGGCGCCCGCATCCAGGACGAAGATTTTCGAGGTGCGAAAGAACTCGCCGTCTGGAAAGCGCGGGTGCGCAACGGCTGGTCTAACGTGCAAATTCGCCGCTTGGATACTCCCCGGCGCAACGTCTGGTTCAGCGAATCCATTTCCGTGGAGGTGGCGGTTCAACTCAACGGGCTGCGGCCCGGGGACGTCATCGTGGAAGTCTTGCTTCAGCGCGAGACCTCCGAGCCCCACCTACAAGTCAAGAGCGGATACCCGCTCACGTGCCTGGAGGGCACCACCGATCGCGGCGAGCACCGCTACAAGCTCGATCTCACGCCAGACATGTGCGGCAAGCTGGAGTATCGCGTGCGCGTCTATCCTCACCATTCCTTACTGGCGCATCCCTTTGAAATGGGGATGATGCACTGGTTGTAAACCGTTGCTGGATATTTCGCGCGGGCGCCTACAACTCATAAGCACCGCGCTCGCGGGGCCGGGCTGGTGCGTTGTACCCTGCGCAATCGCAGCCTCGGAAGTGGAGCAATTGCGCGCTCGCGCATGCGAACTGTGGCAAGCCGGAGCCTTTTCGGCCGGGGGCACCGGGCGCAAGCGGGTAGCCAATCCCGCCGTTCGCGCGGACGCCATCTGCTGGGTGGATGCCGGCAACCCAGTCGTGAGCGGGCTCCTCGCTGGATTCGAGACGTTGCGGCTCGCCCTGAACCAGCAACTCTTTCTCGGACTGTTCGATTTCGAAGCGCATTTCACCCGCTACGCGGCGCTGGCACACTACTCACGCCACGTGGACCGTTTCAGCGACAGCTCCTCGCGCGCCGTGTCTTGCGTGCTCTATCTCAATGATTCATGGCAGCCTTGCGATGGCGGCCAACTGCGGATGTATCCTGGAGGTGAACCGGAGCGCTGCGTGGACGTATGGCCAGAAGGTGGCACGCTGGTGATCTTCCTGAGCGAGCGTATTTATCACGAAGTGCTTCCCGCCACGCGGGAACGCTGGAGCTTCACCGGGTGGTTTAAAGTACGGGGCTAGCGGCGGACCCAATCTATTCATTTCTGGAGGAATGCGTGGCGAGGAGTTTTGGAGAAATCCCGGCCTCGCCGGCTACGAACATTTGAAATCGCGCTACGATCCGGCGCGCCTACTCCCAGGTCTTTTCGAAATATGCGTACTGCGGCACTGAACGAACTCGAACTCACTGGACGGGCGCGCACGCACATCACGCAACTCGAAGAGCCGCGCTGCGCCTTGCATCACGGCGTTGTGCAGCCGTTCGTGGCAATGCGCGCGGAAGCCGCTCAGGAGGGAATCGATTTACGCCCCTACAGTAGCTTTCGCGACTTCGATACGCAGGTGCTCATCTGGAACCGGAAGTTTCGCGGCGAGCGCACGCTCTACAGCCGCGACGGGCAGGTCATGGATGCCGCAGTGCTGACAGAGGCTCAGAAGATCGATGCCATTCTCACTTGGTCTGCACTACCCGGTACCAGCCGGCATCATTGGGGAACGGAAATCGACGTGTACGATCACGCCGCCATGCCCGAAGGCTACCGTGTGCAATTACTACCTGAAGAGTATGCACCGGACGGCGTATTCGGGAAGCTTGCACAGTGGCTCGGTCCAAATCTGGAGCGCTTCGGTTTCTTTCGTCCCTACGACCAGGAGCGCGGGGGTATATCGCCGGAGCCCTGGCACATTAGCTACGCGCCAGTTGCCGCTCTTGCACAAGCTGCGTTAACCGGTGACGTGGTGGCACAAGCCCTCCAGGCGGCGGATCTCTTGGGCCGGGAGTTAGTTCTGCAATCTCTGCCTGCTCTGTTGCGCCAGTACGTGGCGAACGTCGCGCAGCCCTCCGCCATCGTGCTCGCGCACAGTTCACTCCAGCCTACAGCGTAGCCCATACATGCCCACGATTTTTTCTCACGTCTTGGCGAGCGCCGCCATCGGGTCCGTAGTGCTGCCGCGAGGCCTCGGTTTCAAACCCATCCTCATCGGAATGACGTGCTCCATCATTCCCGATCTTGACGTTATCGCGTTCTCCCTGGGCATCCCCTACGGGCACCCGTTCGGGCACCGGGGGTTTACTCATTCCCTCGTGTTCGCGGCACTGCTCGCCTTTGCGGCATTGTGGGTGTTCTACCGGGAACCCATGTGGGCGCGCTACCGGCGCAGCCTTTGCGCCTTTCTACTTCTGTGCGTGGCATCCCATGGGGTGCTGGACGCATTCACCAATGGCGGATCGGGCATAGCGTTCTTTTGGCCCATCGATCATGGGCGTTACTTTTTCCCGTTCACACCCATCATAGTGTCGCCCATCGGTGCGGGTTTCTTTTCCCAGCGCGGTTTGGAGACCCTTTACAGCGAATTGCTCTGGATAGGGATGCCCGCGACCCTAATCATCGCCATCTGCGCAATTCGCCGGCGCAGCGCAGCCGGTTGGAGGGGTTAACCTCGGCCCTAGATGTATTTGCTCTCCTTCGCGTCCTTAGGGGTGAAATGCTTCTTATAAGATGAAAAACTCCGCCACCACGGAACGCCTGCTCGTCCTTATCCTGGCCAGCGTCCAGTTCACGCACATCATGGACTTCATGGTGCTGATGCCCCTGGGCCCGCAACTGATGCGCGTGCTGCACATCAGCGCACGCGAATTCAGTTTCCTGGTGGCGGCCTATACTTTGAGCGCGGCGCTCTCGGCTTTTCTCACGGCGCTCTATATCGACCGGTTCGACCGCAAGCGCGCACTGCTCTTTCTTTACGCCGGCTTCGTGGTGTCCACCCTGCTGTGCGGTTTGGCCTCCGGATATGCCACCTTGCTGGCCGCGCGCATCTTCGCCGGTGCCTTCGGCGGCGTGGCGGGCGCGGTGGTTTACGCCATCGTCGGAGATGCCATCCCGCGGGAAAGACGCGGCACCGCGACCGGTGCCGTGATGTCGGCCTTCTCCATATCCGCCATCGTGGGGGTGCCCACCGGGCTATTCCTCGCCAACCAGTTTCAATGGCGCGCCCCGTTTGTCTTTCTCGCCGCCGTGTCTTCGCTGATTCTGTTCGGTGTGTGGAAAATCGTGCCGCACATGCGCGCGCATGTGCGTTCGGGCAGAACGGCTGCGAATCCCTTGCAACAGATACGCGCCGTGTTCGCGGATCCGAATCACCGCCGCGCCCTGGCCTTGCCCGCCATGCTCGTATTCGGCGGTTTCTCCGTCATCCCGTTCCTGAGCCCCTACGCGGTGAGCAACATCGGCCTCAGGGAAAGCGACCTGCCCTACATCTACTTCTTCGGCGGAATGGCAACCGTTTTCACTTCACGCTTCATCGGCCGCCTTTCGGACCGCCATGGAAAACGCGAAATATTTGCCATCGTCGCCATCCTATCGATTTTCCCGTTTCTAACGGTCACCAATCTTCCTCCCGTGCCCCTTTGGCTCATGCTATGCAGCAGCACTTTGTTCTTCATATTCGTCTCCGGCCGCTTCGTCCCAGCCATGGCGCTCGTGAACTCCAGCGCACAACCCAGCATGCGTGGCAGTTTGATGAGCTTCAGCTCCGCACTTCAGCACCTGTCCTCCGGTTTGGCCTCGGTCTGCGGGGGATTCATCGTCGGCCACACGGACACCGGCGCCCTCACGCGCTATTGGGTAGTGGGGTTGGTCGCGGTGGCCAGCACGCTGGCTGCGATTCGCATTGCCTGGAAGATAAGGCCGGTGTCGTAGGTAAGGCCGGATGAGTTGGTTCGTGCCGCTACCACTCATCATTCTAGGTGGCGCGCTTTTCGGCGGCCTTGATTGCCTCGGCAATAACCCTTAACGGGAGGATCAATTTCAACGGATCGTCGAGTAAGGAAACAGCCCCGAAACGTGCATACCATCGTGGCGCGCTTTCGTTTTTCGCATCTATCGCCAGTGCGACGCCGCCAACTATCTCGGCAACCGCCAGCGCTCTTTCCCCCGCCGCCAAAAGAAGCTCGCCCCCCAATCCTTGTCCCTGCACGGAAAGGTCAATGCCCAAGCGGCCCAAGCGAAATACCGGCACCTCATAGCGGCCCAGCTTCTTGGCTAGGCTCGCAGGCACCCGGGCGAACTCGATAGCGCCCGGGCTGATGGAATAAAAACCAAGGATGCGCAAGGGCGCGGCAGGCAGCACCGCGACAAACGTCTTGGCTCCTCCTGTCTCGTGATTTTGCCGGGCGTACAGGTTTAGGTAATCGTTTAGTTCCGGAACTCCGCAATCGAAGTGCTTACGGTCGTGATGCCGCCCGATGGGCTCTTCGCGCCAAGGTATCTCCACACTATGGCCGTTTTGACCGGCGCCTCGCGGCGGCTTTGAGCGCCGGCGGCGGCTTAGGAGGATTCTCAAGGAGATCGAGAACTCGAACGGTATCGCGCTTAGACAATACGATGCGACCGGCCCGGTCGACGACTTCCCGCGCCGCAGGCAAGACGCTACGCATGATGAAAGTCGTCACGTCCAGCCGTTCATGCGCGGCGGCGGCGGCTAGAAGCTGCTTCTCTTCCCTTGTGGTACGAAGTTCAATCCTGTCCTCGCGCACCGCACTACTACTTACCGGCATGTTCGCCCCCGTCATCTGATTTGGCGTACGGATTGTATCCGTACAGGCGGAAGCGGTCAACAGTGCCCGTTGCGCTACGGCTCATACAATGGCGTCCACCCCGGGTTGCCTGCCGCCCAAGCTCTCGCTATCCTGCTGGCCTAGAGAAAGTCCTTCCCGGGAGAAGACATCATGATGTCCGAGCGCCAGAGCAAGTTTCGCGAGCAGTACCAGTCCCAGATATCCCCCATGTACAACGGGCTCGTGCATATTGGGGTGATGTACGGGGTGGGCATCGCCGTGCTTTGGTACTGCATTAAGCACCTGGAGAACGCGGCGTGGGAGTGGTTGTTGGTGCTGCCGGTGTTTTTCTTTTCCAATATGTTCGAGTGGTGGATCCACAAGTACGTGATGCACCGCCTGGTGGACGTGTGGGCGCTACGCGCCATATACGACCGCCACACGCGCCAGCACCATCAGTATTTCAGCGATAGCGTGATGACGGTGGATACGACGCGGGAGTTTCGCATCATTTTCTTTCCCTGGCGGGCGCTCTTCACCTTCCTGGCGATGGGTACACCCTTCGCGGCCGCGCTAGGCTGGGCGGTCAACGCCAACGCGGGCTACGTCTTGATGATCACCATCGTGGGGCAGTATTTGATCTACGAGACCTTCCACTACTGCTGCCACTGCCACGAGAATTGGTTCGTGCGCAACATGCCCTTCGTGAACACCATTCGCCGCCATCACAGCGCCCATCACAACATGGGCATCATGATGGAGCGCAATATGAACCTGACCTTCCCCATCGCCGATTGGGTGATGGGTACGAGCGATCTGAATCGCGGGCTACTCGGACATCTTTTCAATGGGATGAGCGAGAAGTACGTAAAGCCGGAGCTAAAACCCGTGATCGAGCGCTTCCGGCGGCCGGATGCACCTGTGACCCTGGACGGGCCTGTCAGACAACCCGCGTAGCGACCGCCACCGGCCCGGGAACGCGCCGGCGCGCCTCGGGGCTCACCTCGATGGCGATGAGGAGATCGCTCTCACCAGGCTCCATCTCCCATACCAGATCGAGCGTTACGGCCTGCATGATTTTCTCGAACCCGTCTTCGGATTGAGAGACGGTGTGATGCGGAGCGGCACGCAGCTTCGCAGGGCGGCTACATAGTATTTCGATGGACCCGCCCAGGACGCCGTCCTCCAGCATGATCGTGCTCATGGAATCCAACTCCAAGGCTTGTCCGAATCCCCCGGGCACTTGGCCTTCAAACACGTAGCGCCCCAGGAAACCATCGCAACTGGGCATGGCGATGTTGAGTTGGGCTTCCAGGCGCGCGCGGCTGTCTGACCGAGCCACGTATTTCACTAGCAGGCGGTTGTCAGTTAGCTCGTAGTGCTTACGCACATAACCACCGGGGACTTCGGCCTGAAAGGCGATGACCTCCTCCGGTTCCAATGCACTTAGTACGTACTCCGGTTGAACCGCGAGCTGCTCCGTGACCCACCGGTCCACGAACAGCGCGCGCGGCCGCGCATCGGGCTGAAGATCCTGCGCGCTGACCGGATGCTTGAAGCGCACGCGGTCGTGGGCCGAGGCGATGCCTTCGCCTTGCGCATGGGACTGATCGGCCTGGGACATCTTGCGGTAGTAGTGCTCTTCGCGGCGGCGCAGGGTATCCGCGAAGTTGTGCTGTAAGGAATAGGCATCGAACTCGATGATGGCCGCATCGTTGTCCTCGCGGACAACGATCTGGAGCATGCCGTTTTGAAGAAAAATTTCCTCGTTGCCGTCGAAGTCCAAGTCTTCGGATTGGCGCGCCGGATTCGGCGACAAGGTGTTCAATTCCGCTTCCAATCCGACGATGGCGTTGTACACGGCGCGCCGCAGATGGGGGAGGTAGAGGCCGCCGAATAGGCCGTGCCAGTAGGCGTCGTTAGCCTGTGCTTCATAAAGTAATTCAACGATGCGCAGGGAGCGCTGCGCGGGTGGCAAGGTATCCACCCGGCGCGAGAGCGACAGCATGCGCCGGTGCATCCAATTGGACTCGGAGTAGCGCATCAGGAAATTGCGCCAGATACCTCCGCGAAGAAAAGGTTTGTCTTGTTCGTAATTCCCTCCCGCCTTCTCGTTTTCGACCAGTCTGGCGTAGCGGTGGGCCTGTGGCGCTGGGAGCGTCCATTCGTTCATTTCAATGTAGGAGGTAGCGGGCAGGTAGATCACGCCGCGTGTGCGCTCCGATTCTCGGTAAGCCCCGAAATGCATGGTATGAACACCCCGCGAGGCCAGCACCCCTTCGATGAATTGCCGCAACCAACCCTTGCCGTAGACCCACTCGTGGGTCTCGGGCCAAATGCCGAACTTTTCGATGTCGTCGAAGTAAATGGCCGCCGCACGGTGGCTGTCTTGTGCCATTCCCTCGATATATGCCACCGCCTCCGGCGCTGTTGCAAAGGGCAAGCGGTAGCGTAACCCCTCGGAGATGGGGAAAAGATCGAGACGGCGGTCTTCTTCTTCCGTGGTGTAGTAGCCCGCCAACTCGCCGTGCACTTTCCCCGCGCATAGAAAATGGTAATCGTCCACGGTCACCATGGAAATGCCGGCGTCCACGAGGGCTGGCACCACTTGCGACTCCCACACGCGTTCGGTCAGCCAGGCGCCTTGGGGCGTGGCACCAAGCAAGTGCCGGGTTCGCGCCGACAGCCTTTCGATTTGGCCTACGCGATCGCGCGCGGGAATGGCGGCCAGCACGGGTTCGGTATCCCCGCCGCCAAAAATTTCCGCCTGCCCGCGCTCTACCATCACCTTAAGCAGGGCCATGTCTTGCGGAAAATGGTCGAACAGATATTGCAGCAACCAGCCGCTGAAGTGGATCGTGAACTTGAACTCCGGATACTGAACGAGAGTTTCGAGGAAGGGCTTGTAGCAACGCGCATGGGCGTCATCGATCACTTCCGGAAAATTACCCACGGGTTGGTGAGCATGCACGCCGAGCAGTAAAGCAACGGGTGCGGTCATGCGGCCCGGCGCATGGCGCCGCCGGATTCAGGTTCGCCACCGCCACGGCTGATGGGTTCCGCCAGTACGGCAGGTGGAGGGATCTTCAACGAGCGGTAGAGCTCAACCAAGCTGGCGCGGAAGATTTCGTCGAAGGTTTGCACCACATGGGGCGGGTTGTAATCGCCGAACCACCAATACCAGTCCGACCCTTCGCAGGCAGCAAGTTGCAATGCCGCCGCTTGCGTTTCGGTTTGCGAGAGGCGGCCGCTGCCCATCACCCAGTCGTAGCTTCGCTTGGCGGTGCATAGCAGATCCCACGCGCGATTCTTGTCGGGGGAACCGATCCAGGTGGCCAGGTTCCCGTACACCCAACTCCCCGTCACCAAGGTGCTAAGGGTTCGTTCCTTCGCTCCTTGCTGCTTGCGCCGGGCGATGCAGCTTGAGAAAGTGGTGGTGCGAATGCTCTCATGGGCACTCAATGTTTCGTAGAGATCCTTGAAGAAGTAGAAAGCGTTGTAGGGGTAGTGCTCCCACGCGTTTTCGCCGTCGAGGATGACGCTCACCACGGGGGTGTCGTTCGAGGTTGCCTTGGCGCGAATCTCTTCCACCTGAGCGATGAAGTGACTGGCGGCATCGCGCCCATGCCAATTCTTGTATTCGAAGCCGATCAGGTCGGAGAGCCGGTCGTCACGGAAGAAAATGGAGACCTGGCCGCCCGCCGTATTCAACAAGTACGGACTATAACTGGCGTCATCCGCCGCGCCGGCCCCCTCGCGCGCCAGCGTGTTGCGCAAGACCCCTTCGCCGCTCGCCATCCAGGCCAATCCGTGCTCGGCCACCACTTCCGCGAAGGGCCACGAGACCGCTCCTTCCGCAGGCCAGATCCCGCTCGGCGGCTCACCGAACCACTCCTGGTGGCGCCTCTGCGCTTCCTGCAAATGCCACGCCGTGCGCTGGCGCCCGCCGGGGTAGACGGCGGCCTGGGGCATCGGGGCATCGGGCATGGCTTCGCGCGCACTGGCGAGGCTTATCAGAAGCGGCGCGATGGGATGGTAGTAAGGGGTGGTGGAAATCTCGATCTGGCCGCGCTCTTGCAACCGGCGGTAGCGAGCGATCAATCCGCTCATCAGCGCGCCAATCAAATCGAAGAGCGCGCGCCTGTCCTCCCGCGTGAACCCTTCGCCCTGGGTCATGAGCTTGACCACCAAGGGCTCCTCGCGCCGCACGGACTCGCCCGTCCAGCACAGGTGGTACCAAGTGAGCAAGTCCGCGTAGTATTGGCCGGACAAGTAGCCTAGAGAATCCTTTCCGTGCTGCTTCAATACGTACTGGTAAATCTCTTGCAGCCTGCGGTAGGGCGCGAAGGGCTCCAGCATTTTCGAGTGATTGGAGAGAAAGCACTGGTCGAGGATACGCGCGCGATCCTCCGCGCCAATGTCGTCCATGCGTTCGTAAGCCAGCAATCGCAAAAGGGGATCGCGCATTTGTCCGTTGGCAAATTGCTGGGCATAGTCCTCGATCTGTTCCAGCAGAATGGGCACCAGATTCACCACCGCCTTGACTTGCGGATGGTGTTCCAGGTGCCAAGCCATATCGGTGTAATCCTTGATGCCGTGCAGATAGACCCAGGGCCGCACGAACTCGCCCGTGGCGTGGTGGCGAAAGTCTGGCTGGTGCATGTGCCAGAGGAAGATAAGGTCTACGTTCGTGGTGGTCATGGAAATTTAGTCAGTGCCGGGGGCACGGCTGCGGACGGCCACTTGCTCCTTAGCCCCCACCCTAGCCCTCCCCCGCGCTGGGCGCAAGGGAGGGAATGTGTGCGTAGGCAAAGGTTCCCTCCCTTGCACGCATAGCGTGCGGGGGAGGGCTAGGGTGG
>JBJXGQ010000025.1:0-6348 GCA_046160525.1 Burkholderiales bacterium
GTTAATGCTCCCTTACTCCAATGCGCGACGTCCCGACTCCAGCATCGCCGCGACCATTTCCGTGGATCCGCCCACTCGTGCCAAGGCACGAACTGCAACCATCACCCCGGCCAGGAAGCGGGCGGTGAAACGCACGTTCAAATCCGTGGGAATACTTCCATCGTCTTGCCCCCGGCGCAGCAACTCATGGAACGTGGATTCGATCTTGTCCAAACCTTCGCGAACACATCCGATCACTCGCGGGTCTTCTTCTCGCAGCTCGCTGCCCATGGCGAGAAAAAAACAACCGCGCGGATGGCGTTCGGAAAAGGCATCATCCCCTTGCCACGACAGCAGCGCATCGATGATCGCGCGGCCCTTGCCGGGACGTTTGGCGAAACTATCCAGCGCCTCGCAACTCGCCTGGCCGTATAGGTCCAGGGCCGCTTGCAGCACGCCGCGCTTATCGCCGAAGGTGTTGTACAGGCTCGCCCGCCCTATCCCCAAATGCCCGGACAGATCCTCTATCGAGGTCGCCTCGTAGCCGTGCGTCCAGAATAACTCCAGGGCGCGCGCCACCACTTCCGCTTTGTCGAACTCCGGATTTCGTCCCATGGGTCCATGTTAGCCAATTCTAGACTCTTTAGTCCAGTATAAATTCACTAGGCCATTCGGCCCAGCGCACGGCCCGCCAAATTGACCTGGCATGTCTGAACGGCCATGAAGGCCCGGACTCGGCCCGCACCACGTTACTATTCGGAACCTTCCACAAAACCCATCCTCCAAGAGGCCACATATGAGATTAAAAGACCAAGTTGCCATCGTCACCGGGGCTGCCAGCGGATTTGGCGCCGAGATTTCCCGCCGCTACATCGCGGAAGGCGCCAAAGTCATGCTGTCGGACATCAACGAGAAAGGCGTGCAGGAATTGGCCGCCAGCCTGGGCAGCAATGCCGCCGCGGTGCGCTGCGATGTTTCCAAGAAAGCGGATATAGAGAACCTGGTGGCGGCGACGGTCAAGCGCTTCGGCACCTTGGACATCGTGGTGAACAACGCCGGCTACACCCACAAGAACCAATCCATGCTCACCGTTGACGAAGAGACCTTCGACCGCATGTTCGACATCAACGTCAAGTCCATCTATCTGATGACACTCGCCACGGTGCCCATCCTGCGCGCGAAGAAGCGCGGCAACATCATCAACATCGGATCGGTGGCCGGCATGCGCCCGCGCCCAGGACTGGTTTGGTATAGCGCATCGAAGGCGGCGGTGAATCTCATGTCCAAGGCCATGGCGGTGGAACTCGGGCCCGATAACATTCGGGTCAATGCCATCGCGCCGGTAATGTCGCCCACCGGCTTGATCGAATCCTTCATGGGCATGCCCGACACACCGGAGAACCGCAAGAAATTTCTCGGAAACATTCCCTTGGGGCGCTTGGCCACGCCCACGGACATCGCCAAGGCGGCGGTATATCTCGCCTCCGACGATTCGGATTTCATCACCGGGGTGGAGTTTCCCGTGGATGGCGGGCGGGCCGTTTAACTCGTAACCATCGACACAGGAACACCACATGAAGAAACTCGCCGTTGCATTTGCTTTACTGTCATCGCTCACAGCCCATGCGGGGTTTCAAGAGGCGATTCAACTTTACTACGCTGGAAAATACGAAGAGGCACTCAAGGAGTATCACGCCATCGCCGCACAAGGCGATGCGCGCGGCGAATTCGGTATTGGCTACATGCACCACTACGGCCACGGCGTTGCGCGCAACCAAACCGAAGCCATCAAGTGGTTTCGCCTGGCGGCCAGCCACGGCGACATAAGCGCGCGCCAGTACCTGGCCATCATGCATCAAAAAGGCGAAGGCGTGGAGAAAGATCTAGTCGCGTCTCACATGTGGTACATGCTGTTTTCGCGCGATGCGCCCAATGACCGCGACCGTGCCTACACCAAGGAAACCGTCACCAAGATGGAGCGCAAGATGACGCCCGAGGACATCGCGCGCGCCAAGAAGATGGCGGCGGAGTGGAAGCCGGCTAGTTGACAGCGATCATTTCAGCGGAGTAAGGTGATTGCGTAGCTAAAGGGGAGTAGCCTCACAGCAAAGGCCGTCAATCCGGGATCGCACCTCCCCGGCCCTGCTGGCAACGCAAGTTGTGGCAAGACCTTTACCGGCCGGTAAAGGTTTTTTTCGCCCTTACTTTGCGGCCGGGCGTCCAAGGGCGTTAGGACCGGAGCGCCCCATGGAATCTGCCGCAGCCGCCACCCCAGCGCACGCGTGGCATTGCGTTCCCGTCGCGAAACTCAACGAAGAACTCGAAACCGACCTGGCAAAAGGGCTCACCCAGGCCCAGGCCGCTGACCGGCTGGCGCGCCACGGACCGAACTCCATTCAAGAGGGAAAAAAGCGCAGCCCCTGGCGCATGCTGCTGGACCAGTTCACGGACTTCATGATCATCGTGTTACTGGTGGCGGCGGTGGTTTCAGGATTCATCGGCGAAGTGGTGGACACCATTGCCATCCTGGTGATCGTGCTGATGAATGGCGCCATCGGATTCATTCAGGAATACCGCGCCGAGCGCGCCATGGCGGCACTGAAGCAGTTGGCGGCTGCCAGTGCGCGCGTGCTGCGCGAGGGCTCGATGACGGATGTCGCGGCCGCCAATGTGGTGCCCGGAGACGTGGTCGTACTCGAAGCGGGCAATGTGATTCCGGCCGACCTTCGTCTGTTCGAAAGCGTGGTGCTGAAAACCGAAGAGGCTGCGCTCACCGGCGAATCGGTACCGGCCGAGAAGCGCACCGAAACCTTGGAGAGCAGCGACCTGTCGGTGGGCGACCGCCGCAACATGGCCTACAAAGGGACCATCGTTGCCTATGGCCGCGGCCGCGGCGTAGTGGTGGCAACGGGCATGCAAACCGAATTGGGGAAAATCGCCACCTTGCTTTCGCTGGAAGGCGAAGTCAAGACGCCGCTGCAAAAACGCCTGGCGGAATTCGGCCGCAAACTCGCCATGGCGGCGCTGGCGGTATGCGCCCTGGTGTTCGTCGTTGGACTGATGCGCGGCGAGCCGCTGGCACTGATGTTCCTCACAGCGGTAAGTCTTGCGGTCGCGGCCATCCCCGAGGCGCTGCCCGCGGTGGTCACCATTTCGCTGGCGCTGGGCGCCCACAAGATGGTCAAGCAAAATGCGCTTATCCGCCGCCTGACGGCGGTGGAAGCACTGGGATCCATCACTTACATCTGCTCGGACAAGACTGGGACTCTGACCCAGAACCGGATGCACGTGGAAGAGTTCTGGGCGGAGCACCGGCATTTCAAACACCCCGCCAAGGAAGAACTCGTAGGCGGCACGATGCAGCGCTTGCTAAGCGCGCTAGCACTGAACAACGATGCTTCCGTTCCCAATGGCGGACCCGCCTTCGGCGATCCAACCGAAATTGCATTGCTCCTGGCCGCGCGGCAAGCAGGCTACGAGAAGGAAGCGCTCGAAGCGGCGGCACCGCGCATCGCCGAACTGCCCTTCGACTCCGACCGTAAGCTCATGACGACGATGCACCGAGGGGACGAGCGCATCGTCGCATACACCAAGGGCGCGCCGGAAAAAATCATCGAGCGCTGCACCCATGCGCTACAGGACGGGCAGAGCACCGAGCTTCCCACTGATGAGATTCTCGCCACGGCGGAGCGCATGGCGAGCGAAGGCTTGCGGGTTATCGGCGTGGCCTACCGCCACTGGGACAACGTGCCCGCGCCAATGGCACCCGAGCACCTTGAGAGCGGGCTCACCTTTCTCGGCTTGGTAGGGATGATCGATCCGCCGCGCCCCGAGGTAAAGGAGGCCGTGCAACTGTGCAAGACGGCTGGCATCACACCGGTGATGGTCACCGGGGACCATCCGGCCACGGCACGCGCCATCGCATTACGCCTGGGTATTCTGAGCGAAGGCGGCAAGGTGCTTACCGGCCAGGAGATGTCGCGCCTTAGCCCGGCGGAGTTCGAGCGCGAAGTTCGCGACGTGCGCGTGTACGCGCGCGTGGACCCGGCGCAGAAAATAATGATCGTTTCCGCGCTCCAGGCCAAGGGCGAGTTCGTCGCCATGACGGGCGACGGCGTCAACGATGCGCCGGCCATCAAGCGCGCGGAGATCGGCGTGGCCATGGGCAAGATGGGCACCGACGTCTCCCGCGAGGCATCCTCCATGGTGTTGCTCGACGACAACTTCGCCACCATCGTCTGCGCCGTGCGCGAGGGCCGCCGCATCTACGACAACATCCGCAAATTCATCCGTTTCGTGATGGGGGGAAATTCTGGCGAGATTTGGACCATCGCCGTGGCGACTTTCGCCGGTCTACCGCTTCCGCTCCTGCCCATTCACATTCTGTGGATCAACCTCGTCACGGACGGCCTGCCGGGGCTTGCCCTGGCGGCGGAGCGCGAAGAGCGCAACATCATGGGACGGCCTCCGCGCGCGCCCTCGGAGAGCATCTTCGCCCGCGGAATGTGGCAGCACATTCTGTGGGTCGGCCTGTTGATGGGGGCCATCTGCCTAGGCATACAAATGTGGGCCACGGCGCAAGGCTCGCAGGGCTGGCAAACCATGGTGTTCACGGCGCTTACCATGTGCCAGATGTATCACGTGCTCGCCATACGTTCCGACCGGGATTCGGTGTTCACCATCGGCATTTTTTCCAACCGCTTCGTGACGGGAGCCGTGTTGCTGACGTTCACGCTACAACTTGCGGTTATTTACATACCCGTGCTCAATCCCATCCTCAAGACCACGCCGCTGAGCGCACTGGAACTTGCCATTTCCATGCTGCTCCCAGGGCTGGTGCTAGTAGGGGTTGAGTTAGAGAAATTCGCCATTCGGTCTGGATGGCTGTACCGGGAAAACCACACGCGCGCACAAACGGCAGATCTGGAAAGTGCGTAGCATACAACGCAGTATCAAAAGGAGCGCGCCATGTTGAAACTACTGCTTCCCATCGACGATTCGAACAAACTCGAACAGGCTCTGCGTTATCTCATGGCGCACCAGCAGGAAAGCCGCTGGCCCATCACCGTCCGCATTCTGCACGTGGAACAGCCTTTGTCCAGTTATGTCGCCGAGAAGCTTCCGCGCGAATCGGTGAAAAGCTACCACGCGGATCGCAGCCAAGCGATCTTGCGGCCAGTGGCCGAAACCTTCGCACAAGCCGGCATCGCGCACACAACGCATACCCTGGTGGGAGATCCGGCGCAATGCATCGTGCGTTTTGCCAAGGAGATCGATGCGGATCGCATCGTCATGGTGACGCACGCGCGCGAATCGGTCCCCGAAGTATTGCTGGGCTCGGTGGCCGCGCGAGTCTTGCAGCACGCCTCGGTCCCCGTGGAGGTCGTCCCCATGGAGCCGGGATCGCGCTTGAGCGCCTATGCGCGCGCGGCCGGAGTGAGTGCCGCCGTTCTCGGCCTGCTATATCTCGCTACGGATTAGCTCCCAAGAAGTTAGTATCGGATAATCTCGCATACCTAGAGTCCATACTCTTTCTTGAGTTGGCGCAGATCTGATTCGAACTGGTTCGCCATCGCGTAGGTGTAGATGCGCGTAATGTCGCCAGAATTCTGGTACTCGACAATCTTCCGCAGATCGCTCCTTCTCTGCCTCCACGTGAGCCCATCGGTGAAGAACAGAAAGGCTGCGTCCGGGCGCTTGGCGGCAATGATCTTCTCAATGTCGCCTATGATATCTGTCATCTTGGATCCCGTGGCTCCATAGCCCTTGGATTCGATGAGAATCCGAGGCGCACTCTTTGTGGGGATGGCAAAGTCACACTTGGCCGTCTTGTTACGTGGTCCGCTAAAGCTGCAGCGCGGGGCGAACTGGCCATTAAAGACCTTCCTGACGATAACCTCCACGAAATCCTCCGCACCTCTGCCTCTTTTTTGTCCGCTAATGGCGCTTCCCCTGCCGCTGCGCAGGCGCTCAACCAGTACATCGCTCCATTTTGGGACACGGCCTGTCTCCCCGGCCATGGCGTCAAGAATGCGAAGCCGGAGCAGTGCATCTAGAAAACGCACCGGATCTGCCCGATAACTCATTACTCCCGCCGCTCGGCTTCCCAGTTCCTTCTTAAGCGCCGCCGTGAATACATCCTTGGATTGCCCTAAAAACAGGCGGAAAATGAGGAGGGCATCCTCAAAATTCTTGTCCAGCAACGCGCGAATATCCTCGATGTCATAAGCAACCTTCAATGGAAGCGCTTCGATTTCCGAGATGACCCGGCGGGCAATATCGTCCTTCCAGTCAACATTGAGAGCTTGGAGCGACGCAAGAATATCTTCGATATCCTGGGCGACAAACTCCATCAACGCCCCACGATGA
>JBJXGQ010000026.1:0-3348 GCA_046160525.1 Burkholderiales bacterium
GCCGCTGGCTGCTACCGTACCCAATGCAAATCCTAAGGAAGACAACATGAGCACTTCGCTACTTGCCAGCGTGCCAATGGCGCCGCGCGACCCCATTCTCGGCGTCACCGAAGCCTACAACGCCGACAAGAACCCCAACAAGGTCAATCTCGGCGTGGGAATCTACTACGACGACAACGGCAAGGTGCCTTTGCTCGAATGCGTCAAGCACGCCGAACGGCAAATGATGGAAAACCTGATGCCGCGCGCCTACCTGCCCATCGACGGCATAGCCGCCTACGACAAGGCCGTGCAACAACTGGTCTTCGGCGCGGCCCACCCCGCTGTACTGGAGAATCGCATCATCACCGTGCAGGCCCTGGGCGGCACCGGCGGGCTCAAGATCGGCGGCGATCTTCTCAAGCGCCTGGCCCCCAACGCACAAGTATGGATCAGCGATCCCAGCTGGGAAAACCACCGGGCCATCTTCGAGAACGCCGGCTTCGTGGTGAACAACTACCCCTACTACGACACCGCGAGCAAGGGCCTGGGCTTCGATGCCATGCTGAAGTCGCTGCAAGCCATGCCCGCGGGTGCCATCGTCGTACTGCACGCCTGTTGCCATAACCCCACGGGCGCCGATCTGAGCGCGGAGCAATGGGACAAGGTGCGCGAGACGGTCATCGCGCGCGGCTTGATTCCCTTCCTCGACCTCGCCTACCAAGGTTTCGCGGATGGCATCGACGCGGACGCCGCGATCGTGCGCACCTTCGCAAAGGCAACGAACCCCGTGTTTGTGTCGAACTCCTTCTCCAAGTCTTTCTCCCTGTACGGCGAGCGCGTGGGAGCGCTGAGCGTGGTCACTGCCAGTGCAGACGAAGCCGCCCGCACCTTGAGCCAGGTGAAGCGCATCGTGCGCACCAACTACTCCAACCCGCCCACCCACGGCGGGCAAGTGGTGGCCACCGTGCTCAACAACCCCGAACTGCGCACACTCTGGGAAGATGAACTCGGGCAGATGCGGCTCCGTATCCGTAGCATGCGGGAAAAACTTGCGGGCTTGCTGAAAGCCAAGCTCCCCAATACCGATTCCAGCTTCGTCATGCGCCAGCGCGGAATGTTTTCCTACTCGGGGTTGAGCAAGGAGCAAGTGGGAAAGCTGCGCGAGAACTACTCCATCTACGCCATCGATTCCGGACGCATCTGCGTTGCGGCGCTCAACACCCGCAACATCGAATACGTGGCGAACGCCATCGCTGCTATTGTCTAGACTTGGGCGCCGCCGGTTCGGGCGGCGCATTCTTCTTCTTGGGCTTGGGCCGGAAAAGTTTCTTGGCCAGGCCGCTGGCCTTCATCCCAAGCGTGGTCCCCAATCCGGGCCCTAACACGGCGGTGCCGATGGCCGCCCCCGCCATCGCCGATTTGGAGGGAAACAAACGCGGGGCCTCGGTCGTACCGGATATCGCCAATTCGGGAGCACCGATGAGCGATCCCGTGCCCTTGAAGTCGATACTGATGTCGCCATCCAGGGTCTTGTCCTTCGCCACCAGCACATGACCTTTCGCCTTCAAGGCACCCGATTCGATATACAGATCGCTGTACTGCATACCCGCCGGGCCCATCTCCAAATGTCCCTTCAACTGATCGAACTTGGTGTCGCCTTTCGCGTCACCGCCCAGCAATCCCTTCACCGCGCCCATGAGATCGATACCGCGCAACACCCCCTGCTGAATATCGAAATTGGCATTGACCAACATCGCCGCCATGAGCTCCGCGCCCGTGGCCCCCTCCCCCGCAAACTGGCCTTCCGCCTTGAGCTGCCCCTCTAGCCGCGCCTTGGATTTCAGCGCCTGCAGAAAAGGCTGCAACGCGATTCGGTCGCCCTTGAAATTTCCCGACAATCGTCTGCCGTCCTTCCATTGGTACGTGGCATCGCCGGTGAGCTTACCGCCATAGAGCGTGGCGGTCAGTTGCTCAATGCCAAGCCCCGCCGCCGATACCTTGCCCTGGGCATCCAGCCGCGTAATCTCAATGGGCGGTCCAACCGGGAGTTTCCAGCCCGCCGCAGTCGCTTTGATGGCATAGCGATCCTGCACCGGCGTAATAGTTGCCACGAATTCCTTACCGCGATGGGTTAGCGTGGCCTGCTGGATCGCATTGCCCGGGTGAAAATCCACTGACAAGCCAACATCTCGAAGCTTTTGGCTGGGAAACCGAATGGTCCCGTTCGATATCTCGATATAGCGCACTTCAACCGGGTTCTTACGGGCGCCTTTTTTCTTGGGCGAGGCGCGGAACACCCCGAAAACCTCTGGCTGAACCTCGGGTGACTCAGCGATCACGCTCAAGACCTTGACCTCGCGCCACAAAGAAGAAATTTCCGGAATCACCATGATCACAGGGACTTCCGCGATGGAGGGTTTGCCTACCCGAACGTCGTGAATGGAAAGCCGGGGCGTGGGTAAAACGTGGGCCCTTATCTTCCCAACCACCACTTCCATCCCCGCCGCCTTGCTGGCAAGTTGCTCTGCACGTGGGACTAGCCCTCCCAAAGACAGCCAGTAAGGCAGCCCGAGGCCAAGAACCAGAAGCCCCGCCAGAGATAACTCGATGATTCGTCCTGCTTTCATTTCCGATTGCGTTTGAAATGCCCGGCCGCTAATATACGCACCCTTTGATTCGGCCCCCGGCCGGATCGCTAGCCTCACCTCCCATTCCCCGATAGCTCAGTCGGTAGAGCGACGGACTGTTAATCCGCAGGTCCCTGGTTCGAGCCCAGGTCGGGGAGCCAAAAACTCCAAGCTCTTTCTCTCGTCCCCACTCTATCAAGGGTCCGGACGCAGCTATCGCCCAGACCATACGATGAGCTTCGAGAGGTATCCGTGTATGCGCTAACCACGGAAAATAATGGCAAGAGCATGCCCAACCTTATCGGGGTTCGCCGCATGAGATCTATGGATGGCCCCAGTGGCTTGGGGTCAGTTCTGGCTTGGGGTCAGTTCTGGCTTGGGGTCAGTTCTATAGTTTATAGATACTATTCTTTTTCGAGATCTAATCGAAGGCCTCGGGTCATGACTTTCGCCAAATACTGGAAAAAGCCAGGGGCAGCCCAGCGGCTGGTCACTTTCTCTTGCTTGCCCAAGAGAAAGTAACCAAAGAGAAAGGCACCCTAATGCCGCTTTTCTCCTGCGCTGCCTGGCGGACTAGCGGCGCCTGCGGAACTAGTCCGCGCAAAGAACGCGCGGCCGTCGAACAGTCCTCGGCGAAACCCCGCGAGCCCGCCGAGCTGCTCGGCGCGGCATAAGGGGGGAAAAGCAAACCAGTGGTTTGCGGAGAGTGTTGGTTCGGTTGTCGGTTGTCGGTTGTCGG
>JBJXGQ010000027.1:0-4203 GCA_046160525.1 Burkholderiales bacterium
AACCTGAATTGCTGCTGCTGGACGAACCCGTGGCCGGCATGAGCGCGCGCGAGCGCGAGCAAACCGCCGAGATGCTCAGTAGCATTTCCAAGGGGCGTTCCACCGTGGTGATCGAGCACGACATGGCTTTCGTGCGCATGATCGCCCACAAGGTCACGGTGCTGCACCAAGGAAAATTGCTGGCCGAGGGCAGCATGGACCAGGTGCAAAACGACGAGCGGGTGATCGAAGTGTATCTGGGCCATTGAGCATGCTTACCGTGGACAATCTGCACGTTTCCTACGGCGATAGCCCGGTCATTTGCGGCATCGGTTTCAAGATCGGCGATGGCGAAACCGTGGCGGTGATGGGCCGCAATGGGATGGGCAAGACGACTTTGCTCAAGAGCTTAATTGGTCTGCTGCCCCTGCGCAGCGGGCGCATCGCACTCAACGGCGCTGATTTGAGCGCCCAGAAGAGTTACCAGCGCGTCGAGGCGGGATTGGGATACGTGCCCCAGGGCAGGATGATTTTTCCCTACCTCACGGTGGAAGAGAACATTCAGTGTGGCATGGAGACCGTGGCGCGCAAGAAGATACCGGACTACATCTACGACGTCTTCCCGGTGCTTAGCGAGATGAAGAACAGGAAGGGCGGCAATTTATCTGGCGGGCAGCAGCAGCAACTGGCCATCGCGCGCGCATTGGTGAGTAACCCCAAGGTACTTATCCTGGACGAGCCCACGGAGGGCATTCAGCCTTCCATCATCAAGGACATCGCCAAGGCGCTGAACAAACTCAAGGCCGAAAGAAAGTTCTCGCTGCTGGTGTCCGAGCAAGTGTTGAGTTTCACCATGGAGATTGCCAACCGCTTTCTCATCATGGAGAAGGGCGAGTTTGTGTACGAGGAATCGAGGGATAGAGTGGACGAGGCCAAGATCCACAGTTACTTGACGATTTGAACGCCAGGGAGGCGTTCGCAGGAGAATTCCCGCGAGGCTAAGCCTGCCATCGCGGGGAGGGTAAGGGCTAGGCGCCAGTGCCGCGCGATGACTACGCGGGACACGCCCAGTATTTTTGCAGCACCTAGTTAAAGGAGACCTGGAAATGCTTCACGGCGATATTTCAAGCAGCAACGATACCGTTGGCGTCGCGGTAGTGAACTACAAGATGCCCCGGCTTCACACGAAGAAAGAGGTATTGGAGAACGCTCGCAAGATCGGCGAAATGCTCGAAGGCATGAAAATAGGGCTGCCCGGGATGGATCTGGTGATCTTCCCCGAGTACAGCACCCACGGCATCATGTACGACAGCAAGGAAATGTACGACACCGCGTCCCAAGTTCCGGGCGAGGAGACCGACATTTTCGCCGCCGCCTGCCGGCGTGCAAACGTTTGGGGTGTGTTCTCCCTCACCGGCGAGCGCCACGAAGAGCACCCGCACAAAGCCCCGTACAACACCTTGATCCTGATGAACAACAAGGGCGAGATCGTGCAGAAGTACCGCAAGATCATGCCCTGGGTGCCCATCGAGGGTTGGTATCCGGGCAACTGCACCTACATGTCCGAAGGTCCCAAAGGCATGAAGATGAGCTTGATCATCTGCGACGACGGCAATTATCCCGAGATCTGGCGCGATTGCGCCATGAAGGGAGCCGAACTCATCATCCGCTGCCAAGGCTACATGTACCCGGCCAAGGAACAGCAAATCATCATGGCCAAGGCCATGGCTTGGGCCAACAACACCTACGTGGCGGTGGCCAATGCGGCGGGCTTCGACGGGGTGTACTCCTACTTCGGCCACTCCTCCATCATCGGATTCGACGGCCGCACCTTGGGCGAGTGCGGCACCGAGGAGATGGGTATCCAATATGCGGCGCTGTCCAAGAGCCTGATTCGCGACGCGCGCAAGAACATGCAGTCGGAGAACCACCTGTTCAAGCTCGTGCACCGCGGCTACACCGGGAAAATCAACTCGCGCGAGGGGTCCGAGGGCGTGGCGGCGTGTCCCTACGACTTCTACAAGAAGTGGATCACCGACCCCGAGGGTACCAAGAAGATGGTGGAAGCCATCACGCGTCCCACGGTGGGTACCGAGGAATGTCCCATCCCTGGTATTCCCAATCCGAAGTCCACCACGCACGCATAAAAGTAATTTGCCAAACACAGGTGCACTCCTTCGCGGAGTGCACCTATTCCCATGCTGAAGCTAGAACAAATAGTGGGTGACGCCAACGATCACGATCTATCGCATCGTTTGCATCACCTTGAGCACGACGGCGCGGTGGAATTCATCACGCTCAGCCGTGCCGACACGCAGCGCCACCGCCTGAGGGTTACCACGGACCGGGGCACCGAATGCGCCATCATCGTTCCCCGCGACCAGCATCTTTTCGACGGCGCCGTAATGCTGCTGGAGCCCAAGCGCGCCGTGGTAGTGCGCGTGGAGGCCAGCCAATGGCTGCGCTTTATTCCGCGTGACGTGCATAGCGCATTGGAGCTGGGCTGCTTCGCGGGCAATCTGCACTGGCGCGTCAAGTTCGTCCACGGCGCGCTGCTCGTGGCCGTCGAGAACGATCTGGATTATTACCTCCAGCGCTTGCATCACTTCCTGGAGGACGGGCGGGCCGTGCGGGCGAGCGATGCATAGCGCCGAACAACTGCTGGCAGCGCTGCAGCACGCGGATAGTTTTTTCCCCGCCGGCGGCATCGCGTTCTCCTGGGGCGTGGAAACACTGGTGAGCGATGGGTGTATCGGCTCGCCAGAGGATCTCGCGGAGAGTTTATCGGGGCAAATTGAGCAGCGCTGGAATCATCTGGACCGAGTCTTCCTGGCGCAAGCTTATCGCTGCTCGGACGACCCGCGCGCACTAAGCGTTCTTGACCAAGAGCTGGAAGCCATGCTGCTCGCGCGCGAATCGCGCGAGGGTTCGCGCCGCGCGGGAACCTCTCTACTTCTCGTGCATGAGAAGATCGGCACGCCGGGCGCGGCCCATTACCGGGCGCTGGTGAACAATGCCCAAGCGCTCGGCCACCTTCCCATCGTGCAAGCCCTGGTATGGAAGGCCGTGGGCATGGCGCAGGCGACCGTGGAATCCGTTGCCGCCTATGCGATGTGCGTGGGAATGATTGGCGCCTCCTTGCGCTTGGGCGTCATTGGCCATCTGGCGGGACAGAGAATCATGACGGATCTGCGCCCGAGAATGGCGAAGATGCTGGAGAAGCCAGCGCCCAGCATCGCGCAGGCGCAATCCTTCGCGCCCGGCGCCGAGATCGCCATGATGCGGCACGAAGTGCAGGCCAGCAGGTTATTCGCGAACTAAATGCAGGAGAACCTTTTCACCACAGAGACACAGAGGCACAGAGAACAGCAGGTTTTAAGCTCTGGGTTCTTTTCTCCGTGCCTCTGTGTCTGTGTGGTTCAGAAGTTGGTTATGGTTGGTGGCGAGGGTTAGGAGGATGCGATGTTGCTGACGCAAACAGAAATGGAGCGGCTCACCATCTATGTGGCCGCGGAGATGGCGCGCAAGCGCAAGGGCAAGGGCCTCAGGCTTAATTACCCGGAAGCCACCGCCTACATCGCCGACGAAATACTCGAAGGTGCGCGCGAAGGAAAATCCGTCGCGCAACTCATCGGCTTTGGTTCCACCTTGCTCAGCACCGACGATGTGATGCCAGGTGTGGCCGAACTCATGCCCATGCTGCAAGTGGAGGGCACCTTTCCCGATGGCACCAAACTCGTCACCGTGCATGAGCCTATTCGCCCAGGAAAGCAGCCTTTGATTCCCGCCCATTCGCCCGGCGAGATCATCGCCGCGGATGGCGATATCGAGATCAATGCCGGCCGGCGCAAGGCCACGCTCACCGCCGTGAACACCGGCGACCGGCCCATCCAGATCGGCAGCCATTTCCATTTCTTCGAAGTGAACAAGGCCATGCAGTTCGATCGCGAGAAGGCCTTCGGCATGCACCTGGATATCGCGGCCGGTACCGCGGTGCGCTTTGAGCCGGGTGCCAGCAAGGAAGTCACGTTGGTGGAGTTTGGCGGCACGGGCGAAATTTTCGGGCTTAACAGCCTCACCAATGGATCTACCCGCAGCGATGTGCGCAAAGCCGAGGCCTTGCGCAAGGCGAAGGACCTCGGATTTAAGGGAGCATGACATGGCAACACTTACGCGAAAACAATACGCGCAACTCTACGGCCCCACGAAGGGCGATGCCGTGCG
>JBJXGQ010000028.1:0-12972 GCA_046160525.1 Burkholderiales bacterium
GTCGCTGAGCAATGGGGCCGCCGCTGGATCACGATTGACACCTCCCGCGTGGCGCTGGCGCTGGCCCGTGCCCGCATCAGGGGTGCGCGCTATCCGTATTACCTGCTCGCCGACTCGCGCGAAGGTCAGATGAAAGAAGCCGAGGTCACCCGTACCGCGCTAAGTTCGCAGCCGGTGCACGGGAACATCCGGCACGGCTTCGTCTATGAGCGCGTGCCGCATATCACGCTCAAGTCCATCGCCAAGAATGCGGAGATCAATGTCATCTGGGACCAGTGGCAGGCGAAACTGGAACCCGTGCGCGAGAAGCTGAACGCCGCCTTGGGTAGGGTGGGCAAAGCGGAGCGTGCCCACGCGGACTCGGTGAGCGGTGGGTTACGCGGCGAAAAACCGCCGCTAACCCACCCTACAAAACCATGGGAAGAATGGGAGATTGCACGCGAGGCCGATACGACGTGGCCGGACGCGGCGAAAAAGCTGCACGCCGAATGGTGGCAGGCCCGCATCGCCCGGCAGCAGGAGATCGACAAGTCCATCTCCGCCAAGGCCGAGTTTGAATACCTTTACGACAAGCCCTACGACGACAAGAAGAAAGTCCGCGTGGCTGGGCCCTTCACCGTCGAGAGCCTCAGCCCGCACCGCGTGCTGGGCGTGGACGAGAACGACGAACTGATCGACACCGCGGCCCAGCCCGGCGCCGACTATGCCGCGAAGCAGACCTTCCCCCAGATGATCCTGGAAAACCTCAAGGTCGCCGGTGTGCAGCAGGCGCACAAGGACGACCGCATTACCTTCACCGCGCTCAATCCCTGGCCTGGGGACCTCGTATGTGCCGTGGGCACTTACGAGGTCAGTGACCAGTGGCCAGTGGTCAGTGATCAGAAACAAGACACAAATCACAAGCCACCGACCACTGATTCCCGCACGGAATTCCGTGCGGGAATTTTCATCGGCCCTGAATTCGGCACCGTCACTCGCCCTGATCTGGTCGCCGCCGCGCGCGAGGCGGGCGATGCCGATTTCGATGTGCTGATTGTCTGCGCCTTCAACTACGAAGCGCACGCCACCGAATTCAGCAAGCTCGGCCGCATCCCCGTGCTCAAGGCGCGCATGAACGCCGACCTGCACATGTCCGACGACCTCAAGAACACCGGCTAAGGCAATCTCTTCGTCATCTTCGGCGAACCCGACATCACCATCATTCCGGAGAAGAACGGCAGGCTGCGCATCAAGGTCAATGGCGTGGATGTCTTCCACCCGCAAACCGGCGAAGTCCGCAGCGACGGTCCGGATGGCATCGCCTGCTGGTTCATCGACACCGACTACAACGAAGAAAGCTTCTTCGTCCGCCACGCCTACTTCCTCGGCGCGAACGATCCTTACAGCGCGCTCAAGACTACCCTCAAAGCCGAGATCAACGAAGAAGCTTGGGCCACGCTGAACAGCGATACCTCGCGCACTTTCGAGAAGCCGAAGTCAGGACGCATCGCTGTGAAAGTCATCAATCACCTCGGAGATGAGGTAATGAAAGTTTTCAAGATCTAGTGCGGAAAGAAGTGCCATCGGCGGAGCGGTGAAACTGGTAACAGGAGGCGGCACATGTCAACCGAAGCATCATTCCCGAATAGCTCCGGATAAGGTTCAGCAAGTTGCCGTAACCACGCCGGCATGAACCTCGGCCCGCATGTCTGCTTGATGGGTATGGGAGGGTACGTAACCCTGGTAAGGCGCCGATGAACTTCCGCATCGCCGGCACCTTCACCGACAGCCTCGCCCGCCTAAACGGCGACGAGCAGAAAGCCGCCAAGACAACCGCCTTCGACCTCCAGATCAACCCGGTCATTCCCGGGAGGCAACCCCACAAGAGGGAGAAGTTCAGGTACAAGAAGTTCTGACCGGTATGCATATAAGTAAGCGGGCGCTTGAATTCACGGCGCCGTGAAGTTTGACTAGAATTAGCCAAGTTATGCATTATTTGTAATTTGGCTAATATAGCTATAAACTGCCCCTATGGACCCGGTATCGAATCCGTTCGCGCCTGGCGCTGGCACACCCCCACCGGAGTTAGCGGGCCGGGATGATTTGCGGGAGATGGTTCGCGTGGCGATCGAACGAGTCCGCCGCGGATTACCCACGAAGAGCATTCTGATGGTTGGGCTGCGGGGCGTAGGCAAGACGGTGCTGCTTGACCGTATGCGCGATGACGCCGAAGCGGCGGGAATACACACCGTGCGAATCGAGGCGCCTGAATCCCGGTCCTTGCCCGCGCTTCTGGCGCCGCAGTTGCGCCAAGCCTTGTTGCGCCTGTCGCGTAATGCGCAGGCTAAAGATCTTGCCCAACGTGCACTGCGAGGGCTCGCCGGTTTCGCAAAAGCGCTGAAATTCAAATACCAGGACATCGAGGTCGGCGTTGATTTCGACCCCGAGCCAGGGCTCGCGGATAACGGCGATCTGGAGCACGATTTACAGGCTTTGCTTGAGGTCGTGGGTGAGGCCGCGCAAAAAGCCGGCACCGCGCTGGTTCTGTTCATCGATGAACTGCAATACGTCGAAGAGGACGAGTTGGCGGCATTGATTACGGCCTTGCATCGCACCGCGCAGCGCCGCCGCCCGGTCGTGCTGGTGGGTGCGGGCCTACCGCAACTCAGAGGCCGCATGGGCCAGGCTAAGTCATACGCCGAGCGGCTTTTCGATTTTCCAGAAATCGGCGCCTTGGTGGAGCCGGCCGCGAAAATCGCGATCCGCAAGCCGGCAGAGGCTCAGGGCGTCGAAATTAAAGAAGACGCCTTGCGGCGAATCGTGAAGGAGACGCACGGATACCCGTATTTTCTGCAGGAATGGGGTAAACATGCCTGGGACGCCGCAGCCGCGTCGCCCATCACGCTTCGCGATGTGGGTCTGGCGTCGAAGGCGGCTGTTGCAGCACTTGACGAAAGTTTTTTCCGCGTAAGGTTTGACCGGCTTACCCCCGTCGAGAAAAAATACCTGCGAGCGATGGCCGAACTCGGCCCGGGGCCGCACCGCTCGGGGGACGTCGCGGAAAAACTCGATCGCAAGGTGACGTCTCTCGGCCCGACGCGAAATCAATTGATCGCCAAGGGCATGGTCTGGAGCCCCAGCCACGGCGATACCGCGTTCACCGTGCCTCTATTCGATGAATTCATGCGCCGAATCATGCCGGGAGACGACTGGAAGCAGTGAGGGGGCTATTTGCGTTCGCAGAACACATGCAGATCCCCGTTGAATCCATGCCCGCCGCAACCCTAGCCCCGAACATCGTCCACTTCGCACGAGGATTGCGGCGCGCGGGGTTGCCCATCGGCTCGGGGCAAATTCTGGACGCCCTGCGGGCCGCCGAACTGGTCGGGGTGGAAAAGAGGGATGATTTTTACTGGGGGCTCGCATCCATCCTGGTTGACCGGCACGCGCAGTTGGAATTATTCGATGCGGCGTTTCGCTACTTCTGGGAGCGCAAGCCATTCCTTACCGAAGCGAGTGCCCAAGACAACAAAGAGGTTTCGGAAGGCGATGAGATCTCGCGGCGGGTTGCCGAAGCCCTCACGCCAAGAACAAATTCGCCACGCCCCGAAGACTCCGAAAGGCTCGATGCCACCTTCACAGCCTCTCGCCAGGAGCAACTGCGGGCCATGGATTTTCAGGCCATGAGCACGGAAGACATTCGTGAAGCCAAGCGCATGCTCGCGCGCCTTCGCCTGCCCATTCCGGAGGCCAGAACACGCCGCGCCAAGGCCGATCCTCACGGCCCGCGAGTGGATCTGCGCGCCACCCTGCGCGCGAGTCTGCGCGGACAAGGCGAATTGATGCCGCTCGCCAAACGCTCGCCGCGCTACCGCCATCCACCATTAGTCGTGCTGTGCGACATCTCGGGTTCCATGAATCGCTACTCCGAGATGCTGCTGCACTTTCTGCACGCCATCACCAACGACCGCGACCGCGTGCATGTGTTCTTGTTCGGCACGCGCCTGACCAATGTCACGCGCGCACTTCGTCATCGTGACCCCGATGCCGCACTGAGTGCGGTCTCCCGCATGGTGGCCGATTGGTCGGGCGGGACGCGCATCGGGACAAGTCTGCGCGAATTCAACCAGCGCTGGTCGCGCAGGGTATTGGGGCAGAATGCCGTGGTGCTGCTGATCACCGATGGTCTGGAGCGCGATGGCGCGAAGGAACTGTCCGGGGCCATGGAACGCCTTCACAAATCCTGCCGGAAACTACTATGGCTCAACCCGCTGCTGCGTTACGATGGATTCGAGCCATTGGCGCAAGGGGTGAGGCTCATGCTCCCTCATGTTGACGAGTTTCGGCCAGTTCATAATGTGGCGAGCTTGATGGATCTCGCAAATGCGCTGTCTCCTTCTCGTGTGGCCGAAAATAAAAGGACCAGATAACCATGGAAATGATTGGCGAACAAATCATCGCCCTTCCGCAACGCCAGGTGTGGGATGCACTCAACGACCCCGCCATCCTCAAACAATGCATTCCGGGTTGCGAAACCGTCGAGCGGATTACGGATAGCGAATACAAAATGGCCATGGTCGCCGCCATTGGCCCGGTGAAGGCGAAATTCAGCGGCAAGCTCACGCTCACCGATGTGAGCGTACCGGACACATACACCCTGCATTTCGAGGGCACGGGCGGCGTGGCAGGTTTCGGCAAAGGCAGTTGCCAAGTGACGCTCAGCACCGATCCCATAGGCACCAAGTTAAGTTACAACGCAAAGGCATCGGTAGGCGGAAAGATCGCGCAGATCGGTTCGCGCCTGGTGAGCGGCGCGGCCAAGAAGATCGCGGATCAATTTTTCGCGAAGTTCAACGCGGTGCTAGTTCCCACGAACCAAGGTTAAGCAGCGCCCTTCGGTAGAATCCCGGCATCTTAGTCATCACAGGGAGAGTAATAATGAACAATCTGGACATGAAAGGCCGCAGTGCCATCGTCACTGGTGGCGCTTCGGGAATTGGGCTCGCTATTGCGCAGCGGCTGGCACGCTCGGGGGCTTCGGTGGCTATCTGGGACATGAACGAACAGTCCATGAGTGATGCGGCCAAGACGCTCGCAGGGGCTCCCAAGACCCACACCCAGAAAGTAGATGTCGCCAAGATCGAGCAAGTGGAAGCAGCGTTCAAGGCTACTGTTGCAGCGCTGGGCAAAATCGATGCGCTGGTGAACTCCGCCGGCGTCGCGGGCAAGAACGCCATGACCTGGGAGTATCCGGTGGAGGAATGGCTGCGAGTGCACGACATCAACTTGAACGGCACCTTCTACTGCTGCCGCACGGTGGCTGCACACATGATAGCCAATGGGTACGGGCGCATCGTCAACATCGCTTCCATTGCGGGAAAGGAGGGTAACCCCACGGCGAGCGCTTACAGTTCATCTAAGGCTGCGGTAATCGGCCTGACTAAGTCACTCGGAAAGGAACTCGCGAAGAACAACATCACCGTCAATTGCGTCACACCGGCGGCCGTGAGGACTCCCATCTTTGACCAGGTGTCGCAGCAACACATCGATTACATGCTGCAAAAAATTCCCATCGGGCGATTTGGGTTAACGCAGGAAATCGCCGCCGCCGTGTCATGGTTGTGCACCGAGGATTGTTCCTTCACCACCGGCTCGGTACTGGATGTCTCCGGCGGGCGGGCGACGTATTGAAGGCGAGGGCTGGGGGCTCGGGGCTGGGGACTGGGAGGAGTATGTGAAGGTGAAGGTGAAGGTGAAGGCAGCAATAATTCGGGAATGGGGCCGGCGCGGAAGTTCCACCCTTATGCGTGAGCGAATAGGCGAAGGCTTCGATAACTTGGCTTCCGGTCATACGATGCGCCACATCATCACGCTGTGGTGAGCGCGCGCGCGCAACACCGCAAGGGCGTTCTATTGATGATAGGCGCGACCCTTTGCTGGGCCAGTGCGGGCACCCTGGTGCGCAACATGTCCATCAAGGATAGTTGGGAGATCACCTTCTGGCGTTCCTTGTTCATGATGATCTTCATCGGCGCCTACCTCATCCACAAACGCTTGCGCACGGGCACGCCCGTCAATTTCCGGATTGGGCGCGCGGGCGTGGTCTCGGGCATGCTGTGGGCTTCCATGTACGTCTGCTTTCTGGTGGCATTGGGTAGAACCACGGTGGCGAGCACCTTGGTGATATGCAGCATCGCACCGTTCCTCGCCGCGCTGGCGGGCAAACTGTTTTTGCATGAATCGCTCCCCGCGCGCACCTGGGTGGCCATGCTCGCCGCCTTTGGCGGCATCGCGGTGATGTTTGCCGGTTCGCTGGGAGGCGGCGCGTGGCTCGGCAATCTCATCGCCGTATTGATCCCCATCGCCTTCGCCGCCAACGTCGTCATGCTGCGCCGCATGCACGCCAGCGTGGACACCACCCTCACCCTGCTCGCCTCCGGCGTTATTTCCATGCTGGTGACGCTGCCGGTGGCGCTGCCGTTTGAAGTGAACGGCAAGGACTTGTTCCTGCTGGCAATCATGGGATTCGTGCAATTGGGACTGGGCTGTTTGCTGATGGTCCACGCGACGCCTCGCCTCGCGGCGGCGGAGATCGGGTTGCTCTCCATCCTGGAAACTCTGTTCGGGACCTTTGCCACCTGGCTCTTCGCCGGAGAGCGCCCGGCGCTGGCAACTTTGACAGGGGGACTGGTGGTGATTGGCGCTCTGGCGCTAAACGAACTGGTCGGCATGCGGCGCCAAACGCTCACGGCTACCGAGAGGCAAGCGTTGCAATCGTCTTCGGGGCATTGAGGTTTTCTGCCCCCACCCTAGCCCTCCCCCGCGCTGTGCGCAAGGGAGGGAATCTTCGCATCACCGAGTGTCCCCTCCCTTGCATGCGCAGCATGCGGGGGAGGGTTAGGGTGGGGGCTGGGGAGGGGGCAAGCAGACCAACATTTTCATTCCCCACCCATCGTGGTGAAATAGCGTTCTTGTCCGTGAGAAAAACTCCCATGACCAACCTATCCGATGATCTCGCCGCCCGCCTCGAAAAATGCTACGCCTCCGCAGTGCACGATGTGTTGCGCGCCATGGGTTACGACAAGTGCGTGCTTCCGCCCGAGATCCGGCCCTTGGATCCCGCCAAAAAGCTCGCGGGAGAGATCTACACCTTCAGCGGTTACATAGACCAAACACGCGATCCCCACGAGACCCTGGTGGCGTGGACAGGGGTGCTATCCAAGGCCCCACCGGGGAAGGTATTGGTATGCCAGCCCAATACCTACGCCGTGGCCCTCATGGGCGAACTCTCCTCCGAAACTCTTAAATACAAGGGCGTGCGAGGCTACGTGGTGGACGGGCGCTGCCGGGACACGGAATTCATTCTCGAACAAGGCTTTCCCGTGTTCTGCAACTTGAATACGCCCGCGGACATCGTTGGGCGCTGGATGCCAGACCGCTTCGGCGAGCCGGTCACCATCGGCGCGGTGACCATCCGCACCGGCGATTACTTGCTAGGCGACCGCGACGGGGTGGTGATCATCCCCGGCGAGATCGCGGAGTCCGTGGTGGCCAAGACCGAGCAAGTGCTTCTCACCGAGAATAAAGTGCGCACGGCCATTCTCGGCGGCATGGATCCGCAACAGGCTTACTTGAAGTTCGGTAAGTTCTGACCGGCATGGCGGCCGCCCGGAATTCGCTATTGACCATTTAGACTGGACGGTCTAGTCTTACCGCCTTTTCGGGGGAAGTGTAAGGTGCCGCGAGTTGCAGCGACCGTAGCACCGGCCCTATCCAACCGCCCGTCGAAGGCGGCGGATAACGGCACGGATAAGCGCGCATGCTTGTTAGCGGCCGCGGTTAAAGTCTTCATGGCGCAAGGCTTTCACGCCAGCATGGACAAGATCGCCGCGCAAGCGAAGGTCGCCAAGCAGACGGTCTACAACCACTACGGCAGCAAGGAGAAGTTGTTCGAGGAGGTCATTCGGCATATCGCCGGCACCATCGTGGTGTCGCTGGGCGAGCCCGAAGTCTCAGTCAGAACCGCGCTCCTGCGCTTTGCCAAGGCCATCCGCGCCCGCACACTGTCGCCCGAAGGAATTGGGGTTTACCGCGCCTTGGTGGCGGAAGCGCCTCGCTTCCCTTCCCTGGCGCGGTTGATATACACGACGGGGCCGCAAGCAGCACAAGATGCCCTCGCGCAATTCTTGGAACGGCGCATGGCGAGCAAGGAAATTCGCAAGACGGACGCGCAATTCGCGGCCGAGATGTTGATGAGTATGCTGACCGGTTACGACAGAGCGCGTTTGCTTTACGGTATCAGGATTGCCCAGGCAAACGAGCAACGGCAGTGCGAACGGATCGTGGATTGTTTTTTGCGCACCTTAGCGATCGAGAGCAGTTGAGAATAGCAATTACATGGGAGATTGGAGATGCTACGCAGTTACGTTGACTTCATCGTAAAGTTCCGCTGGATAGTGATCGTCGTTATTTTGGCGATGACTTGGTTCCTGAACTCCAAGGGCGGCAACCTCACCGTGATCATCGATCCGAACAACATCGTGCCGCGTTCGCATCCCTTTATCGCCACGACGTTGAAAGTGGAAGAGGTGTTCGGTTCCCGCTACGTAGCCGTGATCGGCATCACGCCCAAGCAAGGCGATGTATTCCAGCCCTTCGTGCTGGAGAAGGTGCAGCGCATCACCAACAAGCTGCGCGAGACTCCCCGCATCGTCAAGACCAACATCTTGTCGCTCTCCGCGCGCCGCGCCAAGGATATTCGCGGAACCGAAGACGGCATGGAGGTCAAGCAGATGATGGCGGACGTACCTGTCACGCCGGAGCAGATGGCGGCGTTGAAGGACGCCCTGCAACGTAACACCGCCTACTTGAATTCCATCGTCTCCACCGACTGGAAGACCACGGTCATCCTCGCCGAAGTGCGCGACAGGAAACCCACCGATAGCAAGGAAGTCAAGGGCGGCTTCACCTTCGTGGCGGACAAGATCAATGCCATCGTCGACGCCGAGCGCGACGATCGCGTCGATGTCATGGTCAGCGGCTATCCGCCCTTCCTGTCCATGTTCGAGAAGTTCGCGGGGCGCACGCCCATGTTGCTGTTGGCGGCGCTGGTCATCATCGGACTCATCCATTTCGAGGCCTTCCGCACCTGGCAAGGTCTCATTCTTCCGCTGGTGACGCCGCTGGTGGCGGTGGAATGGAGCAAGGGCTTCATGGGGCTCGCCAATGTGCCCCTGGATATTTTCAACATGTCCACGCCGATTCTGATTCTGGCCGTGGGCGCGGGCCATGCCGTCCAGTTGCTCAAACGCTATTACGAAGAGTATCTGCGCATCAATCCCAAGCCCGACATCGATATCGACGAACTCTGGGGCGCCATGGGCAAGACCGAGCGCATCGCGATGTGGGTCTCCTTCGCCGCCATCTTCTGCGCGCTGTTCTTCATGCGCTGGCAGGCCGGGATCTCCGGCACGCTGGGATCCTTGCTCGGACTCAAGGGCGGCTCCCTCACCACGGGTCTGGTGATCTCCTTCGCGGTGTTGGGCTACGCCTCCTACTTCGTCTACTCCGGCGGCTGGCGTCTCATCCGCTTCTGGTTGAAACCGCGCGCTTATGCCAGCGAACGCGACATCCGCACCAACCGCGAGGCCGTGGTCGAGTCCATCACGAAAATCGGCCCTGTCATGATGACAGCCGGTATCGTTGCCGCCTGCGGATTTTTCTCCCTGGCAATCTTCGACATCATTTCCATCCAGGTATTCGGCATCTTCTCCGGTTGGGGTATTCTGAGCGTGCTGATCGTCGAGATGACCTTCATCCCAGCGCTGCGGGCCATCCTGCCTCCTCCCGGCAAGAAGGAAGCGCGCATGGAAAGCGAAGAGCGCGTGTGGGACCGTCTGACGGGTTTTTACGCCCGTACCATCACCGGTCCTAACCGCGGCCGCCTGTTCATCATCGCCGGCGTGGTCATCGTGCTCTCCGTGATCGGCATGAGCCGCCTGGGTGTTGAAAGCTCGTTGAAGAAGTACTTCGACCGCGATCTGCCGCTCCTGGTGCAAGACCGCATGCTGAACGACCGCATGGCCGGTACCAATAACGTCTACGTGTTGATCGAAGGGGAAAAGCCCGACGACATCAAGGATCCGGCGGTATTGAAGGCCATGGACAAGCTGCAGACTTTTATCAGCAGCCAGCCCCACATCGGCAAAGTCATGTCGCTGGCGGAGTTCGTCAAGCGCATGAACCAGTCCATGAACAACAACGATCCGGCTTTCTTCAAGATACCGGATAGCCAAGCAACCATCGCCGAATTCATGCTGCTCTACTCCATGTCAGGCGAGCCTGGCGACTTCGACACCTACGTCGATTACGAATACCGGCTCGCCAACATGGTGGTCTTCTCGCACAGCGATAGCACCGTGCATATGCTCGCCATGTGGGAGAAGGCCAAGGAGTTCGCCAAGAAAGAATTCCCGCCCCACATCAAGGTCAACCTGGGCGGCAGCGTGGCGCAGTCCGCGGCCATCACGGAAGTCATCGTGAAGGACAAGATCCTCAACGTCGTGCAGATAGCCGGCGTCGTGTTCCTCATCGCATCCCTGGTGTTCCGTTCCTTCGTGGCGGGGGCGCTGGTCATCACGCCGCTTCTGCTCTCGGTGCTGGTGAACATGGGCTTGCTGGGATTGATGGGCCTGCATCTGAACGTACCCGTGGCGCTCACCTCCGCCTTGGCCATCGGCATCGGCGCGGATTACGCCATCTACATGCTGTTCCGTTTACGCGAGGAATTAGGCAAGGGAACCGAGGAAACGAAAGCCTTCCATACGGTGCTCACCACGGCCGGCAAGGCTTGCTTGTTCGTGGCCTCCGCGGTGGCGGGCGGCTACGCCGTACAGGCCCTTTCGCGCGGCTATTACCCGCACACCTGGAACGCAATCCTGATCGGCACCGCCATGCTTGTCAGCGTGACGGCGGCGCTAACCGTTATGCCGGCGCTAGTACACAAGTTCAGACCCAAGTTCATTTTCAACGGAGCCTCTCACGTGAAGAAACCCACCTTGGCCCCCGCGGCCATCGCCATCGCCGGCCTCACCGCATTGTTCATGGCGATGCCGCAACCCGCGTATGCGCTAACTCCCCTGGAGATCATGGAGAAAAACTTTATCTCCAATAAATACCAGGACTCCACCTCGCAGACCACCATGACCTTGACCAACAAACAAGGTAAGCAGCGTGTGCGCAAGACCTTCGGCACTTCGAAGCTTCAAGGCAACGGCATCGACAACATGCGCATGACGCGCTTTCTGGAGCCCACGGATGTCAAGGGTACCGTCTCGCTCCTGATCGAGCGCTCCGACAAGGACGACGATATCTGGATCTACCTGCCCAGCACGAAGAAGGTGCGCCGCTTGATCTCCAGCAACAAGAAAGACAGCTTTGTCGGAACGGACTTTTCCTACGGCGACGTGATCGGCCACAAGCCCAAGGAATGGAATCACAAGATCCTCAAGGAAGAACAAGTGGACGGCAAGGACTGCTACGTCATCGAATCCGTTCCCGCCACTCCCACCGTCAAATCCAACACCGGCTACGCGCGGCGCGTAGGCTGGATCGACAAGGCGACCTTCGTCATCCTGAAGGGCGAGCTCTACGACGAGGCCGGCGAACTGGTGAAGCAAACCAAGTTTACCAACTACAAGCTGGCGGATCCGGCGAAGCAGCGCTACCAGGCCTTTTTACTCGAATCCCATAACGTGCAAACCGAGCACAAGACCGAGATTCGCATCGACAGCTCCAAGGCGAACACCGGGGTCAAGGACGAGTACTTCACCACGCGCTACATGGAGCAGGAGTGAGGTTAAGGAATTCCGCGAGATCGTTCGCGTTCACGCTCGCTCTCGTTGGTAGTGCCACGTGCTACGCGCAGGACGGCGAGCCATCACTGGCGCCTCCCGAGGAAGCGGCACCCGCCGCCTCGGGTCTCAAGGCAACCCTGCGCGATTGGGGAATCACGGGCTCCGCACGCGGAGCCTATTGGTCATCCAACCGGCTTGGCGACGATGAGAGCCATCTCGGTGTAGGCCAGTTCTGGGCGAAGCTCGATCGCAAGCTAGGCAAGGGCATGGGAGTGTTCGCCGAGGGCTATCTCGGCGAAGAGGATATCTTCGGCTACAAGCGCAGCACCAATCGCGTGCGCGAAGCCTATTTCGATTTTCGCCACGAGCAGTGGGATTTCCGCTTCGGGAAACAACTGGTCGCTTGGGGCCGCACGGACCGCTTGAACCCAACGGATAATCTGACGCCGCGCGACTTCACCCTTTTGTCTCCGGAGTTCGATGAAGACCGCTTTGGATCGCTGGCGGCCAAGGCTGCCCTCAATTGGGGAAAGGGCAATAGCCTCACGATGGTGTGGCTGCCGGATTTCGAATCCCACGAATTCGCCTTCACCAACACGCCCGCCGTAACCTTCAACCACCAGAAACCCAGTAGCGCGCGCCAGTTCGGCGTCAAGTACGACGTTTCGGGCGGCGATATCGATTGGTCCGTATCCTTCTACGACGGCTTCGATCTCACACCGGATGTATCCCTGGCACAAGCAACGGCCACGCACGCACTCATCAACCTAACGCACAATCGCATCAAAGTGCTGGGCGCCGACGCCGCCACCACGCGCGGGGCCAACCGGTACGCGGTGGAAGCCGCCTACACGCACACGGAGGATTCGAACGGCACCAATCCTGCCATCAAGAACCCGCACTTCTACGGCGTGTTCGGACTCGAGCACGACTTCACCAACAACCTAAGCGGTATCGTGCAGTACTTCTACCGCCACGTTTTCCACTTCAGCCCGTTGGATGGCATTTCAGATCCGGACGTGCGTAACGCAGCCACCAACAATGCGGTTCTGAACAATCAATACGACGAGAACCAACACGGCTTGAGCGCGCGGATCGCCAAGAAGTGGATGAACGAAACTCTCGAAGGCGAATTCGC
>JBJXGQ010000029.1:0-29483 GCA_046160525.1 Burkholderiales bacterium
TGATGAAACCCGCCACCGCATCCATCCTGTGCGGACCCAAGGTCCAATTGGGACGCTGCTTCAGCATGGCCGAGGCGCAGTGTGAACAATCCGCACTGGTGGTTGCGACCAAGTGCAGCAACTTACTTCGCAAGGACATGCCCGACACCATCGACCAGAGTAATGCGAGACAGTGGGGGGAGAGTCTCGGGATGTGCTCGGTGAAGACCTTCGTGGTCGTCAACTACGGAAAGCTCAACGAAGGCGACGCGGAGTGCCGCGAACTCTCGCTCTCCGCTCCCAAGCAAAAGGAAACGAAGACGTCCTTGTAGTATTTCAGCTGCTCGCGGTCTTTCCCAAATCCAGGCCGCGAGCCAGCTTAGATCCGCAAAGCCCGCTCATGGGCTTCATGAATCGCCGCCATCATGTTGCGCGGCGCGAAGCAATCTCCAACAAGATAAGTTTCAATGCCCGCCTCCCGTAGTCGTGAAGCGAGCGGGCTATGCGCAATGCGCGGGGTGGCGTAGGCGAAGAGCGCCACACCGCCCAAGACTGTTTGGTCGCCATTGAATACATTACGCACAGTGACCTCCTCGCCGTTGTAGCTGACGGGGAGATGGGCGTTGAGAATCTCCACCCGCGTTTGATGCAAACGGCGGTAAATCCCGATCAGATTTACATAGGGAACCGAGCGTCCCAGTTGCGTGCGGGGCGTGACGATCGTGAGTTTCTGAAACCTCCCCGCCAGCTGATCGGCTACGGCATAGGTGGCTTGGGTATGGTCCTGGTCGAATAAGACGGCATTACGAAATTCATCGGTGGGTTGGGGCGTGCGATCCGCGTAATCGCGTACGCTCATGGCGCGCTGCGCACCCGTTTGCAAGGAATCAGGTACACGCATATAAGACCCGGTGGCGAGCACCACTGCTTGCGGAGCCAACCGCTCCAGCATCGCGAAATCTGCGTGAACTCCGAGTTCAAATTTGACTTGATGTTCGCGGACGCGCAGAAGCTGGTATTCGTAGACTTTCGCGATCTCGGCGCGGCCTGGCAGGTTCGCTTCCAGGCGTGCCTTGCCTCCAGGACTGACGGAGCCAAACAGGGTGACATCATGTCCGCGTGCCGCGAGCACCCAAGCCGCTTGCAAACCGGCCACGCCCGCCCCAACCACCGCCACCTTCTTGCACTTGGCCGTGCGAGGTGGAAGAAAACTCGCTTCGTCATGCTGTGCAAGTTCCGGGTTATGCAGGCACGCCATGGCCTTTCCGCCGTGGATTTCGCCCCAGCAAACGTTGGAGAACACGCAAGGCCGGACAGTCTCTCCACGTGCCGCCTTTCGCGGCAGAGCGGCGTCAGCGATGAGCGCGCGCGCCAAGCCGATCAGATCACCGCCGCCATCCTCAAGAATTTTTTCCGCGTGCGCCGCGTCCACAATGCGGCCCATGGCCATCACGGGTATGCCTGGCAAGCCCAAACGCAAGTCTTTGATGAGGGGCATAAACGGCCCCGGCGGAAAATGCATGTCCGGGACGTGATTCTCCAGGCTCAGGCTGAAATTGCCCTGCGAAAAGGCGAGGTAGTCAGGCGTATCGTCGCGCGCGATTCGCTGCGCCAGGCGCAATGCCTCTTGGCCATCGATGCCATCGGCCACACCTTCGTCGCCCGGCATCTTCAAACCCACGATGAAATTCTTGCCGCACGCCACGCGGATGGCAGCGATGACTTCGCGTACGAAGCGCGTGCGTCCTTCCACGCCACCTCCGTAATCGTCCGTGCGGGTATTGGACCACGGCGAGAGAAATTGTCCGATCAAGTAACCGTGGGCACCGTGTAACTCCGCACCGGAGAAACCAGCTCGTTGCAGGCGCTGCGCTGCGCCCGTGTAGGCTCCAACCAGGATCTGGATTTCGTCCAGGCTCATCACGTGAGGTACGGACCAGCTATAGGCATCGGGCAAGTCCGAAACGCCCCAGGGGGCGGCCACGGGATTCCACAGGGCTTGCCGTCCAACGTGCCAGAGTTGGCCGATGAAACGGCAGTCGTGTTGTTCGACCGCGTGCGCGGCTTGCCGCAGAAGTTCGTCGTTGCGGTTATCGAACAGCGTGACGACTCCTGGTTGCGGCGAGGAGCTTTCGTGCACCGACAAGCCCTCGGTCACCAGCATGGCCGCGCCACCCTTGGCGCGCTCGGCGTAATAGTCCATCCAGCGCGGCGTGATGAGATGCTCGCGCGCATAGAGCGAGACCACGGCGGGGAAGACGATGCGATTCTTCAGTTGCCGCCCGGCCAGGGTGAGGGGCGAGAACAGTCTAGGGAAATGCGGATTCACGGCGCCGCCTATGCCCGCGGCTGGGCGCTCATTTCGTCCACGCTCATGCCGTAGAAAAGTTTGGGTGCGGAGTGCGGTCCGGGCCAGGGGTGCGCGCGCAACACTTCCTCGTTGATGTCCGCGCCCCAACCGGGCCCCGTGGGAAGAAGCATATGGCCGTTCTCGATGACGGGTGCCTTGGTGACGAGGTCTTTCTTCCAGTGGACGTCATCGATGTCGATCTCCATGATGCGCACGTTGGGCAACACGGCGCACAAGTGCAAAGAGTGAAGGTCGGCGAGATGGCTGTAGTAATTATGGGGCGCGATGTTGATTTCGTAGGCCTCCGCCATGCGGCCGATCTGCACCGCTTGCGAGAACCCATTCCAAGGCACATCGATGATGGCCACGTCCACCGCGTGTTTTTCCAGGAAGGGGCGGTACTGGCGTGTGCTGACCAGGCTTTCGCAAGAGGCTAGCCGCGTGCTGGTGGATTGTTTGATTTGCAGCAGCGCATCGGCATCCCAATTGTCGTACTCCATCCACTGCATGTTGAATTGTTCGAGCAGTTTGCCGATGCGAAGCACGCCCTCGGTGCGGAAGTTGTAGTTCAGATCCAGGCACAGACCCACCTGCGGGCCCACGGCATCGCGAAAGGTGCCGATCAAGCGCTCGATGGCGTCCAGGATCTCCACCGTGGGCGCCCCGTCCGTGGAGTTGATGCCGGTGGCGAACCCAGGGAAAAAACAAGTGGCCGGTTCGCCGGGAATGACGATATTGGTCTTCAACGCGGTGAAGCCGCGCGCGACCACTTCCTTACCCAGGTTGGCGATGTCCGCGTAAGTGCGAAGGGGCGGGGTGCCCAGCACATGCCCCATGGCCGCGCGCGTGGTACCGCAGTGAGACCAGTAGAGCCCTATGCGGTCACGCAGCGGCCCGCCGAATAATTCGTAGACCGGAACGCCCAGCGCCTTGGCTTTGATATCCCACAGTGCCAGTTCGATTCCCGCCATGGCCTTGTGCGTAACGCCGCCCAGGTTTTGCCGCGTCGCGCGCAACATGTCCCAATACAAGCGCTCGACGGGGCGCGGATCCTGGCCCACGAGCAAAGGGGTCAGGTCGCGCACGCAACCCGCGAGTCCATGGGGACTGCGGTTATCGCTGCACTCGCCCCAGCCCACCAAACCGTCGTCGGTCTGAATGCGCACGAAGGTCCACGGCCGCCAGCCGCCGTCACAATGTATGGCTTCTACTTTTGCGATTTTCATTCGATACACCTCACAAAAACCTCACCACAGAGACACAGAGGCACAGAGAAAAACGAGCTTTTATTTGCTTGAAACCGCATGCACCCACGAGGCCGAATTTGTTCGCAAAGAGTTCCTCTGTGTCTCTGTGCCTCTGTGGTGAATAGTTCTTTGGGTTCACGGAAACTATGTCCTAATGCCTAACTGCCGCGCCAAATCCGGGAAGTCTTTTGCGATGATATCGAAGTAGGGCTTGGGTTCGGGATCGGGCGGGCCCTGCGCGCCCCACTCGTCTGGGCGGTGCACGAAGGCGGTCTTGTAGCCGCACGCGCGCGCCGCATCGAGATCGAAGTTGTGGCAGGCCACCATCAGGCATTGGCTAGGCTCGAATTGCAGGAACTTCGCGCAAGTGAGGTAGGCCTCGGGCAGGAGTTTGTACTTGCCGATGCCTTCGCAGGACATGACCGCATCCCACGACAACCCGTTGCGCTTGGCCGTATCCATGATGATGCGAAAACTCAGCAAGGTGAAGGACACGCAGCAGTACTTCTCCCGCAACTTCGGCAACACCGCGGGAAAATCCGGCCAGCATTGCAGATTGTGGATGGTGTCCCACCAGATGGTGCGGCGATCCTCTTGGGTGAACATCTCCAAACCCAATTCGGCGGCAAGCTGGTCCACGGTGGCGCGATGTACATCGTCGAAATTTTTCGTGGCGGGCCCGTGCTCGCCATGGTTCAACATGCCCTTCAGCGCCCGGCGGCGGAATTCGTTCGTGATGGAGGCCCAATCTTTCTTCAGTCCGTACTTCGCCCCCAAGTTCTGCAAAGTGGTGCGAATGCCGGTATGCCAATCCAGTATGGTGCCACCGGTATCGAAGGTGAGGGCCTGGATGCCGCCGGGAATCATCGGCCTATCGCTTGAGCGGGAAGAAGGAAACCGGCGTCATCAACCGGTTCTCCTGCGCTTCCAGGGCACCGAGCTTGGCGCTTTCTTCCGCGAAGGTCTGCCATTCCGGATCGGCCTGCATCGCCGCACGCCTGCGCGCGCGATCAGCGGCATCTTCATAGGCCCAGATGTGAATGTATTGGTTGACGTTGCCGGTTTCGGTGATGAGATAGGCAAAGGGCTGGCCCAGATGACGGGTCTGCGGGCCCTTACCCAAACGCTCATAGAGCGCCAGGTGTTTCTTGATGGTTCCGGGACGGCAAGTGTAGGTGCGTACGTCGAGCAACATGGGTTGGGTCTCCTCGTGGAATTGATATGTGCACGCGAGTTATTCGCGTAGGGGCGAGTGTAACTCCATCCCTTCCCCGCGAAGGGGGAAGGGCTTATCTATGGTTGAGTAAAGAACGGCACGCGTTGGCAATCGCTTCGGCACTCATCCCGTACTTCGCGCGAATCTTGGTGGTGGGGCCTACGACCGCGAATTCATCGGGCATGCCGATCATGCGCATGCGGGTTGGATGCTCCACGGAAAGTAACTCCGCCACCGCGCCGCCCAAGCCGCCGGTGAGGTGATGCTCCTCGGCGGTGACGATGCCGCGTGTTTCCGCGGCCGCCGCGAGGATGGCGTCGCGGTCCAGGGGCTTGATGGTGTGCATGTTGAGCACACGCACGTGAATGCCATCCTTGCGCAGTTCATCGGATGCTCGCACCGCCATTTCCACCAGCGCCCCGCAGGCGATCACCGTCAGATCGTTGCCGGCGCAAAGTTCCTTGGCTATCCCGAGACGGAAAGGTCCGTTGCTCACGGGAGGTTCTTCCACCCTGCCACCGAGGCGCATGTAGACAGGGCCATCGATATCCAAGGTTGCCAAGGTTGCTTCGTAGGCTTCTTCCGCGTCGGCGGGAACGATGACCCTCATGTTGGGCAGGCTGCGCATGAGGGCGAGATCTTCCAGCGCATGATGGGTTCCACCCGCCACACCCAGCGATATCCCGCTGGCGGCCGCACCGATCACCACGCGCTGGTTGGCGTAGGCCACGTCGTTTCTGACTTGCTCCATGCTGCGCGCCGTGATGAAAGGCGCGTAGGCGCAGACATAGGGTCGCAAGCCCGTGGTCGCCAAACCGGAAGCAGCGCCGATGGCGTTTTGTTCCGCGATGCCCATTTCCACGAAGCGGTGGCGGTAACGTTCGATGTAGGGCCGAATGCCTAACAGATCTTGCGTATCGGCCGATACGACGACGGTTCTAGGTTCCCGTGCACCCAACTCCAGCAAGGCTTGGCCATAGGCAAGGCGCGTTTGGTTCGCGGCGCGGGCGCGCCAATCCTGTGGGGCGTTCATGGCTCTCCGAGCTCCGCGAGGGCTTTTGCATAGATCTCATCGGTGACATTGTTGCTGTGCCAAACGTAGGTGTTTTCCGCGAAGCTCACGCCTTTGCCCTTGACGGTGTGGGCGATGAGGGCCGAGGGCCGTGCATTGTTGAAGGGGAGGGCGCCAAGGGCACCGACCACCTCGCCCATATTGTGGCCATCGATTTCTCGCACCTCCCAGCCGAAGGCGCGCCACTTGTCCGCAAGGGGACCCACTTCGATCAACTCGTGGATGGGGCCGCTTTGGGCGATCTTGTTGTAGTCGATGATGGCGGTGAGATTAGCCAGCTTGTAATGGGAGGCGGCCAGCGCGGCTTCCCAATTGGAACCTTCGTGAAGTTCCCCATCGCCGATCATCACGAAGGTATGGAAATCCTGCGCTTGCATGCGCGCGCCCAGCGCCATGCCCATGGCGATGGCAAGGCCATGGCCCAAGGCACCGGTGCACATTTCGATGCCGGCGACCTTGATGTCGGGGTGCATGCCGAAGGGCGACTCGTAGCCGTAGAAGCGGTCCAGCACGGAATCGTCGATGAAACCCGCTTGCGCCAACACGGCGCCTAGCGCGGCATTGGCGTGGCCCTTGGAAAGAACGAAGCGGTCACGGTCTGGCCATTCGGGTTCCTTGGGGCGCACCCGCATGCGATGGAAGTAGAGCGCGGCCAGAATATCGGCGGCGGAACAAGAGCCTCCTGCGTGGCCGCTACCACCGGCCCGCAGCGCGCGCCACACATTGCGGCGGATTTGGCGTGCCTGCCCTTCGAGCCGCTTGATGAGCGCTTCCCTGGATTCGGTCATGAGTCTCCTCCCTTTTTTGTAGCTCTTCAGTATCTCGGTATATTACCCACAGTTCCTCATTCACCGGCACAGCCATGGCAGCACAGGACATCTGGGATTTCGTCGTCGTAGGCGCCGGTGCGGCGGGCTGCGTGCTGGCCAACCGGTTGAGCGCGTCGGGCGAGTTCCGCGTGCTCGTGCTGGAAGCAGGCGGGCCAGACAATAAGGTGTGGATCAAAGTACCCGCGGGTTTCACGCGTACCCTGTTCGATCCCGCCATCGGATGGGGTTATGCCAATGCGCCCTCGCCAGGCACCGCGAATCGCACGATCCCGTGCCCGCGCGGGCGCGTGCTGGGCGGCTCAAGCTCCATCAACGGTCATCTCTTTGTACGCGGCCAGGCAGCCGATTACGAGGATTGGGTGGCCTTGGGCGCGAGCGGCTGGGGCTGGGAGGATGTGCTGCCCTACTTCAAGCGTGCCGAACACCGCGCGGGAGGCGATGAAGCGGTGAGGGGCCGCGAGGGACCGCTGGAGGTGACTGATCCGCGCTTGCAACATCCCCTGTGCAAAGTCTTTTTTAGGGCCATGCAGGAGGCCGGGCATGGGCCGAACCCGGACTACAACGCGGGCCGCCAGGAAGGTTACGGTTTCTACCAATACCTCACCAAGAACGGCCGCCGGTGGAGCGCGGCCGATGCCTATCTGCGGCCCGCCATGCGCCGCTCCAACAATCTGGAAGTGCGCACCCATGCACAGGTAGCGCGCGTGTTGTTCGAGGGAAAGGTGGCGTCGGGCGTCGAGTACCGCCAAGGAGGATCGTTACATCGCGTAAACGCACGGCGCGAAGTGATTCTCGCGGGCGGGGCCATCAATTCTCCGCAGTTGCTGCAATTATCCGGCGTCGGCGATCCGGAGTTGCTACGCAAGCACGCCATTCCCCTGGTGCATGCCGCCCCCGGCGTGGGAGAGAATCTGAGCGATCATTACGCCGTGCGCATCGCCTCGCGCGTGCGCGGTATGCAATCCCTCAACGAGCTGACGCGAGGTCCGAGGCTGGCGCTCGAAGTGTTGAAATATCTGTTGGCACGCAAGGGCGTGCTGACGAGCGCCGTGGCGCATGCTTTTGGGTTCATCCGGTCTAACGATAGTCTTACCCGTCCCGATGTTCAACTACTCGTGGCTCCGGCCAGCTACGAGCAAGGCAAGGTGGGGCAGGGGGTGATGGAGCGGCTTCCGGGTATCAGCATCGGCGTCACGCAATTGCGGCCCTATAGCCGGGGTCATGTGCGCGTTGTGTACTCCGATCCTTTCGCCCCACCGGAGATTCAGCCCAATTACTTGGCCGATGCGCGCGATATGGAGAGCGTCCTCGGGGGCATCAGATTCGTCAGGAAGCTGCTCGCCACCCACGCCTTCGAGGCCGTGGTGGAAAGCGAAACCTGGCCGGGTGCGAAGGCGGCGAGCGATGAACAACTGGCGGAGTTTGTGCGCACCACCGGCTCGACCATCTACCATCCGGTAGGAAGTTGCCGCATGGGAGGACCGGACGCAGGCGCACCACTGGACCCGCAACTGCGCGTGCGGGGGTTACGCGGATTGCGGGTCATCGATGCCTCCGCCATGCCCAGCATGGTGTCCGGCAATACTTACGCCGCCACCATCATGCTGGCGGAGAAGGGGGCTGACTGCGTATTGCAGGACGCGCGTGTCTAGAGGCAGCCCCTGACGAAATTTGCCTGGTCCTGCGCCGCCGCCAGCAGCAAGTTGATGTCGTTGCCGGAGAGGATCATGCGCATGCCGCGCCCGACGTAGCGCTTGAGCAACTCCTTGCCGTAGACGCCTCCCAGTCCCGGCCATTTGCCGTGTTTCTTACAGGCGGCCAGCACCGTATCGATGGCGGCTACCACGCGCTCGTGGTCCAACTGCCCGGGTATGCCCATTTCCAGGCACAAATCGTTGGTGCCCATCAACAAGGCGTCGATGCCGGGTACGGCGGCGATCTGATCGGCGTTTTCCACCGCCTTGGGCGTTTCGATCATGGCCACGACGAGAGTCGCGTCGTTGATTTCGCTCACCACTTCCTTCGCGGGAACGGAGGCAAATCCAAACTGTGGATAGGCACCGCCGATGGAACGTCTGCCGATGGGCGCGAACTTGAAAGCGTTGACCATGGCGCGGGCCTCCTCCACGGTGTCCACATGCGGCATGACGATGCCCAGTGCGCCGCCATCCAGGCAGCGCGTGCCCATGGCCAGCTCGCCGCTGGGTACGCGTACCAAGGGAGCGATGCCCGCATCGAGCGCCGCCACGCTGATCTGGTAGGCGGTCTCGGTAGACGTGGCGCCGTGTTCCAGATCGATGAACAACCAATCGAAGCCCGCCGTCTTCATCAAGCGGGCGATCTCCACGCCGCGCACGGCGCGCACCCCCATGCCAATGGATAGGCTTCCTTGTTGCAGCTTCTGTTTTGCTACATTGGTGATTCGTGGCATGCTTGCTCTCCCGGTCGAAGTAAACAGCAACCATTGTAGTGCGCACAGGACGCCCCCATGAACCAAGAAGATCTGTGTTTTACGCCCGCCACCGAGTTGGCAAAACTGATCCGAGCCAAGACGCTTTCTCCCGTGGACATCATGAGCGCCGTCGTCGAACGGGCGCGCCGTCTCAATGGCCGCCTGAACGCTATTTGCACCGATACCTACGACAGCGCACTGTCGCAAGCGCGCACGGCGGAGGCTGCCACCATGCGGGGAGATGAGCTGGGATTGCTGCACGGCATCCCCGTCACCATCAAGGATCTCTCCCTCACCAAGGGCGTGCGCAGCATGGGTGGCTCCTTCGTTTACCGGGATCGCATTCCGGATACCGACCATCTCCACGTTGAGCGATTGCGCGACGCCGGGGCTATCTCCATCGGCAAGACTACCGTCTCGGAATTCGGTTGGTCGGGCGTGAGCCGCTCACCCGTGACGGGCATCACGCACAATCCCTGGAAGCACGGCATGAACGCAGGCGCATCGAGCGCAGGCGCTGGCGTGTGCGCCGCAGCGGGCATCGGGCCGTTGCACCAGGGTTCCGACGGTGCCGGTTCCGTGCGCATGCCCGCGGCCTTCTGCGGGGTGTTCGGCATGAAACCTTCCTTCGGCCGCATTCCCTACCATCCCGTGCCGACCAATGGACTGATCTCCCACGTGGGCCCCATCACGCGCACGGTGGCCGATGGCGCGCTCATGCTAGCCGCCATGGCGGGGCCGGACGACCGTGATCCGTGGAGCCTGGAAGCAACGCCTGAGGATTACGTAGGCAAACTCGATGCGGGTATTGCGGGATTGAAGATCGCCTATTCGCCTGACCTGGGGTTCCTGCGGGTGGACCCGGAAGTGCGCGACGCTGTGGCGCGTGCCGCGCGCGCTTTCGAGGAAGTGGGATGCCACGTGGAGGAGGTCAATCCCGGCTGGGGCAACACCATGCCGCTGGAGCATTGCCTGTTCGCGGGCGCATTCGCGGGCCAAGTGAGCCATTTGCTGGAACAATGGGAGGAGCAAATGGATCCCGGCATGGTGGCCATGGCGCGGGAGGGTTTGCGTTATTCGGCGGCCGACTACTGCCGCGCACAAGGAGAGCGCTTGGCTCTTTGGGACCGGGTACACCAGTTTTTTCAGCGCTACGACCTTCTGCTCACGCCCTCGGTTTCGGTGGCCGCCTTCCCCGCCACGCGTCTCATCCCGGAGCATTGGGAGCAGCATCCCTGGGACTGGCTGCGCTGGGCGGGATTTAGTTACCCCTTCAATCTCACGGGGCAACCGGCGGCTACTTGCCCCTGCGGGTTTACGCAGGATGGATTACCGGTGGGCATCCAAATAGTGGGAAGGCGCTTTCAGGATCTCACAGTGCTGCAAGCCGCGCGCGCCTTCGAGCAGGCGCGGCCATGGGCTTCGCACAGGCCGGTACTGGACTTCCCATGAGATCCCTCACTGTTATCGCGGCCATGCATCACTGGATAATCTGCTGCCTACTGGTGTGCGCCACGTCCGCGCAAGCCCAGGACGCGGGACCCTCCTGGCAGCAGATCAAGCAACTGATGTTTGGCGAGCGCCCCGTGAACACCGAGGCCAAGCGTGTCGTGGAGTTATTTGTACCCCAGCGAGCGGAGGATGCGGCGGTTGTCCCCATCTTGATCCGCGCGCGCATGCAGCAGACACCCGAGCGGTTCATCAGGCATCTGTGGTTGGTGATCGACAATAATCCCTCGCCCTTCGGCGTGAAATTTACCCTCACGCCAGAGAGTGGCAAGGCGGACATCGAGACACGCGTCCGCCTGGAAAGCGCTTCCCCCATACGAGTGGTGGCCGAATTGAACGACGGCACCCTTTGGATGGATAGCAAAATGGTGTTCGGCGCGGGCGGATGTTCTTCGGCCAGCGCGAAGAGCGAGGCCGTGCTGCGCAACCTGGGCCGTGTGCGTTTTTCCGTGGATGAGCAGTTCGCTTCCAAGGGCGATCCGCTTCTTGCGCATCTGCGGGTGAGCCATCCGCAATTCACCGGCATGGGTAGCGACAATCCCGATCCGCCGCGCTACGTGCGCCAGGTCAAAGTGTTCCACGCCCAGAAGCTGGTGCTGTCGGCCGATCTGGATTTCACCATCAGCGAAAACCCCAGCTTTCGGTTCTATTTCCTCCCAGACGGCGTGGGAGAGTTACGAGCTTACATTGAGGATTCGGACAATCTGAAAATCGAACAGCAGCTTGAAGTCGATCCCGCTAAGGTGATGTTGAACTAACTGCGGTGTCGCCCTCGTCAGCGAACACCGCCCGTCCCTTCGCCCATTCCTGAAGGGCGTGTAATTTTTCCGCCATCACGACCGAGAGTGGGCGCGTGCGCCGCATTTCCTCTTCGATACCGGCCTGCGTGAGAGCTGTTTCACGCGCCCGGGCCTCGAAAGAGGCGGAGACGATCGCCTGTTCAATCTCGGCACCGGAGAATCCCTCGGAGCACGACGCCAGGGCGGTTATATCGAACTTCGCCAAATCGAAGGACCGTTTCGCCAAATGGATGCGCGCAATGTGTTCGCGCGCCTGAGCGTTGGGCAAACCGACGAAGAAAATCTCGTCGAATCGCCCCTTGCGGATGAGTTCGGGAGGCAAGCGTGAGATGTCGTTGGCGGTGGCGACGACGAACACGGGGTGAGTGCGTTCCGACATCCAGGTAAGGAGCGTCCCCAATACGCGGCGCGAAACACCGCCGTCGTTCTCGGAGTTATCCGTGGACAGACCCTTTTCGATCTCGTCGATCCACAGCACGCAAGGCGACATGTGGGCCGCGGTGCTCAAGGCGTTGCGCAGATTGCGCTCGGTTTCGCCCTGGAATTTGTTGTACAACGCGCCGAAATCCAGGCGCAGTAGGGGAACGCCCCATTCACCGGCCACGGCGCGGGCGGCGAGACTCTTGCCACCGCCTTGCACGCCCATCAGCACGATGCCCTTGGGACGGTCTGCATCGTGCTGCGCGGATTCCACAAAGGGCTTGCGGCGCAAACCGAGCCAGTGCTTCAGACGGGCTAGACCGCCAACGGCTTTGAAATTCGTGGAATCTTGCAGAAATTCGTCACTGCCCGCGCCGCCCATGGCCTCGTACTTGGTGCGTAGCACGCGGCGAACGTCGTCGTCGTTGATGGAGCCGTTGTCGCGCAGCGCTTGGCGTATGAGCCTGCGCACGTCCTCGCTTTCCATGCCGAGCAGGTGCACGACCAGCATGTCGATGGCGGCCTTGTCGCCACGCGCCTTGCTACCTGACTGGGACTCGTACACCGAGGCTTCCTCGCTTAAGATCTTGCGGATCTGCTGGCGGTCTGGAAGGGCCGGGCGAAAGTGCGCGGCGAGACGCAGTATTTCGGAAGGTAACTCCTCCAGGCGGGGGCTGAGGAAGACCAGCGTGCGCGCCGTTTTGTAATGCTCCAGCGCGATCTCGCGAATGAGGCGCACGCACACCGCATCCTTGAACCCGGGATGGGCATCGCACATGACATAGAGGCCGTTTTGGGGAGTCTTATCGATGTGCTTCAAGGCATCGAGCAGTTCGTTGCTCTGGGGAATCCTCTCCGTTCCTCGCAACCGCCGTATGCCGTTGGAGATGCTCCAGGTGAACAGGGGCTGGTTTTCCAGGTTGCCCAACTTTTCCAGCAAACCAAGGATGCGGGGCTCCTCGTGGGTTTCGATCAGAATGATGGGGAAGCCGGAACGTACGAGCGCGGTGAGTTCCGCTAATTCATCTTGAGGTGGCACGCAATCTCCCATCGATGTGATCGCTGGGACCTACGGCTACACGCCGCTGATCTTGAGGCCGCCTGCGATGGTAAAGTCCAAGACCTTATTTCCGGCGGTTCCTGCAAGTAGAAATGACTGACGCCCGCATCCTGGCGATGCTGCTCACGCTTTGCGTGGGGACCTTTGTGGCCACCTCGTCGGGTTCCGCGCTGGCGCCCTTTCTGCGATTGATTGCCGCCGATTTGAAAACCGATCTGGCAACGGTTGCCCATCTATTCGGCTTCATGTCCGTAACCTGGGGCACCGCTTCCCTATGCGCGGGCTTCGTGACCGATCGCATCGGACGCAAGAAGGTATTGGTGATCGCATTGGCGATGCTGGGAGTGGCGCGGCTGCTCTTCGCCAACGCGCAGAGTTATCCTGCCATCGTGGCATGGCAGTTGGTCTCCGGCGCTGCGGGCGGGGCCTTCATGGGCACAGTCTTCGCCACCGTGTCGGATCACGTACAGCCGGCCAAGCGCGGGCGCTCCTTGAGCTGGATCATCACGGGGCAGTCGCTTTCGCTCCTTATGGGTGTGCCGCTCATTACCTGGCTGGGGAGCGTGGCGGGATGGCGCGGCGGGCTCTCCGCCCACGGGGCGGTGACGGTGGCGTGTGCGCTACTGGTGTGGTGGGTGGTGCCAAGAAGCGCTACCGTCCATCATGAGGCCCATCGCACCAAGGTCCCCCTCAAGCAATTGTTACGGCCTAAGCTCCTGGCTTTCCTGCTGGCAGGGACCACGGAGCGCGTTTGCTTTGCCCTGGTCGGCATGTTCATCCCCGCTTATTTGCAGCACGTATATGGCATACAACTGCGGGAGCTGGCGGTGGCCTTGGCACTCATTGCCTCGGGAACCTTGGCGGGGAATGTGGTGGGCGGGCGTTTGGCGGATGCCGCACGATCGCGCCCCATGGTGTTCGCCGCATCTTCGCTGGGCACGGCGCTCGTGGCCGCGCCTACCTTCATCTGGCATGGCGGGCTCGCGGCCTCGGTTGCGCTAGGCTTTCTGTATTCCTTCGTCAATGCCCTGGGGCGGCCCTCGTTGTTGGCTACGCTTTCGGATGTGCCGAGCGAATTGCGCGGAGCGCTATTCGGTATTCAGATCGCCACGGCGAGCGTGGGATGGTTGCTGGCAGCCTCCATTGGGGCCGTGCTCATCGCGGCTTCGGAGTTCGCGGGCTTAGGCATTTTGGCTGCCAGCGTGGCCCTGCTAGGCGCGGCGCTGGCATGGGTGAGCGATAAGCGCCTCAAGGAGACATGATGAATAACTTCAGCGCGTCGATGCGGGTGACGAAGCCAGCCGTGCAAAGCCAGGGAGGAATCGTCGCAGCCCAGCACCGGCGCGCGGCGGAGGTTGGAGCGCGTATCCTGCGCGAGGGCGGCGATGCGGTGGATGCGCTCATCGCCACTTCCTTCGCGCTGGGCGTACTGGAACCTTGGATGAGCGGCATTGGCGGTGGCGGGGCCATGGTGCTGTACCGGGCGAAGGACAATCGCTACCGCGTGATCGACTTTGGCATGCGCTCCCCCCAATCCCTCGATCCCGCCGACTACCCGTTGACGGGTGAGGGCGTGGCCCCGGATCTTTTCCCCTGGGCGCGTGTGCGGGACGATCGCAATATCCACGGCCCCCATGCCATCGCGGTGCCCGGCGTGGTGGACGGCATGCGAGTAGCCCATGAACGGTTCGCGAAATTGCCGTGGCCGGATTTGCTCGAACCGGCCATCGCGCTCGCGGCGGAGGGGCTGCTGGTAGATTGGTTCGCGACCCAAAATATCGCCAGCGCGGCCCTCGATCTGAATCGCTACCAGGCGAGCCGCGCAGCCTATCTCCCCAACGGAATGCCGCCCGTTGCGGCGTGGTCCGCGCGCATCGAAGTGCGCTTGCCGCAGAAGAAACTGGCCGCCACGCTAGGAAGACTGGCGCAGGCGGGCGCGCGCGATTTCTACGATGGAGATCTTGCCCGCACCATTGCGGGGGAGGTTCAAGCCCTCGGCGGAAAACTGAGCGCCAAGGATCTCGCGGCCTTTCGTGCGCGCGAGACCGATCCCTTGTTCATCGATTACCGTAATGCCCGCGTTGCCGCCACCCCAGAACTCACCGCGGGCCCCACGCTCGCCCACACCCTAAACCTACTCGCCTCACGCCTGTCGCCGCACGATTCACCCGACGCAGCGGCCTACTGCGCATACGCGAGCAGCTTGCAAGAGGCCTACAAATTTCGCCTCACTGGCATGGGTGACGTGGACGGTGGCCGCGCGCCGGGCTGTACCACGCATTTCTGCGTCGTGGATAAAGAAGGCAACATGGCGGCCGTCACTCAAACCCTCCTATCGGTCTTCGGGTCGCGGGTCAGCCTGCCCGATTCGGGGGTACTCATGAACAACGGCATCATGTGGTTCGACACTGAAGCGGGCCACCCCAATTCCTTGGCACCAGGCAAGCGCTGCCTGACCAACTACTGCCCTATCATCGCCGAACACGACGGCCGCCGCTTCGCTCTCGGTGCCTCGGGCGGCCGCCGAATTCTTCCAGCCGTGACGCAATTACTCTCTTTCCTCGCCGACTACGGCGACACTTTGGACACCGCATTCCACCGGCCTCGCATCGATGCGAGCGAAGGCGCCTTGGTCATTGGCGATACAGCGCTCGATGAAAAGATCCATGAGGCCTTGCAGTCTCGCTTCGAATACATTCAACAACACCGGCAGACATTGCCCTTCAAGTTCGCTTGCCCGAGCGGGGTGCTGAGGAGCGGAAATTCGAACTGGGGCACGACGGAGATTGGATCGCCTTGGGCGGATGCGGTAGCCTGACGCGAGATGCCCCATTGGTTCATGCGCAAACTTACGGTGATACTTCTTTGCGCAGCCTTGGTTGGGCTTGTCTATGCCATTGCACATAGAGTTGTGGAGGGAAGGGAAAGTGCTTGCGCGGCTTCATGCTGGGCAAAAGGGCATTGCAGTTACGAGTATCACGGCTTCTCGACGAGTGGAAAATCGCTTCATCCAGATAGCTGCGTGTGCAAGAGATCACCATAGCCTGTTATTGGACCTCAACGCTACGCCGCAATTGGATAATGGGCAATGTACCTTCGCGTAACCCATCTTATACTTTCGATGTCATAAGCGTGCTTCTGACCCTCGAATGAAAACTGCCGTCTCCATTCCTAATCGTGTCTTCCAATCTGCGGAGCAGTTGGCTGCGCGGCTTGGCATATCTCGAAGCGATCTGTATGCAAGGGCACTTGCAAGCCTCGTGGAGAATCATCGCGAGAGTCTGGTCACGGAGAGACTGAATGAGATCTATGGTCCCGGGTTGGAGAAGTCAGAACTTGCGGCACAAGTAGTTTCACTTCAGCCGCGTTCTCTCGGCAAGGAAAAGTGGTAATGCGGTGCGCGGAGATTTGGTGGGCATCTTTTCCAAACCTCGTAGGTTCCGAGCCGAGTTTCCAGCGGCCGTGCTGTGTCGTGTCTGCCAACGCTTTCAATGGAAGTCGCATCGGTACGATGATCGCGGTGGTGTTTCCGGCCAATGTCTGGCTGCCTGCATAACGATGGCCATGGTCACGATTACCCCTGAGGCAGCAGAACTGGCTCGTAGCCAGCTTGCTAACCCGCATTTTGGCGAGGGCTCGCTACGCGTACTTGCAATCCGTTGGTCACGTGGAATAAAGGAGGTTCGTCGCGGGCCGAACGGTGACGTCATTTGGGAAACTATCGAAGCTCCGGCCTGGATTGTCGAAGTAATTGCTTGGGATAAGCCCAAGGCGACCGCAGTTCTTGCCGACACGATCATGATTGATGGCATTAGAGTGCTTTTAGATCGTAAGGCAAGCACCTTAGCCCACGGGCTTGTGGTGACGGTACAAGAGGGAAAACTCGCTCTCGCCCTACATGGCGCATAATTTCGCGTGCAAGTTGGCCGCGAGAATTTAGAGGGAAAATGGAAAGTCCGATCTCCTTCACCCCTCACCCCTCACCCCTCACCCCTCACCCCTCACCCCTCACCCCTCACCCCTCACCCCTCACCCCTCACCCTTCACCCCTCACCCCTCACGCCTAACAACAATGCCCTACGACCACTACCAAACACTCCGCATTAAACACCTAGAACCCGGCATCCTCGAAATCGTCATGGGCCAGGAAGACAAGCTCGCCCTCGCCGATGACCGGGGGCATCGCGAACTCACCGAGATATGGCGTGATATCGATGCGGATCCCGATGTGTCGGTGGCCATTTTGCGCGGGGCAGGGCGGGGTTTCTCGGCTGGCGGCAGTTTTGATCTGGTGGAGAAGATGACGCAAGACTTCGAGACCCGTGCACGCGTGTGGCGCGAGGCCAAGGACTTGGTCTACAACCTGATCAACTGTTCGAAGATCGTTGTCTCGGCCATGCATGGCCCGGCGGTGGGGGCAGGTTTGGTGGCGGGCCTGCTGGCGGACATCTCCATCGCGGCGAAGAATGCGCGCATCATCGACGGGCACACGCGGTTGGGCGTGGCGGCGGGCGATCACGCGGCGATCGTATGGCCTCTTCTATGCGGCATGGCGAAGGCAAAGTATTACCTCTTACTTTGCGAGGAAGTGAGTGGAGAGGAGGCCGAACGCATCGGATTGGTTTCGCTCTGCGTGGACGAAAGCGAACTCACGGAGAAATCGCGTGAGGTTGCCCGCAAGATTGCGCGCGGATCGCAAAGTGCCATTCGCTGGACCAAATACAGCTTGAATAACTGGCTGCGCATGGCGGGACCAAGTTTCGATACTTCCCTTGCCTTGGAGATGCTGGGATTTACCGGGCCCGATGTGAAGGAAGGCGTGGCATCGCACAAAGAAAAGCGCGCGCCAAAATTTGGTGCGTAGGCTCGGCCATGGCGTATGCCGCTATTGCGCCGCGAGTCTGGAATCATGTATAAATAGCGATCAGGCGCGGCGCTTTGGGGCTCAGCACGGCGGCTCGAATAAATCAAGAATGAGCCTCTGTTAATACTAGGAGGTGTGTGTCGTGGGGAGAAACAACAAGTTGGTCAGGTATGCACTCGCGGGCGCGTTGGTCTTGGCGGTGAACGGGTTTGCCGGCGGAGGTATCGCCGCCGAACCCAAGATCAAGGTGGACGACAATTCATTCAAGTGCATCATGCAAATGAGCAAGGTGCGGCATTTCTATGTGGACAATCTTGCGGGTAATCTTTCCGGTACCTTGGCCGTGGCCAACGCCGGGCGGGGAGACTACCCCGAGGGTTCCGTGGTGCAGGTGATGCCCAACGAGGTGATGATCAAGCAGCAGAAAGGGTTTAGCCCCGCAACCCGGGACTGGGAATTCTTCTGGATCGACCTCGATAAGAACGGTGCCAAGATCTACACGCGCGGAGCCGCCGAGGTGAACAACCGCTTCGGTCTGAATTGTTTCGCATGCCACGTGAAAGCGCGCCCAGAGCATGATTTCATCTGCGAAACGGACAACGGCTGCGACGCTATCCCCGTCACCAAGGCGATGTTCGGCGCCTTGCAGAGAACCGATCCGCGCTGCCCAGGTTCCGATCAGGTGAGCGCGGAGGATGGCGAATCGCTTAAGCAGCTAGGCGAAATCGTCAAGGCGCTGACGGAGAAGAAATAAGAGCAGGATGCCGCGTGGGACAGGCAGCGGCCTGTCCCGCATCCCTCGCGCTTTAAGCCGGTCTGAGTTCCGCCATTCCGTTCGCAATGGCTAGGGCCCCGGTGGCATTCTGAACCACGAATTCCACCGGGCCTTCCGAGGCCGGTGCCGCCAAGAGAATGTCTGCGTAGGCGCCGGGGATGACTGGCGCCTCGAAGCGGCCAGCGAAGCGGCGCAAGCGCGCCGGGTCACCACCGCCAAAGTGGCGGATGGTCTCCTTGGCGGCAAGGGCCCAAGTACAACTGCCGTGGAGAATGATGTCGGGTAGTCCCTTGGATTTCGCCATGCGGCGCTCTGTGTGAATGGGATTCCAAATGCCGGAGCACTCCGTGTACGCATGGGGAAGCGAGCGCGGAATTTCCACCCGCACGGCATGGGTCACAGGTAAAACTAAATCGTCATCCGCGCGCAGGGCGGGCGATTCTTCGCGCGATACGCTGGGCCCATCGACATAGAGTCCGCGAAAGATGATGGATACCCAACTGGTCACTACCGGCGTATTGGATTGTGCTTCGTTGGTATCGAGCTTGGTCACCGTCAAGGCACCGGCCTTGGTGGCACGAACCTGAACGGTTCGCGCGGTGGTGCGCAGCTTGTCCCCAGGACGGATGACACGATGGAATGTCGTGTCCTGCTGTACATGAATGCCGCCCCAGGCATCGTCCTTGGTGGTGCCCGTTAACGCACGGCAGCGCTCGTCGAAGAGAAGCGGCCATTCGAGCGCCACGCAAAAGGGAGGTGGTGCGACGATCCCTCCGGGCAGAAGATCGTCCATGTAGCACTCGTCCAGCGCTCCAATGGCCACGGCGTAGGCCATGGTCATGCGGGGCGTGATTTCCACGATGCGTTCACCGATTATTTTTCCGGCGGCGGAGGAGAGTAATGCCATATTGTTATGGTGCTCCCTGGAAACAGTTATGCGTATTATGCGTTACCCATGACCGCCCCCCATGCGGAGGCGAATTCAGGCGCGAAAGAAATCCAAAAGGTGCTTGGCCAGCACTTCGGGTTGCTCCTCCGGGACGAAGTGCCCGCAGTCCTCCACCATTCCGCCGCGAACATCCACCGCGACGCGCTTCAGGGATTCCACGACTTCCATGCGCCGCCCCCAGCTTTGCGCCCCGCCCAAGGCCAGCACGGGCATGGGGAGTTTGAAGCCTTCGATCAACTTCGCGTTGTAGGCGATGTCGTTGGGAATGTTTCGGTAGTACTCGAAGCCCGCGCGCAGCGCGCCTGGTTGGGTGTAGCAGCGCAGGTACTCCTTGATCGATGCGTCATCTATCGCATCGGGGCGAAACGCATAGTTCCGGTAGAACCAGCCCAGGTAAATGTGTTCGCGGCCTTGAATGAGTTGCTCCGGCATCTCCAGGGTTTGGTGAAACCCGTGGTGCCAGCGTTTGCCGCCTTGGCTGATGTTGGGACTGCCGTCGCCTGGAATGGTGACATCGACGATGGCAAGGCGCTTGACGGCTTCGGGATGATGGGCGGCAAGAGAATAGGCCGTGGGACCACCCCAATCGTGCCCCACGAGAAAGAACTCTTCGATACCGAGCTTGACATGGAGGAGTTCCCAGACATCCTCCGCGATGGTTTTCTTGTCGTAGCCTTGGGCGGGCCGGGACGTGTCGCCCAGGCCGCGCAGATCCGGTGCGATGACCTTGAACTTTGCGTTGAGCAGCGGAATGACTTTATGCCACTCGTACCATGTCTGCGGCCAGCCGTGCAGCAACACCACGGGATAGCCCTGGCCCGAAGTGACGTAGTGCATGCGAACTCCCGAGAGTTCGGCGTAATGATGAGTGACGTCCAGGTTGTCCATGGATTAGCTTCCGTGCTCCTTCGCCCACCGCACGACTTCTTCATGGGTAGCGAACCATACGTCAGGATGGCTCCTGGCGTGTTCGATGAGTTTGTCCAGAATCCAGATACGCGAGCGGTAGCCGATCACGTGCGGATGGAAGGTAATCTGGCATACGCCGCCTTCCGCATAAGCACCGTCGAACTCGCGGCGAAAAATATCGAACACGTCCGCCGGCGGGGTGTAGGGACGGTGCGAGGCAAAGCGGTTCATCCAGAAATACACCGCATCGTCGCGCACCCACTCCACGGGAAATTCCACCACGCCCGTGGGTTCACCTTCCAGCAGCAACTCGTAGCAATCCTCGTCCGCCATGAGCGAGGAGTCGTAGAGCAACCCCATCTCCTTGGCGATGCGTAGCGTGTGCGGGCTGAAATCCCAGGAAGGCGTGCGCATGCCCACGGGTTTCACCCCGGTGATCTTCTCCAAGGTATCGCAGGCACGCAGCATCAGATCTTTTTCCGCCTCGTAGGCCAATCCGGAGTTGAGTTCATGAATCCAACCGTGGATGCCGATCTCATGCCCTTCGGCGATTATTTGCCGTTGCTCACCGGGGTAGAGTAGGGCGGTGACGGCGGGAACGAAGAAACTCGCGGGCACTCCGTGTCTGCGCAACACAGCGAGAATTCTCGGTATGCCCACCCGGTGGCCATACTGTCCCCAGCTTAACCGGCCGATGGACTTTGCGCCGTCGCGCAACTCGTTGGTCTCGTGATCGGAGTCGAAGGACAGCGCCACGGCGCAGCGAGCGCCGTCCTTCCAGCGCTTGGGTTTAAGCCCGCGGCCCGCGCGCACCTGCTCAACGATGCGCCGCCATTTCGCTTCGGGCCATGCCCAGGGCTCGTCTGTAGGTTCCGTCATGGTGTACATTTCCGCATGGACGATAAGTTTACCCGTGTGCGCTGGGGTGCGCGCTGGCGCGGGAAGCATATAAAGGAGAAATCATGACTTTGTACGTGGGCGCGGCGAAGTGGGTGGGCGGCACGATGGGGGGCGTGTTCCGCAAGGTGCAAGGCAATAGCGGTTGGGAGCGGCTAGCCTTGCCCGAGGCCGTGCAGGTACAAGCGATCACGGTCCATCCGGAGCGCGCGAACGTGCTTTACGCCGGGACGGACATGGGGCTTTACCGTACCCTCGATGGGGGCGATAGCTGGCAGAGGCTCGACACGCCGCGCGACCTTCAGATCTGGTCCGTGTGCGTGCACCCGAAGGATTCGCGCCTGCTCTACGCCGGAACCTCGCCTCTGGGCGTGTTGCGCAGCCAAGACGGCGGCGAGACCTGGCGCCGCGTACCGGTGCAAATTCCGCAGCGCGTCACCATGGCGTTCCCGTGCCGGGTCATGCGGTTCGCCGTGAATCCCGCCCGGCCTGAGAACATCTACGCCGCGTTGGAAGTGGCGGGAGTAATGCGAAGCATGGATGAGGGAGAATCCTGGGCCGATTGCGCTGAAGATCTGGCGGCACTTGCGAATAAGCATCCGCATTTACGCAGCAGGATTCAAAGCGACAGCGACACCGAAGGCATGCTGGACGTGCATGCGGTGGGTACCACGGCCGCGCAACCGGGTACCGTGTATCTCGCACTGCGCATGGGGATGTTCCGGAGCACGGACGGAGGATCCTCGTGGATGGACATGCAAGTGGGCCGTTTCTCGCCTCTCACTTACGCTCGCGACATCCGCGTGTCGCCCCACGATTCAAAAGTTCTGTTCACCTGCCTGTCACCCGCCTCACGCAGCGAAGATGGATCGCTCTTCCGTAGCGACGACGTGGGCGTCACATGGACGCGGGTGGATCGCGGCATCAAGGCACGCGCCACCATGATGGCGGTGGGCTTCGATCCGCACGACCCGCGCGGGATTCATTGCATCTCGCGCTGCGGCCAGGTGTTTAGCACGGGTGACGGTGGCGCAACGTGGCAAGAATCCTTGCTACCGGAGGGTGTGCAGGACTTGTACGCGGTTGCTTGTACTTAACCCACAAAAGCTTTTCACCACAGAGGCACAGAGACACAGAGGACAACAATATTCAAGTCAGTTGCTACCGAAACCCGGCGGCATTCGGAGAGCGGTTTGACATTAGAAGTTGTTTTTCTCTGTGTCTCTGTGCCTCTGTGGTAAGGCCTTTTTGTTATCGCAATGGCACAAGAGCCCTATCCTCCATCCGCGCGATGACGATGAAAGTGACGAGCGCAGCCGCCATCACATAGAACGCGGGAGCTACTGGGTTTGCGGTGCGTGCGATGAGCCACGTGGCAATGAAAGGCGCGAAGCCGCCGAACACCGCCACGGACAAACTGTAACCGATGGACATTCCCGTGGAGCGGCTTTGCGTGGAAAAAATTTCCGAAATCGCCGCGGGACCAGGACCGGAAAAGCAGGCAATGGCCAGTGCCAGAAGCAGTTGGCAGGCGATGATGGCCGCAAGGGATACATCGCTTAGCATGAAACTCAGCAGCGGGTAGGGCAGTATCACGAAGGCGGTGCAGGAGGCCAGCAACAAGGGCTTGCGTCCAATGCGGTCGGAGAGGTGGCCGAATATTGGGCACGCGAGGATCAGCAGCAACAACCCGGCTGATGCCGACCATAGCGCCTGCGCTCGCGATAGGTGAGCATGCTTTTGCAGGAAAGTCGGCAAGTAGGTGAGAAAGATGTAGTAGGAAACCGTCCACAAAACGGTGAAGCCGAAGGCCTTGAGCATCAGGCTCGCGTCTGAACCGGTGGACGCAGGTATGGCGGCCGCGCGCTGGAAGGCAGGCGTATCTTCGATGTGCCTTCGCATATACCAACCCACCGGGCCGATCGCGGCGCCCAAGAGAAACGGAATCCGCCATCCCCATTGTTCGGTGGCTTCGGTGCTCATCAAGGTGCTGAGCGAGGCCGCCGTGGCGGAACCCAACAGCAGGCCACCCGCCACGCTGCACTGTTGCAAGCTGCCATAAAGTCCCCTTCGGTTTTCCGGTGCCCATTCCACGATGAAGGCCGTGGAAGTGCCCCACTCGCCACCGGCCGAAAAACCCTGAATGAGTCTGGCGAGGACCACGATGGCGGGCGCCGCGAGGCCAATGGTTTCGTAGGCGGGTGCGAGCCCAATCATCACGGTACCCACGGCCATCAATGCCATGGTGAGAAGCAGCGCGGCCTTGCGCCCCTTCGCATCGCCGAGGCGCCCAATGACGATGCCACCCAGAGGGCGCACCACGAATCCCACACCAAAGGCCGCGAAGGTGGACAGAAGAGAAGTGACCTCATCTCCCGTAGGAAAAAACTTCTTCGCGATGAGGGTAGCCATGTAGGCGTAAATGGCGAAGTCGTACCACTCCAACACGTTGCCAAAGACGGCGGCAATGACGGCCCTTCTGCGTGTAGAAGCTTCGAACCCTGGGTTGTTCATTCTTGGAGGGGCAGCGGCCACGCCCCCACCCTAACCCTCCCTCGCGCTATGCGCAAGGGAGGGAAGCGTGGCGAATCAGGCATTTCCTCCCATCGAGGCGCCGTTGGGGGAGGGCCACGAGCGGGGCGCAATCAAGGTCTACTGCGGAATTTCTCCCAATACCGTGCATCGCCGTATGACCCGCCGTTGCACCGCCGGGTCGTACTCCGTGGCGCGGTGTTGCAAGCAGCGGTTGTCCCATACGATCATCTCGCCGAGATTCCAACAATGCTCGTAAGTCAGATCGGGATGTACCGCCAAGGCATTGATCTCTTCGATGAGCGCACGGCCCTTTTCGTAGTCCATCCCCACGATGTATTCCGCGTGGTCGCCGAGAAAGATACATTTGCGGCCCGTTTCCGGATGGGTTCGCACGATGGGATGATCCACCGGCGGCACGTCATTCTTCTGCGCCTCGGTCATGGGATCTTCGCCATGGCGGCGGGTGCGGGAAAAATCCAGGTTATGGACCGCGCGCAGGTCCTTGATGCGATCTTTCCACGCCGGGCTCAGGCGTTCGTAGGCGCCGTACATATCGCAGAAGTGCGTCTCGCCACCAGTCTCCGGAACGATCTCGGAGTAGATGATGGTGGCTTGGCCTGTCGTGCGGCGCCAGGAGCCATCCGTGTGCCATGCCAGTGTACCTTTGTCGGGGTGGCGGCCGTTGGGATTGCCGTTCTCGTCAAGATTGGACAGGCGGTACAGTTCCGGGTAACCCCCGGCGTGATACTGGTTCATCACATGGATCTGCACTTCGCCGAAATGGCGTGCGAACTCCACTTGCCGCCCGGGATCCAGGTTCTGATAGCCGAACAGCAGGACTTGGTATTTCAGGAAGGCGTTGTAAATGGCACGGAAGAGCACGTCATCGATGGGTTTCGAGAAATCGACGCCCGTGATGCGTGCTCCCAGATGGGGAGTAAGGGTATGAACGGTAAAAGGCCGTTGCTGCACATCCGTTATGGTTTGGGGCATTTTGAGGTCACTCCTCCAGAATCGTTTGCCGAATTATGTACCAACGCTAGAATTCGTGCCCCGGTCCAATTGAAAACCCGCGATGCCCGCCATGCCTGCATTTCATCTAGCCTTCCCCGTTACCTCCTTGGACAAAGCGCGCGCGTTCTATGGCGGGCTACTGGGCTGTCCCGAAGGGCGCTCCTCGGACCAATGGGTGGACTTCGATTTCCACGGCCACCAGATCGTGGCGCACCTGTCGCCGGAAGCAGGCCACCATGAAACCAACTTAGTGGACGGAGACAACGTGCCGGTGCGCCACTTCGGACTCGTGTTACCGATGCAAGAATGGCATGAGATGGCGCGCAAACTTACGCAAGCAGGCGTCCGCTTCATCATCGAACCGCATGTGCGCTTCAAGGGCCAGCCTGGTGAACAGGCCACGATGTTCTTTCTGGATCCCTGCGGCAATGCCCTGGAGTTCAAGGCCTTCGAAAAACCGGAAATGCTATTCGCCAAGTAAGCGAATCATGCATGTTTCAGGAAGGTGGTCACTTCAGCTGCCGCGCGTAATCCGGAAAGGGCCGCACCCTCCATGAACCCCTGGGCCGCGTAGAACGAATCCGTATGTTCACCGGCAAAAAATAGGTTGCCTACGGGCTTGGCTTCGTTGCCGGCGATAGAGGTGAAGTAACCGGGAGCGTTGCAACTATAAGCACCCAAGGCAAGGGGGTTGAGAGACCAATTTTCCACGTGAGCGAGGTACTTACCAGCCGCGTTGCGGGCAGCCTGCGCAGAGGCGCCCGGATAGATCTTTTCCAAATCCCTAAGAAAGCTGCCGGCATGCGTTTGAACCTTGGCTGGAAGCAAAGACTGTCCGAGCGCGGCGCCCGAATAGTGCGTCAAGATTGCCGAGGCGCTAGTCGCCAAGGCAGGGTTGGTCTCCCAAGTGTTTTGCAGGTTTGGCAAATCGCTGTATGAGGTGCCATTACTGTGGTGCAGTGTAAGCCACGGGCGCCCAGTGAAGCCCAGCATCATCTTGGAATTGGTGCCGTATTGAAACTCGCTGATGGCCTGGGTCTTCCAATCTGGCAGCGCGAGACTTGGATCGAGATCCACGCTACGAAGGACCGAAAAGGGTAGTGTAAGGATCACGGCGTCGTGCTCGCTTTCGATGGTTCTGCCGCCTACCGAGAACGCAAGTTGCACACGTCCGCTGGAGAGGCGCTTGGCACGCACAAGCTTGTGGTCCGTGGAGATTTGGCCCGCTAGCCGGTTGGCAAGCCCTTGGGTGATGGCATCGTTACCTTCAGTGACATGAAAACGCTCATCGCTGAACACGCCGAAGGGATGGAATTTGGACCGGCGGTCGGCATGAATGAAAAGCAGGAAATTGAGGCAGCTTTGCTTGGAGATGTCCAGCCCGTACTCGATGGTGTAGGCTACATCGATCACTTGGCGGATCAAAGGCCCGGCGCCACGGCTAGCCAGGTAGTCAGCCAGGGACGTCAGGTCCAACCGGCGGTCATCCTGGGAAAAGCTGTCCGCGATGGGTTGGCCCAGATCGCGTAGATCCGCTTTCATGGCGGGCACGAATTGGCGGAACTCTTCCACCACCTGGGCTTCGCTATAGTGGCGCCCATCGAAGTAATAAGCGACTTCCCCCGGTTCCTTGGTGACTTCTTCAAGCGCCAAGCCAAACGCATTGGCGAAACCCCGCATAGTCGTGTGGGTGGTGTCTATGAATTCGCCGCCACGCTCCGCAACTTGGCCGGGAAAGAAATTTCGCAGAGACCAACAACGGCCACCCACTCGCGAACTCGCCTCGTAGACCGGGGCGCTGATACCTTTGGCGGAAAGTTGGTAGGCGCAAGATAAACCAGCCAAGCCCGCGCCTACTATGGCCACTCCGCCGTTGAATCTTGGAACAGCAAGACTTCTTGGAGCGTGCCCGAGTAGTGGGGCAGCGGCGCTGGCGGCTATTGCTGTGATAACGGAGCGCCGCTTGCGGTCGATTTTTTCGCGTCCCGCCTCAATCGCCTCTTGAGGACTTACACCGCTCGACTCACAATAGAAAGCTATGCGCAGCGCCCTGCGCAACTGGGCCATCGTTGAAGTTCTGGGCATTTGCGGTCTCCATGGGTCACTCCTGCCCAGGAGTCTAGCGAAGAAAATCGCCTAATGCTTGCCCTTGGAAATACTGTTAACCGGCCAGGACTTCCAAGCTCAAGCCAGCGTGCTCTCGCTGGGTGTGGAATTGGATGTCCTTCCACATGTCTTGAATTACTTTCATTTCGTGAGTAGAGCGGGCGAGTACCGCGGGTGCATCGGCGACATCGAAGGCCACCCTGCCAGCGTTTCCCTCGATGAATTTCTCCAGCTTAACGGGATCCTCAGCCGTGACCCAGCGGGCACAGGTGTAGGAGGTGGGCAGCATGCGAGCTTCGACGCCATACTCATGCTTGAGTCTGTGGGCCGCCACGTCGAATTGCAGGTTACCCACGGCGCCAAGCAGCAACATGGTGGCGCGCATAGGGCGAAAAACCTGGATGGCGCCTTCTTCTCCCAACTGCATCAAGCCGATTTTTAGTTGCTTGGCGCGCAACGGGTTCACCACTTCCACCGAGTAGAAAATTTCCGGAGAAAAAAACGGTAGCCCGGTGAATTGCAGAGACTCGCCTTCCGTCAATGTGTCGCCCAATTGAATACCGCCGTGCGTGGGGATACCGATGATGTCGCCCGCGTAGGCCTCGTCGAGCAGTTCGCGCCGCTGGGACATGAAGGCCACCACGTTGTTGGGGCGAATCTCCTTGTTCAGCCGCTGAATCTTGAGACGCATGCCGCGCTCGAAACGCCCGGAGCACACGCGAATGAAGACGACTCTGTCGCGGTGCGAGGGGTCCATGTTCGCTTGGATCTTGAACACCACGCCGCTGAATTTATCGTGATGCGGATCCACGGGGCCTTGCAAGGACACGCGCGGGGTAGGGGAGGGAGCAATGCTCACCAGGGCATCCAACACTTCCTGCACGCCGAAGTTGTTGATGGCCGAGCCGAAAAATACGGGCGTTTGCTTGCCTGCCAGAAATTCCTCTCGCGAGAACTCCGGTATGGCACCACGGATGAGATCGATCTCGTTGCGGGCCTTGGTCATGTCCATGCCAAAGCGCTCGGAGAGCGAGGGATGATCCAGCCCTTGAATGGCTTCCTCGTCACCGTTCAAACGGTCCGCGCCAGGCTTGAACACGCGCACTTGATCGCGCGTGAGATCGTAGACCCCGCGGAAACTCTTCCCCATGCCGATGGGCCAGGAGAAGGGAATCACGCTCATGCCCAGCACGCGCTCGATTTCATCGATGAGATCGAGGGGTTCGCGCACTTCGCGATCCAACTTGTTGATGAAGGTGATGATCGGGGTGTTGCGCGAGCGGCACACTTCCAGAAGCCGCAACGTTTGCGCTTCCACGCCGTTGGCCGCGTCGATGACCATGAGGGCGGAATCCACTGCCGTGAGCACCCGGTAGGTATCCTCGGAGAAATCCTTGTGGCCCGGCGTATCCAGGAGGTTAATGACGCGGTCGCGGTACTCCATTTGCATGACAGAACTTGCCACCGAAATTCCGCGCTGCTTCTCGATCTCCATCCAATCGGACGTGGCGTGGCGCGAGGCTTTGCGCGCCTTGACGCTTCCCGCGATCTGAATGGCGCCTGCGAACAGGAGAAGTTTCTCCGTGAGGGTTGTCTTACCCGCGTCCGGGTGCGAGATGATGGCGAAGGTGCGCCGCTGGCCGATGCGTTCGCTCAGTTGCTGCTGGGTGATGTCAGTCACGATGGTTGCGCCAGTCCGGCGGCAGTGAAGCTAGAAAAAGGGCGCGGATTTTAGCAGCTTAGGTGCGTAGTCCCAGCGCTTTCTGGCGACGAAGCGCGCGCCACCTAATTTGCCCTCGGAGTACATGCCGACGAAGAAGCTGTAGTAACGGTCCCATTCTCGATGGCGTTCCTCGCCAAACTTGCGCGCGGTGGTTTCCTTGAGGCTGCGATACATGGCGAGGCGTTTGACCAGAATGTCCGCCCACAAGGCGCTCAAATCATCCACCCCTGCGATTTCGTTACCGCGCTCCGTGAGTAGCGCGCGATAGCGCTCGATCGAGCCCAAATCGGAGAAGGTCATCTCCTGGCCAAGGCGCTCCAGTTCCGCTTGAGAGATGCGATCGGTGCGCAAGATATCGGTGAAGGCCAGCACGCCGCCAGGCTTGAGCACACGAGTGCATTGCGCGATGAGTTTTTCCTTCTGGGGAATATGGCACCACGCTTCCTGGCCGATGACCACATCGAAATAATCGTCCTCGAAGGGCATCTCCAGGGCGTTGCCCAGCTTGAAGCTCACGACGTCATCCAGTTTGACCATGGCGGTGAGCTTTTCGGCGCTCTTGAGCCGGCTTTCCGTGAAATCCAATCCAACCACCCGGCAACCGGTCCGCAGTGCGAAATAACGGGCGGGTCCGCCCATGCCGCTGCACACATCAAGCACAAGGTGATGAGCTTGGATACCGGCCTTGGCGATCAAAATATCGTTGGCTTCCAAGCCTCCGAAGTGGTCCTGGTCATGTTCCTTGAGATGCTCCTCGGTGATTTGCGCGAGATCCA